>CAYJUK010000011.1:7822-22245 GCA_964373335.1 uncultured Planctomycetales bacterium | reverse complement strand
GTTCCCTACTAAAGGACATCACAATGAATATTGGAATCGTTGGTTCAGGTTATGTGGGATTGGTCACCGGTGTGTGTTTAGCTGAGATCGGCCATCGGGTCATCTGTGTCGATAACAATGAAGAGAAAATGAGAAGGTTGAAAAAAGGGATAGCCCCTATTTATGAGCCGGGGCTGGAGACTCTCCTCAAGCAGAACCTGAAGAAAAAGAGGCTTTCGTTTTCAGCCTCGATCAAAGAAACGACTCAGAAATCTACGGTGATTTTTATCGCCGTTGGGACCCCGTCGAAGCCTAATGGAGAGGCGGATCTGACCTATGTGGAAAATGTGGCGCGGCAGATTGCCCGCACCATGGATTCTTACAAATTGATTGTTGAAAAATCCACGGTCCCCGCGGCCACGGGCATGCGGATTGAGCGGACAATCAAACTCAGCCTTCCCAAGAAATTTCAACGGAAAGGGCCGGGGACAATAACCTTTGATGTGGCCTCGAATCCGGAATTTTTAAGAGAGGGCTCCGCCGTTGAAGATTTCATGCGCCCGGATCGGATCGTTATTGGCGTTGAGTCATCACGCGCCGAGAAGATTTTGCGGGAGATTTACCAGCCGCTGAAGACGAAGATTGTCGTGACCAATATCAATTCAGCCGAGATGATCAAGCACGCCTCCAATTCTTTTCTGGCCGCGAAGATTTCGTTTATCAATTCCATCGCTCAGATTTGTGATCGCGTGGGTGCCGATGTCCTCAAAGTGGCGGAAGGCATGGGCTATGATAAGCGCATCGGACGAAGTTTTCTGGATGCCGGGGTCGGGTACGGCGGCAGTTGTTTTCCCAAAGATGTGGATGCCTTTATCCGTTTGAGCGAAAAGAACGGATATGACTTTTCTCTTCTTAAAGAGGTGCGTAAAATCAATGATCTTCAGAAGACCGCCTTTGTCCGATTGATCGAGGATAAGATGTGGATCATTAAGGATAAAATCATCGGGGTCCTGGGGTTAGCCTTTAAGCCGGATACCGATGATATGCGCAACGCCCCTTCCATGGACATCATCAAAATCCTGCAGGGAGAAGGGGCCAGGATCAAGGCCTATGATCCTCAGGCGATGGATAATGCGAAAAAGATTTTGTCTGACCTGACCTTATGTTCTGATCCCTACCAGGTTGCTCAGGGGAGCGATTGTTTATTGCTCTTAACCGAATGGGAGGAGTTTTCCAGGCTGGATATTAGTAAAATCCATCGGATCATGCGGCAGCCTTTGATTTTCGATGGACGTAATTTTTGGGATCGGGAACAGTTCAAGAAGCGGGGCTTTGAATATTACGGGATCGGACGGGGTTTGGCCTAAGCAAAGAGTCCTTCCCTCATGAGGAAAAATGTCGATTAAGTTAAGGAATAAGATTCAGGCGAGACAAGCTAAGATTGCTGTCATTGGCTTAGGGTATGTGGGCCTTCCGCTGGCCGTGAACTTTGCCAAATCCGGATTTAAGGTTTATGGATTGGATAAAGATCAAGACCGGGTGCAAAAAGTGAATCGCTGCATCAGTTATATCCTGGATGTCCCCGCGGCGGAGCTTAAGAAAGTCATCCGGCAGGGACAATTGGAGGCCTCGACAGAGTTCGAGGTGTTAAGTGAGATTGATGTGATCATCATCTGTGTGCCTACTCCCATTAAAAGGAAATATACCCCGGATATTTCCTATATGATCTCGGCAGTCCGAACCATCCGTAAATATTTTAAGAAAGACACCTTGATCATCCTGGAAAGTACGACTTACCCCGGCACGACCCGGGAATTGATTAAGCCGGAATTGGAAAAGACCGGGCTTAAGTCGGAAAAGGATTTTTTTCTTGCCTTTTCCCCTGAACGTATTGATCCGGGCAATAAAACTTATGATGTCAAAAGGATTCCGAAGATAGTGGGGGGGATCGGCCGGGCCAGTGGATTATTGGCCAGGACATTGTATGAAAAGATCATCACCAGGGTGCATCTGGTTTCAACGGCTGAGGCCGCGGAAATGACAAAACTGCTGGAGAATTCTTTCCGTATCGTCAATATCGGATGGATCAACGAGTTAGCCATGATCTGCCATCAATTCGGCATCGATGTCTGGGAGGTCATCGAGGCAGCCAAAACGAAACCTTTTGGATTTATGCCGTTTTATCCGGGACTGGGGGTCGGTGGTCATTGTATCCCCGAGGATCCCTTGTATTTGTATTGGAAGGCCAGACATTATGGTTTCTATTCCAGATTTATCAAGCTGGCCGCCGATATCAATTCCAGTATGCCTTGGTATGCCAGGGGAAGGTTAAAGGATATCTTAAGGAAGAAAAGTAAGACATTATCAGCTTCCAGGATATTGGTGATGGGAGTGACCTATAAGAGGGATGTGAAGGATTTGCGAAAATCACCGTCATTGAAATTGATTGAGCTTCTTAAAAAGGCCCGGTGTCGAGTCGATTATCATGATCCCATTATCCCTTATCTGAATGTCGGTTCCTTAAAGATGAGTTCCCGGCCATTGACGAAGAATCATCTGGTAAGGTATGATTGTGTTGTCATCGCCACAGATCATACTCAGGTCAATTATCTTTTAGTGAGACAGGCCGCCCGGCTAATCTTTGATATCCGTAATGTTTATGGTCAGATTCGGGACAAAAAGATTATCCGTTTTTAACCTCTTAGTAATGTATATTTTTAACCTGGGGCTGAAAATCGTTAAAAGTCATCGCCCGCAGACGATTTTCTAGATTCTGTTCAGGTCGTGTCAAAAGTTTTATGAGTGCGCGAAGGATTAAGGTATGAAAGAATGAGCATGGGAATTCCCCTCCTGGAGGGAGGGGCTAGGGGAGGGAAACCCTATTATCAAAATTATCTGCAAACGAGGAAGATAAGCAGATTAAAAGTAGGGAACGGTTTTAAACCGTTCCCTACTTTTGACAATACATCTGTTCATATGAGGGTGTGGTGATGAGAAAAAAAACTGCGGTGGTCACCGGCGGGGCAGGTTTCCTGGGGAGTCATCTCTGTGATCGATTGATGGCAGAAGATTACCGTGTCATTTGTTTGGATAATCTCATTACCGGCAGCGAGAAAAATATTGCGCATTTATTGAGCAGCAAAGATTTTATTTTCATGCAGCAGGATGTGTCTAAAGAGATCAGGATTACCGGCCCGGTGGATGCCATTCTTCATTTTGCCTCCCCGGCGAGTCCGGAAGATTATTTGAATTATCCGATCCAGACCATGAAGGTGGGGTCCTTGGGGACACTCAACACCCTGGGAGTGGCCAGGGTCAAAAAGGCCCGCTATCTTTTGGCCTCGACTTCGGAAGTCTACGGCGATCCTTTAGAACATCCCCAGAAAGAAACGTATTGGGGCAACGTGAATCCAGTAGGCCCGCGGGGCGTGTATGATGAGGCCAAACGGTTCGCCGAGGCCCTGACCCTGGCCTATCACCGGTTTCACAAAATGGATACCCGCATTGTAAGGATTTTTAACACCTATGGCCCGCGGATGCGGATGCACGACGGCCGTGTTGTCCCGAATTTCATTGATCAGGCCTTACACAATCGTCCTCTCACCGTTTATGGGAACGGGAAACAAACCCGGTCTTTTTGTTATTATTCGGATTTGATCGAGGGGATTATTCGTCTGTTATCTTCGGATGTGGCCGGGCCCGTGAACATCGGGAATCCCCAGGAATTCACCATTATCGAATTTGCCAAATTAGTGATCCGATTTTCAGGGACCAGGGGAAAGATCGTTTATAAACCCTTGCCGCAGGACGATCCAAAACAGAGACGACCGGATATCTCTCTGGCGAAACGACTCTTGAACTGGTCTCCGAAAGTTAGTTTAGAAAAAGGATTGAAAGAATCGATCCGCTGGTTCAAGCGGAGTAGGGATTAATTTCTGATGAAATCAACCCATAGATCAACGGTTATGCTTACAAAAGAAGATTTGCAAAGTTTTGAGAAAGAGATCGCTGAGATCTTTGCCACGGGGGCCATCCGGGCCCCGGTGCATCTGCGGTCGGGAAGAGAAGACAAACTGATTGATATTTTTCGGGATGAGGAGATAGGTGCGGACGATTATGTCTTTGGATATTGGGATTCCCATGAGCTGGCCTTGCTCAAAGGGGTCCCAAGGGAGGAGTTAAAACAGGCGATCCTGGATGGAAAAAGCATTTCGTTGTGTTTCCCCGAATATAAGGTTTTATGTTCCGGTTTGGTCGCGAGTCTGATGGGTGTCGCCGTGGGAGTGGCCTGGGCCCTCAAGCAGCAGAAGCAGCAGGGAAGAGCGTTTATTTTCTGCGGGGAAATGTCAGCGGAGACCGGGACATTTCATGAAGCGGTGAAATACGCGGTGCATTTTGATCTGCCGGTCAAATTCATCGTCTGCGATAATCAGTTGAGTGTTATGACGAAAACCCGCGAGGTGTGGGGAGCTTCTGACCCTTGGTTTAAAGAGACTCGGTACGAGAAGAAGATCATTTATTTTCAATACATCAACGATTATCCGCATTCTGGATTGGGAAAGTTGATTAAGTTTTGAAAAGAACAAAGACTCATGACCTGACCTATGATCAACGGAGAGTTTCTTGAAATACTTTGATGAATTGAAGAGGACTATGGAATGGATGGCTCAGCAGCCCCGGACCATCTTCTTGGGCCAGACGGTTGGCGGACCGGGGACGTTTATGTATCAGACCCTGCGGGATCTCCCGAAAGAGAAGGCCCTGGAGATGCCGGTCAATGAGAGTTTCCAGATGCAGTTTTCGATCGGGCTGGCCCTGGCCGGGTATATTCCGATTTCGGTTTACCCCCGGCAGAATTTTCTACTTTTAGCAACGTCGGATATGGCGAACATGCTGGATAAGATTCCCGCGATCAGTTCCCAGCAGATATTGCCGAGGGTGATCATTCGGGTGGCCGCGGGTCCTTATATGCCGGTGCATCCCGGCCATCAGCATATCGGTAATTATGCGGAGGCCTTCCGAAAGATGTTTTCGTGGATTAATGTGGTGGAATTGGAGGAGACGGAAGAGATTTTTCCCACCTATCAATACGCCCTTAAACGCGAAGATCACCGCGCCAGTCTCATCATCGAACACGGAAATTATTATAACGAGAAGTAAGACCCTAAACTCCGAATTAGAAAAGTTTTTTCGACCCAATCTTGTATTAAATACAAAATTGGGGTTCGACGGACAATGCCTCACTCCCTGGGTGAAAAATCTGTCTCATCGAGCTCTTGAGGAGAGGATTATTTTCTAATTCGGAGTGCGTGCCTTGGGGTAAGATGTCCCTGATCAGCCGAAAAAAAAGTTTCAAACCAATTGTTGCGGGTCAGCAACAATTGGAGGAGAGCCGTTGAAGTGAAGAAGATTCTTGTCACCGGAGGTGCCGGCTATATTGGTTCGGTCTTGGTTCCCGTCCTTCTCAAGGAGGGATATCAGGTCACCGTCCTGGATAATTTTATCTACCAGCAGACCTCGCTTCTGGATGTCTGTCATCATAAGCATTGCGAAATCATTCGTGGAGATACGCGGGATGAGTCTTTGGTGAAGAGGCTTATCAAGGACGCGGACGCGATCTTTCCCCTGGCATGTTTGACGGGCGCCCCTCTTTGCGCCAAAGAACCGCAGGCCGCGCAGGCCGTCATTGTGGATGCCGTCAAGGTCATCCTGAAATTGCGCGGTCAGGGGCAGAGCATCATCTATCCAACGACCAACAGCGGATACGGGGTCGGGCAGAAGGGGAAATATTGCAGCGAACAAACACCCTTAAGACCGGTTTCTCTCTACGGCAAACTCAAAGTGGAAGCGGAGGATCTGATTCTTGATGCCGGCAATGCCATGACCCTGCGGTTAGCGACGGCCTTTGGGATCAGCCCGCGGATGCGCCTGGACCTGCTGGTCAATGATTTTACCTACCGCGCGCTCTTTGACCGTTTTATCGTCTTGTTTGAGGCGCATTTCAAACGCAATTACATTCACGTACGGGACGTGGCCAAGGCCTTTATCCACGGCCTCAATCATTTTGACAAGATGAAAAACGAACCATATAATGTGGGCTTGAGCGACGCCAACTTAAGCAAGCTGGAACTCTGCCAGGAAATCCAGAAGCACATCCCGGAATTGTTTTTCATTGAATCTAAGATCGGGCGGGATCCGGATAAAAGAGATTATATCGTGAGCAACGAAAAGATCGAGAAAGCGGGATTCAAGCCCGACGTATCGCTTTCCGATGGAATCCAGGAATTAATCAAAGGCTACCAAATCTTATCATCCGTTAAGTCTGCTGGCAGCCGATTAACTAATGTTTGAATCTATCCTATGAGCCGCTTAGATATTCTTTTTATCCATCCCAACGCCTCTAAGAAAATCTATCAGGACTTAAGCACGGATTTTTCCGCAATCGAGCCGCCCATTTGGGCCGGGCTTTTGACCGGCCATGTCCTTCAAAAGGGATTTTCCGCTGAGATTCTGGATTGTGAGGCTTGGCATTGGACCGACCAGCTTGCTGCGGATGAAATCCGTAAACTCAATCCGCGCGTCCTATGCTTTGTTGTCTATGGCCAGCAGCCCTCCGCCAGTTCACAGAATATGGAAGGAGCCGTGTCCTTGGCCGAGCTGGTCAAGCAATCCGGTGCTGACTCCAAGATCCTTTTTGTCGGCGGCCATATTAGCGCCTTGCCGCGGGAAGTGATGGAGAAGCATCCCTTTATCGATATGGTCTGCCAGAACGAAGGGGTCTATACCATTTCCCATTTATTGAAGACCAATCTCAAGGATAAGTTGTCGGAAGTGGAGGGGCTGGGTTTCCGCGAAAATGGACAGACGGTCTTTAATAAACCCTCCCCGATCGTTGCTAAAGAAGATTTGGCTCAAGAAATGCCGGGCATTCCCTGGGACAAACTGCCGATGGACCGGTACCGCACCGCCCTCTGGCATGCCCTTCCGAACCACTGTGAGCGTCAGCCGTTTGCCGCGCTTTATACAAGCTTAGGGTGCCCTTTCCGCTGCAGCTTTTGCATGATCAATATCATCAACCGGCAGGAGAATGAATATTCCGACGGGAGCAATGTCTTCCGCTATTGGGATCCGGATTATATTATTAAGGAATTTGAACAATTGGCCCGGAGGGGGATCATCAATATCAAGATTGCCGATGAGATGTTTGTCCTTAACCAGAATCACTTTATGAAATTGTGCCAGCGGATTATCGAGCGGGGTTTTAAATTCAATATTTGGTGTTATGCCAGGATCGACACGGTCAAAGAGATGTATCTGGAAACGCTCAAGAAGGCGGGGGTGAATTATCTCGCTTTGGGGATTGAAAGCGGGGATCAAAAAGTGAGGAAGGATGTCATCAAAGGGAAGTTCGAAGAGATCGATATCCGCGGGATCGTCAAAAAGATCCGTGATCAGGGAATCAACGTGGCCGCCAATTATATCTTCGGTTTACCGGAGGATACGTTTCCGACTATGCAGCGGACATTGGACCTGGCCCTGGAGCTCAATACCGAGATGGCTAATTTTTACAGCGCCATGGCCTATCCGGGGAGCCCCTTATACGGTTTGGCCAGAAAAGAAGGTTGGAAACTGCCGGAGAGTTACGCCGGATATTCCCAGCATTCCTATGATGCTCAGCCGCTTCCCACGCGTTATCTCACAGCGGAAGATGTCTTGAATTTCCGTGACGAGGCCTGGCTGAAATATCATACCAATCCCCGGTTTTTAGATTTTTTAAAAGCGAAATTTGGTCCCCTCGCCGCAGAGGAAACGATACGATCGACTAAAATAAAATTGAAGCGGAAGATTTTACAAGAGGTCCCTTTAAGATGATTATCAGCCGTACCCCCTTCCGTATCTCCTTTTTTGGAGGAGGAACCGATTATCCCCAATGGTTTCATGATCATAAAGGGGCGGTGGTGGCCACGACCATCAATAAGTATTGTTATATTACCTGCCGTTATCTTCCCCCGTTTTTTAAGCACCGCTCTCGGATCATTTATTCTCAGATGGAGCACGTGAGGACCGTAAATGAGATCAACCATCCGGCGGTGCGCGAGGTATTGAATTTCCTTCATATCAAGCAAGGGGTGGAGATCCATCACGACGGGGATCTGCCGGCTCGGTCGGGTTTAGGATCCAGTTCCGCGTTTACCGTGGGGATGCTCAACAGCTTTTATGCCTTAAAGGGGATCATGCCCACCAAGGAAAAACTCGCGCGTGAAGCCATCAGTATCGAGCAGGAGAAATGCGGTGAATTTGTCGGCTGCCAGGATCAGACCCTCGCCGCTTACGGCGGTTTTAATTTCATTGAATTCGGCGGCCAGGATCATCTGCGGGTCCGCCGGATCACGCTGGCTCAGGACAAGGTCCAGCGTCTGCAGCGGCACCTGATGCTTTATTTTACGGGTTTATCACGCAATGCCTCCCGGATCGCCCGGCATCAAGTTAAGAATATCCCTTTAAAAAAATCGGAATTGATGCAGATGTTTGATATGGCTGTCAAGGCCATGGATATCTTGAATGGCGATGATCTCCTGGCATTCGGCAGACTTCTTCATGAGAGCTGGTTATTGAAAAGGAGTTTGTCAACTAAGATCTCCAACCCTCATATCGATGAGATCTATGAAACCGCCCGCTGTCATGGAGCGATAGGAGGGAAATTGCTCGGTGCTGGAGGAGGCGGTTTCATGCTCCTTTTTGCCCCGCCGGAAAAGCAGAATAAAATCAAGGAACGATTGAAGAAGCTCCTGTTGATTCCCTTCAAGTTTGAAAGTCAGGGAAGTCAGATCATCTTTTATCATCCCAATGAAGGCCAGTTGGAATAAGGAAGGGTCTGACTCTCATTGAACCCGCGCAGCACACGGTGGGTTGGTAGAAGACTGTCAGGTAAATTTTTAATCCAATAGTGTGCAACTGAAACATCGTTTATTCCCCTCTCTTGATGGGACGGGCTAGGGGAGGGTGATTATCGACGATCAACACCCCCCACCTATCTCCCTCAAGGGGGAGGAAATCCATAAATTTGCCTGACAATGCAGTAGACTGTCATCAGATGCGTGCTAAAACATATGGAAGCAGGGATTCAGAAGACGGACGTCCTTATTCTGTGCGGCGGCCTGGGAACCCGACTGAGATCTCACCTCGGGAATCAGCCCAAGATTATGGCCTCAATTAACGGCCGGCCTTTTTTAGACATCTTATTAAATTTTTTACAAGACCAGGGTTGTCAGCGGGTGATCTTGTGTACGGGTTATCAAGCCGGGGTCATTGAGGAATATTGCCGCAATAAACTCTCTAAAGATTTGGATTTAAAGATTGAATATTCCCAAGAGTCTGAGCCGCTCGGGACCGGCGGGGCTCTTAAGTTCGCCAGGGGTTCGGTCAAGAGCCAGACATTTTTTGTTTTTAATGGAGATTCGTTTTGTCCGGTGAGTCTTTCCGATGTCCTGAGATACCATCACAAAAAGAAGGCGAAAGGGACAATCGGGTTAAATGCGGTTAAGGCCAATCAGGATTTTGGCCTCATCACGCTTGATCAGAATCATAAGATTATTTCTTTTTTAGAAAAGCAAAGGCTCAATAAAGTCCCCGCTGATCACAAGGCTGTCCGGTATTATATCAACGTGGGAATTTATTGTTTAGACCGCGGGGTTTTCTCACTCATGGGAGGAGAGGAAAAATTTTCATTAGAAAGGGACCTTTTCCCTCAGCTGATTGACCAAGGATTATATGGTTATGAAATCCCAGAAAAATTTATCGACATTGGAACGCCGCTGCGGTTCAAGCAGGCGCAAGAATATTTCAACCCTTGAATTGCAGTTGACCCTGATACGACCCACTTGCGATGAGATTATTAAACACCTTCTGCAATTCTAGGGTTCAAAAGCCGGGCCTAAAATTTTGTCAGATAAATTTCTGTATTTCCTCCCGATGGGGGAGGATAGGTGGGGGTGATGATCGTCGAACCCCAATTCCGAATTAGGAAATAATCCTCTTCGGAATTGGGGTCGAAAATCATCCTCCCCGATCCCCCTCCCATCAAAAGGGAGGGGAATGACGTATTGGATTAAAAATTCTATTACAGTCTACTAATATGAAAATCTCTTCGAGCCGATTAGAGAAAAAGGCAAAATATAAGGTGCCTTTTGGAACGGTCTCTTTAACCGAGGAAGCCGAACGGCTGGTGGGAGAGGCCTTGAAGTCGAAGTGGCTGACGCGCGGGAAATATGTCGAGGAATTTGAGCGTCAATTCGCCAGGTTATTCGGCGTAAAACATGCGGTCGCTGTCAGCAGCGGCACCGATGCCGATGCGATTGCCCTGGCTGTCTTGTATGATTACGGCGCCCAACGGGGCGATGAGATTATTGTCCCGGCCTTGACTTTTGTGGCTACCGGTAACGCGGTGTTTCAGGCCGGCTTTAAACCGGTCTTTGTGGATGTCCAAAGAACCACTCTCAATATCAATCCCCGTCTCATTGAATCGGTCATCACCGATAAAACACGGGGGATCATGCCGGTGCATCTGATGGGCAAACCGGCGCCCATGGATGAGATCAAGACAATCGCCGAAAAACATAAACTTTTTATTATTGAAGATGCTGCCGAAGCTCACGGCGCGGAATATCAGGGAAGACTCATCGGAACCCTGGGGCACCTGGCGGCCTTTAGTCTTTACGCGGCGCACATCATCACTTCAGTCGAAGGAGGCATGATCATCACCGATGATGATCGTATGGCTGAGTCGGCGCGGTCATTGCGCAATCACGGCATTGTGGATAAATTCCAGTTCCAGCGGATCGGATTCTCCGCTAAGATGAATGAGATGGAGGCGGCGATTGGTTTAGGGAATATCCGCATGTTCGATCAAATCCTCGGGAAGCGGCGGGAAAACCTCCGTTATTTGACCGAACAATTCCGGCGTTTTGAACCATTTTTCTTGATCCTTCAGGAAGAGCCCCGGGAAAAAATCGGGCCGCATGCCTTTTCTCTGATATTAAAAGAGGGCCTACCGTTCACGAAAGATGAGTTTGTTGATCATCTGGATGAGGCGGGGATTGATTCCCGCAACCTCTTTTATTCCCTGCCGACGCAAACGGACAGTTATGCCTTTTTGGGATATCAATGCGGGGATTTCCCCGAGGCCGAATATTGTTCGGATTTCGGGATTCATATCGGGATTCATCAAGGATTGAATAAAGGACATTTGGATTATGTCGTACAGACGGTCGAACGTTTCTTGAAGAAGCGGGGAATCAAGCGGTGAAGTTATGCGGATTGGGATCGACTGCCGTTATTGGTGTGAGGATTTTTCAGCGGATGAAGGATCGTTTACATTTTATCTCATCCATTCGTTGTCTCGATTTTCTCCGGATAATAAATTCTTCCTTTATTTCCCTCGGACACGTATTGCCCCTTACATCAAGATTGCGAAAGAAAATCACCCAAACATTATCTGTCATTGGGATGGGTGGAATCGCGGGATCAAAAAGGTCCTCCCATCCGTTGATGTTTACCATCTGATCAATCCCATTCCAGTGGATAGGGATCCTTGCCCAACCATAGGGACTGTTTTCCCGCAGGGTCATTTAGAGGAGATCTCACCTCAAACAACCAGGAAGATAGTGATAACTTTAAGAGAACCTGGGGCTCTTGATCAGATGAATCCAGGGAAGATTGAGGTTGTGCCACCGGCTGTTGATGAGAAGAGATTTCATCCTTTGTATGATCAAGAACGTAACCAGGCGAGAGAGCGGCTTGGCTCTCAAGGGATTAAGGAACCTTTTGTGTTTTTATTGACCTCCGGGAAGAATCCAGATGTCTTTAATTTTTTGCGGGCCTTCACCAGGGTCAAAGAGGTAGGGTATCCGGGAGATTTAGTGATTAGGGGTCTAGGGCGGGGGGATCCGTCCATTCACGGATTGATCCAACAGTTAGGGATCAAGGAGTCCGTGATCTTTATCGATCGGTTGAACCCGGCGGAATTGTCTTCCCTGATGAATTTTGCCGATGGTTTTCTTTATCCTTCCGTGAAGGAGAATCCTTTTTATCCTTTGATCGCGGCGGTCAGCTGCGGCGCTGTCATCTTAACCGCGCGTGTCCCCCTGGCTCAAGAGATGCTGGGGCCGGCGGGATGCCTGACGGATGCCGGGCAGCCGTTAGAGACGGCGAAAGAGTTAGGGATCATTTTGGAGAAGGTTTCTCGGAGAGACGAGCTCAGGAGTAAGGCTCTGATGAGAGCCCGGCAATTTTCGTTGAAGTCCCTGGCCGCCAGCATCTCCTCTGTCTATCAATCCATCTATGAAGAAACAAAAAAATAATACTAGAGGGATCATCCCGCCCAAAGGACGGGTGAGTCTCCACGCGGTGATCCTGGCCGGCGGCTCCGGCACCCGATTCTGGCCATTGAGCCGGCGAGACCATCCCAAGCAATTCTTAAAGATCATCAACCAGAGATCTCTCTTCCAGGGGACCATAGAACGAATTTTCCCCCTGGTTCCAGCCTCTCAGATCTGGATTGTCAGTAACCTTTGTTATCAGAAACACATCATTGAACAGCAACGGACTTACGGAATTCCGTCCGCACAATTTTTATATGAACCTTGGGGGAAGAATACGGCGCCCGCCATTGCCTGGGCAGCCTCCTTGATTCACCAACGCGATCCCGAATCGGTGATGATCGTTTTGCCGTCCGATCATCTGATTCAAAACAAACCGGCCTTTTGGAAATGTTTAAAACAGGCCCTATCCTTAGCCCGTTATGATTTTCTGGTTACCTTAGGGATTGTGCCAACACGTCCCGAGATCGGTTATGGATATCTGCGGATTAAATCCAGTGTTTGTGCAGGACAAAAGATCAGCAAGGTGGTTCAGTTTACGGAAAAGCCAGCGGAGGAAAAGGCCCGGATGTTTTTAAGATCCGGGAAATATTTATGGAACAGCGGGATATTTATCTGGAAAACCTCGGTATTCCGCCGGGCGGTTGCCGAGTGGCTTCCGGATGTCTTTCGGATCTTTGCCAAACCCATCGCGCAAAATGAAGTGAAGCGGATTTGGTCTAAGCTTCCCGCGATATCGGTTGATTATGGTGTATTAGAGAAGGCTAAAAATGTGGCCACGGTTCCGGCGGGGGAAATCCGCTGGACCGATCTCGGGAGTTGGCAGGCACTTTATGAAGTATTGAAGAAGGATAAAGATGGGAATGCCGGGGAAAGGAACATGACCACTGTGGATTGCCAAAACTTGTTGGTCAAGATTCAGGGTCAAAAAAAGGTCCGGGCCTTTTTGGGTCTCAAAGATTTGATTGTCGTAGATACCCCCGATGCTTTATTGATCTGCCGTCGTGATCAATCCCAAAGAGTTAAGGAGATCGTACAACAGCTTCAAGGGAGATATCCGGCTGTCATTTAACCCCAATATTACCTTAGGATTCACCAGAAAAAAATTGGGGTAAAGCGTTAGGATAAACTCCTTGGAAACACAGTCCAGAGAATGAGAGAAAGATTCATGAATCCGCCTAAAAGAATCCTGGTCGTCAATTTTTTCGGGATCGGGGATGTCCTGTTCACGACTCCTTTGCTGAAAAGTCTTAAGATCAATTTCCCCGCGGCCTTCATCGGTTATTTGGCCAACCGCAGGACCGCCCCGATTTTAAAGGAAAACCCTCAGGTGGATCGGGTCTTTATCTATGAACGGGATGAATATCATACCCTTTATAAACGATCCCGGATTCAATTCTTCCAGAAGCTGATAAAGGATCTTCAGGAGCTGAAAGGGGAAGGGTTTGATTTGGTTTTAGATATGTCATTGAATGGGAGTGTCAGCTTTTTGATGTGGCTGATCGGCATCAAAGAACGGATAGGATTTAATTATAAGAACAGAAGCCCTTTCTTGACGCAAAAGATCCCTTTTCATGGTTTTGAGGAGAAGCATGTGGTGGATTATTATTTGGGATTATTATCGCCGCTTGGGGCTGAGATTCATTCCCGGAAGATAGACCTCATCATCAGCTGCGAAGATCAACGATGGGCGGATCAACTCTGGGCAAGCTATGGTATTTCTCAACGACAGTTCATCGTAGGTCTCATCCCGGGAGGGGGTGAAAGCTGGGGGAAGGAGGCCATTTATCGGCGATGGCCCTCTCAGAACTACGCGAAATTAGCCGACAAATTGATTGAAAATCTTTCTGCCCAAATTATACTGTTGGGTGGCAAACAAGAACTAGGATTGTGCTCGGAAGTGGCCAAGATCATGACTCACAAGCCATTGCAGATCGCCGGGCAGACCACGATCAGCCAGTTTGCCGCGGTGTTGAAGAAATGTTCTTTGGTGATCATGAACGAGGGCGGGCCTTTGCACCTGGCGGTCGCGGCCGGGGCCAAGATTGTGACGTTTTTTGGTCCGGT
>CAYJUK010000011.1:0-7812 GCA_964373335.1 uncultured Planctomycetales bacterium | reverse complement strand
GTCCGGTGGACGAAAAGGCGTACGGCCCTTATACCCATGATTTCCCGGGGACAGTCCAGATCATTAAGAAGGACATCGCCTGCCAGCCGTGTTATCGTCATTTCCGTATGGCCCAGTGCGAACACATCCATTGTTTAAACGGGTTGGAAGTCAACGAGGTCTTCAATAAAATTGAACGTACGATTACAGAAAACAGATTCCGTGTCGCCGGGCAGTGACCCCGCCTAAAAAACGGCGGTGTTAATGGTTTACCACCCCTGATCAATTGATCAAAGGGGTTCGGCCAGCGACTTACGTCCGCTAACGCTTCGTAAGTCACAGCCTCATTAATAATCCTATGAATATCCCGTTTATTGATCTTACCGAGCAGTATCTGACCGTTAAGGATGAGATTGACGCGGGGCTCAAAACCGTTATTGAAAAGGGAAATTTTATCCTTGGTCAAGAGGCCAAGGATTTTGAGCAGGAATTCGCCCGTTATTGCGGGGTTCAGTTCGGTGTGGGAGTCAATTCCGGGACCGATGCCCTTTATCTAGCCCTTGCCGCCTTGGGTGTTGGACCTGGTGACGAGGTGATCGTCCCGTCTTTTACCTTTATTGCCACGGCCTTATGTATTTCATCGACAGGCGCCACGCCTGTCTTCGTCGATATCGAAGAGGAAACCTACAATATTGATCCCCATGCGGTTGAGGCCGCCATCACCCCGCGGACCAAGGCGGTTATTCCCGTCCATATTTATGGACAGTCTGCCGATATGCAGGAGATCCTTGATCTGGCCCAACGCCATAACATCAAGGTTGTTGAAGATGCGGCTCAGGCCCATGGTGCCAGATATCAAGGAAAGAGAATTGGTTCTTTAGGGGATGCCGCTTGCTTCAGCTTTTATCCCACCAAGGGATTAGGGGCCTTTGGTGATGCCGGAATGCTCATCACCAATGACAAACATATTTATCAGACGGCCGCCTCTTTACGGGATTATGGCCGGGTCGATCGTTACGCGCACAAAGTCAAAGGGCATAATTCCAGATTGGATACCATTCAAGCCGTCGTCCTGGCGGCCAAATTGAAACATCTGGATGAATGGAATAAGATGCGGCAGGAACATGCCTCCTATTATGCCCGGCTTCTTAAGGGAGAGAAGGAGATCAGGGTTCCTTTTATGAAAGGGGATCGGACTCATGTCTTTCAGACCTTTGCGGTCCGGGTTCCCCAGCGAGATCAGGTCATGGAAAGGATGCAGAAACGAGGTGTCGGAGTCCTCATTCATTATCCGATCCCCCTTCATCTCCAGGAGGCTTATCAAGAGCTGCATCATAAGCTGGGAGATTTTCCTGAATCAGAAAATATGGCCCGGGAAACATTATCATTACCCATGTTTCCTCATATGAAAAAGGAACAGATCGAATATGTATGCGAGGCGTTAATTGAGTCTATGAAATCCAGTGCCTTGCTGCGAAAATAATGTACACGGCACTATGCTGGCGAGGTGATCTTGCGGTATGAGAGTAGTCTTTTTGGATAGAGATGGCGTGATCAATGAGTTCCCCGGAAACGGAAATTATGTTACCCTGGTCAAGGATTTTCGCTTCCTTCCCAGGGCATTAGAGGCCCTGCGTCTTTTGACCGAGATGGGATGTACACTTTTTATTATCTCCAATCAGGCGGGGATCAATAAGGGAGTCTACACTAAAAACAAATTAAATCTGATCACGCGGCATATGCTTCGGGAAATCAGAAAGGCCGGGGCGAGGATTAAAAAGGTGTTTTATTGTATCCACCGTTCCGATGAAGGCTGCGAGTGCCGTAAGCCTGAGATTGGTTCGATCGTGCGGGCCCTGCAGTCAATGAATAAAACCATCCGGGCCGCGAAGAATGCTTATTTCATCGGAGATACGCAGGTGGATGTTAAGGCGGGACACAATGCCGGCTGCAAGTCGATTTTTGTTTTATCCGGAAGTGAAGACAGGAATTATCTGCGGAAATGGGAAGTCAAGCCGGATTATATTGTTAAAGACCTCTTTGAAGCCGTCCAGGTTATTCTTCATCATTCATCTCAATTCCCCAATCAATCAAAGAAAGCAACTGTCAGGACAATTCCTGAAAAGCGGATTTAGACAGGTATCGTTATGAAGATTTTAATCCTCCATGCCTCGGCAGGGGCGGGTCATCAGAAGGCGGCGGAGGCCATTTTTGATGGTTTTAAAAATGAGACTACCCATCAAGTTTTTTGTGAGGATGCCCTCAAATTCACACCGGTGTTTTATAAGAATTCCTACCAGAAAACTTATACCTTTTTGATTACCTGGCTGCCCTGGCTTTGGGGGGCATTCTTCGCTTTAATCGATATCCCCGTATTACAGCCGCTGATCAAAGGCCTCCGGCGCCTGCAGAACGCGCTGGCGGGAAAATCTCTCGAGCGGTTCTTAATCGAAGAACATTTTGATGTGATTATCGTCACGCATTTTTTTCCCCAGGAGGTGACCGCTGCCTTGAAACGGCGGGGGTTGATTTCCTCCCGGATTGTCTGTGTGGTGACGGATTACGATGTCCATCGGATTTGGTTAGCGGCAGGGACTGATCATTATACCGTGGCCTGCGAGCGGACCAGAGAGAAACTCATTTCTTTAGGGGTCGGTGAGGATAAAATCCTTGTCTCCGGGATTCCTGTCCATGAAAAATTCATCCAGCAGCCGGAGATCTCGGTTCTCAAAGGCCGGCTGGGTCTCAAGGAAGATTATTTTACGGTTCTCGTGGCCACGGGGTCCTTTGGGATTGGGCCTATCGAGGAAATCCTGCGGAATCTTAAGGGGGTTCAAGCCTTGGTCGTCTGCGGACATAATAAAAATCTCTTCTCCCGGCTGCAAAACGTTCGTTCTGGATTGATCAAGATATTCGGATTAGTGAATAATATGGAAGAATTGATGGCGGTCGCTGATGTCATGATCACGAAACCCGGCGGCCTTTCCATCTCCGAGGCCCTGGTCAGACATCTCCCGTTGATCTTCTTTAACGCTATTCCCGGACAGGAGACGAATAATATTCAGGTCTTAGCTTATTATGGCATCGGACAGCGCTGCGCAACACCTCCGGAGATTGCCCAGGCGGTTGAGCGGTTAAAAAATTCTAAAGATCTCTTTATGACGACAGTCAAAAAGACCCAAGCCTTAGCCCGTCCGCAGGCGGTGAGGGAGATCATTGCGCTTATCCAAGAATAATAATTAATGGAGTTTTTATGTAATTATTCCGGGGACGCTTAGTAAAAACTGGGTGTCCCCGGAAAACTTTCACCTATGAAAATAATCGCGCAAGTTGTTGTCGGCCTTCCTGTCGAAGGCCCTTTTGATTACCGGGTTGAGGGAGATCTGGGGGATCAAATGGCAATTGGCATAAGGGTGGCCGTTTCCTTCGGAAGAAATAAACGGGTCGGTTATGTCGTGGGGTTGAAACAGAAGAGCGCGTTTAAGAATTTAAAGCCGATCATCACCATTCTTGATCAGTCCCCGATCCTCAATGATCGTCTCCTCAGATTCACGAAGGAATTTTCCGAATACTACGGCTGTTCCCGGGGAGAGGCTATTGAGACGAGCCTCCCGGTCCGGTTAAGGTTGGCCCGGAGTTATTCCCTGGCTCCGGCTTCTTCACAAAACTCCCTTCCAGCCGAGCAGGCAAAACCGATCTTATTGCACGCCTTCTATTCTGTTAAGGGATGGGATTTCATTTTAGAAAAAATCAAGAAGACTTTACGGGGGGAACGATCCGTCCTCTTTTTGGTCCCCGAGATTATTATGATTCCTGCCTTGGTGAATCGCTTGAAAAAAGATTTTACCGAGCCGGTCGCGGTCCTGGACAAAAAATTATCTCCAGCCCGGGAATTCGAACAGTGGACTCAGATTTCCTCCGGCCAGGCGAGGATTGTGGTGGGGACGCGTTCGGCCGTCTTTGCCCCGTTGCCGTCGTTGGGGCTCATCGTTATCTATGAGGAAGAGAATCCGAATTATAAGCAGGATCAGACTCCGTTTTACCATGCGCGGACGGTCGCTCAGATGCGCTCTCGTATTGAGGGAAGCCAGCTTTTGTATGTCAGCGGTACCCCTTCCGTCGATATTTGGTGGTCTTACCAGAAAGGTCTCTTAAGTAAAATCGATCCTGGTCCTCATCCTTTGGCGGTGATGCAATTGATTGATCTGACCAATTATAAGTCTCAGATGATGAGATTTATCTCCTATCCTTTGAGGAATCTTATTGAAAAGGCCTTAATCGAAAAGGAGAAGGTCGTCTTGTATTTCAACCGCAAAGGTTTTCATACAGTGACACGGTGTCCGAAATGCGGTTTTATGATCCGATGTGACCGATGTGATGCGATGTTAACTTATATGTATTCCAAAAAGAAATTGTTCTGCCGTTTGTGCCACAAGATGATCGATGGGCCATCCATCTGTCCGCAATGTCAAAGCCCTCACCTGCAGTCCTTCGGCGGGGGGGCGGAGAAGCTGGAAAGTGAATTGGCGAGGATATTTCCCCAGGCCCGTATCGATCTTTTTGAGAGCGAGTCCTCCGCCTACCCTCGGGAGGCGGATATCGTTATCGCGACCCAAGCCCTTTTGAGGCTGAAGGAGGAATTGACCATCCCTTTGATCGGGGTCGTCAATATCGATCCCCAGCTGAATCGTTTCGATTACCGCAGTGCCGAGAAGGTATTCGCTTTATTGGTTCATCTGCGATCTATGGCCTTAAAGAAATTGATTGTCCAAACCAGACTCTTCGATAATTATTGTCTTCAATCCGCCGCGAGATTGGATTTCGCGGGTTTTTATCGCCAGGAATTAAAATTACGCAAGGAGATGCGGCTTCCTCCGTATGTTCATTTATTGGCCTTGGTGGTCCGAGGGCCCAACGAAGAACGGGTGATTGAGGTGGCCAATGCGATTTTTGCTAAGATGCAGCCGACAGCGCCGGCGACTATTGAGATCGATACCCCCCAGCCCGATTTCATCCCGAAATGGAGAGACCAATATCGTTATCTGATTATGTTGAAAGGGGCCTCGATTAAAAAAGTCATGCAATTTACCAAAAAGACATTAAAAGGGATCCAACGAAAAAGCGGGATGATTATTACGATTAACGTTGATCCATAATTTCAGATGGGAAGGAATGGGAAAAAAATCAGGAAGGAAGATTCGGGAGTGAAGGAATGAAGATTATCTTTTTCGGGAGCGATGATTTTGCCGTCGCTCATTTGGAACAACTGATCCGGTCCCAGCATGAACTGCTCGCTTGTGTCACCCGTCCTGACCGCGCTCAAGGACGGGGATTAAAACTGGCCGCCTCTCCGGTTAAGGAATGGGCCGTTGAGAACCATATCCCGGTTCTTGAACCCGTGAACTTAAAAGATATGGAGTTTGTGAAGACCCTGAGGACCTTCAACTGTGATTTATTTATTGTTATTGCCTTTGGAAAGATTTTACCGGCGGATTTATTATTTCTTCCTTATCTTTGTTCGATGAATGTGCATGCCTCCTTACTGCCTAGCTATCGCGGGGCGGCTCCGATTAACTGGGCGGTCATTAAAGGAGAGAAAGACACCGGCGTATCCATTATCAAAATGAGTGCGGAGTTGGACGCGGGAGATATCTTTGATCAGTTGAAGATCACCATTGAAGAAGGGGATGACGCGATCAGGCTCAAAAAGAAGATGGGTCAATTGAGCCCTCCGTTTTTGCTCAAAACGATCACGGCCATGGAACTGAATAAGTATACCCTCACCCTGCAGGATAAAAGTCTGGTGACCTATGCCCCTAAATTGACTAAAGAGTTGGGGGAGATCAGCTGGAGGAGACCAGCGGGAGAAATTCAAAACCTCATTCGGGGCCTTGTTCCCTGGCCGACTGCCTATACACATTATCAGGGAAAAATTTTAAAGATCCTGGAAACTTCGGTTTTCGAACAGAGTTCAGATTCATACCAACCGGGACAGATTATCGAAATTAAAAAAGATGGATTTGTAGTGGCTGCTGAGCAAGGGGCCTTATTGGTTAAAAAGATACATCGGGAGTCTTCAAAGCCAATGGACGCGGCGAGTTTTTTAGCTGGACATCAACTGAAGGTGGGGGATCAATTGGGTTAAGAAGAGGCAAGTGCTTAAGGGCTCTTTTCAAGTACGCTCTTCGTGAAAACACTTGCACAAGCAGAATGATCTCGTTATATTATCATTTCACATTTTAGGATTTGTAAGTCAAAAGGGATGCGATATGATTATCATTGTTCTAACCCAAACTCTGCGAAATTGGAATTTAGTTGAGAATGATCAATCAACAAATATTTTTTTAATTCAAAAGGGGTATAAAGGAGGATTAAAGACATGAGTACAAAAATAGGTATCAATGGATTTGGACGTATTGGTCGGTTGGTCTTCCGAGCAGCTATCGAACGGTCAGAGGTGGAGGTGGTTGCGGTCAACGATCTTTTTGACGCAGATTATTTGAGCTACATGTTGAGGTATGATTCAACTCATGGGGCTTTAAAAGGCACTTTAAAAGTTGATGGTCAGAATTTGATTGTTAATGGAAAAAAAATTCGCGCGACACAGGAGAAAGAACCATCGAGCCTTAAATGGAAAGAAGTGGGTGCTGAATATATCGTTGAATCAACAGGTTTATTTACAGAGATGGATAAATGTAAAGGTCATCTGGAGGCCGGGGCCAAGAAGGTAATTATTTCAGCCCCTTCCAAAGACGCGCCTATGTTTGTTATGGGCGTCAATCAAAAAGATTACAAAAGTTCGATGAATATTATCTCCAATGCCTCCTGTACGACTAATTGTTTAGCTCCGGTAACGAAAGTTCTTCATGATAAATGGGGAATTCTCGAGGGCTTGATGACGACATGTCATGCGGTAACCGCAACCCAAAAGACAGTCGATGGCCCATCGAAAAAAGATTGGAGGGGAGGTCGTGGCGCTTATCAAAATATTATTCCTTCCTCAACCGGAGCAGCGAAGGCGGTCGGGAAAGTCATTCCTTCCCTAGAAGGGAAATTAACCGGAATGGCCTTCCGTGTGCCGGTTGCCGATGTGTCAGTTGTCGATTTAACCTGTCGATTGGCCAAGCCAGTCAAGTGGGATGAGATCAAAGCAGAAATGAAAAGGGCCTCAGAAAACGAGCTAAAAGGTATCCTTGGTTATACCGAGGATCAGGTTGTCTCTTCAGATTTTATTGGAGATAAGCGGACCTCAATTTTTGATGCCGACGCCGGGATCATGCTCAATGATACTTTTGTTAAAGTAATTGCCTGGTACGACAATGAGTGGGGCTATTCGAATAAGGTTGTCGATTTGATTTCTTATATCGATAGTGTTAAGTAGAGGTTAGAGAAATCATGTTAAAAATCAGCATCAACGATAGCCTCCAAACAGACTGAGTTTTACACTTTTCACAGACTGAGTTTTGCATTTGGAGAATTTCTGTGATCGAAGAATTTAGCCAGTTGCATTTGATTGGCTATTTTATGAGCAGATATAGTGTTACAATTAACGAATAAATGGATCAGTTCCTTAATCGGTAGTGGTTCGACTTCGAACCATGCCGAGCGGAGTCGAGGCACTGGTCTTTTTTTTTGGCATACACAAAGGTTATCATTTTTCCCCGCTATGTTGGCACTTCATTATTGAACTGGGTCTTGTCTTCTTCAATGCAGTTTCTAAAAACCCGCCGAAACAGAACGAAAAAGGCAGTTGTTCTTTAAAGGAATTATTTAAATTAACGGTCATTCGTATTTGATGGGCTGATAAATAAGAATATAAGAATAAGGGGAAAA
>CAYJUK010000010.1:2642-22667 GCA_964373335.1 uncultured Planctomycetales bacterium | reverse complement strand
ATACCGAAGTGCATTTTTTCCCTGTGGCTCTCAAGATTCATTCCCTGAAGTATATCTCTGATATCCACCAGGATGTTGATGAGGCCCGTGTCCGCTGGCTGCATGGAAAAGAGATGTATATTCTCTTGGCTTCCTGGTTTCAAAGATTGATGCAGGATTTTGCGACATTAAGACCATTTTTAATGGTCTGTTTGTTATCCTTGTTTGGTTCGAGCCTTTTGATTTATCTTATAGCAAAAAGTTATTGGGGCAACACGGTTGGCTGGATTTGTTATGGCCTTTTTATCACAACTTTTCTTCCTTATATGTACGTCCTTTTTGTCAAGCATCATCCTTTGGGATTATTCCTTTATTTATTGGCTCATTTTATTTTGATCCTTGCCCAAAGGCCGGGGGGTGGAGGCAAATATTATTTCCTTTCCGGATTTTTTCTCGGGTTGGGCTTCCATTCGTCTACGATCACCACCTCATTCTTCCCTTTTTATGCCGGTGCATTTTTTTGTCAACCCGGGGTTTTTTCCAAAGACTTCCCTTTCATTCGAAGGTTTAAGCAGATCGTCATCAACGGAATTTATGTTTTATCAGGAATCGTTTGTGTCCTCGCCTACTTTAATTATCCGGATGTCTTAGGGAATCTTAAGAAATTCTGGGAATATGTCCAGATTAGCAGCTCTTATAATCATTTTTTCTATAATCAACGCGTTCTCCAGCAATGGATCCCTGCCCAGGAGATTAGCCGTGGGGGATGGATCTGGATCTTTAAATATTTTCAGCTTGTATTACCAGTCTTGTTCCCCGTGTATGGGGCCTGCATCGGTTTTTTGATTTGGAAATGTTTTCGCCGGGTTCATCATCAACGGACCTTCATTTTTTCCACAGCAGTTTTGATCGTTTTAAGTTTTAGTCCAGTGCTATTGGCCGAGATTAAAGGTGTTGCTCAATATGGCGGGAATTATTATCCTTTTTTGATAGGGATTCTTCTGTTGATTGGATATGCGAGTTATGTCATTCAAAAAGAGGAATGGCCGGGGTTAGCTCTCGTGATGAAAAAGAGAATGTTGTCAACTCTGCTGGTTCTTGCTTTGAGCCATGTCATTATGAATATTCTGATTTTTTGGGGTGATGTCTATCCCTGCCGCATGGCCACGACCTTTCTTTCTCGCAAGATAGAGGAATTAGGAATGGATAGACTCTCGACCTATCGTCAGCATCCTCAGGGCCGTTTCATCGTACAGAATCTTAATCCAGAAACGAAGCAGAGGTTAACCTTCTCCCCCATTGAGCATATTTATCAACCCTCGGAAGGATATATCTTGATCCCCCCGATCACCGGGAACTCTATTTATATTGCCGCGATCAGTGACTATAACGATTTCGACCGTGATTTATTCCTCAACAATATTGTGAAGAGAGGGGACTTGAGCCGATACGCCGTGGCTTCATTTAAGACCTTGGCCTCCAGCCGGATATGGCCCCATGAAGAAGAAATATTGACGTATCGATATCTCCTGTTGGACCAATCCCCTCACCAGGAAATCGACAAGACAAAGGTTTGGCTGCTGGATGTTGAGAAGCTGCGGCAGGATTTCATGAAGAATTTTCCGTCAGAAGAAGATCGATTTATGGCAGCTCAGGGGATCCAGAATATTGGAGCCAAGACAAAAGTCTCTATGTTTACAAGTTATATAACGCGGTTCCCCAAAGGGGTGATGATGAAAAATTTTACAGCACGCATCTACAAGAAAGGAAATCCTGCCGATCAATTAATAGCCTATGCCTATACGGTTGATGATCAACAGCCCGTTTGGATTCCACTTGGAAAAAGGTTTGCTTCAATTCCGGTTAACGCATCCGAAATAACAAACGATTCCGAAGGCCAGAGTGTCCCATTTGAATTTATCACACCTTTGGAGATCCCTCCGGGGCCTTTTTCCATCGTCATTTATCGGACGGGAAGGCCCAGCGATCAAAATTTTTATCGGATTTATAAAGATGAATTGCATTTGAAGATTATTGATCGGGAAAATTTGGAAATGTCTTTACAAAAATAAAAGATTTTTATATGATATGGCCGACATAGAAATAAAAATTAACAAAATTTTCATGCAGACCCAAGAGACATTGAAAAGAACCCCTCTCTACAAAGAACACGCAGCCTTAAACGCCCGAATGATTGATTTTGGCGGTTGGGAAATGCCCGTTCAATATGAAGGAATCTTAAGCGAGTATGAAGATACTCGTCGGCGTGTGGCCATCTTTGATACCTCCCACATGGGAGAGTTCTTGGTGGAAGGGAATTATGCGCTCAGCGGGCTCGATGCCCTGATCACGGCTTCTTTAAAGGATATGCCCTTAAAGACCTGCCGGTATGGAATGATCTTAAATGAATGTGGAGGCGTCAAGGATGATCTGATTGTTTACCGGATAGGTGAAGAAAAATGGCTGATCGTGGTCAATGGAGCAACTCAGGATAAAGATGCCCAGCATTTTTTAAGTCATCTGACCTCTCAGGCTTCATTTATGAATCGATCTTTCGATTTGGGGAAACTGGACGTCCAGGGTCCTCAGTCGCGGGAGGTTCTCAAGAAGTACGTAAAGGATTTGGGTCGCCTCGAGTATTATACTTTTGATGAATTTACCTTTTTAGGAGAGAAAGTCATTATCAGCCGAACTGGGTATACGGGTGAATTAGGCTATGAGATTTATTTCCCGTGGTCGCGCATAGTGGAATTATGGAGAGAATTATTAAAGAATCCTCAGATCAAACCCGCGGGTTTGGGGGTTAGAGATGTCTTAAGGATCGAGATGGGTTATAGTCTTTACGGCCATGAATTGGATGAAACCATTAATCCCCTCGAGGCGGGTCTAAAGAAATTTATTGATCTTGAAAAAGACTTTTTAGGCAAGCCGGCTATCCTTAGGGAAATACAAAAAAAGGATCCCCGGAAAATAGTTGCCTTCCTTTCCGATAATCGTCGTACACCGCGTTCTCTCTATAAGATCTATTCTCCCGATCAGGAGGAGATCGGCGTAGTCACGAGTGGGACATTCTCTCCTTATTTAAAGAAGGGCATTGGACTAGGCTTTGTGCCGTCTTCGTCTGCCCATCCCGGCCAACGGATTTTTTGGGGGGAGGAAGAAAATAAATTTGGGGGAGAGATCACCCCCCGTCCAGTTTATAAAAATGGAACATTGAAAAATTAGGAGTCGTCCATGGAGATTATCGAACATTATTTTTATACAAAGGAACATGAATGGATCAATATCGAAGAGAATTTTGCTACCGTAGGGATAACTGATTATGCCCAATCCGCCTTAGGGGATATCACTTATGTGGAATTACCCGGGGTCAACTCGGAAGTGGAACAATTTGAACAATTCGCGTCTGTTGAATCCGTTATAGCAGCGAGTGATATCTTTTCACCAATCTCAGGACGGGTGGTGAATTTCACTTCGGATTTGGAATCGGATCCGGAATTAATCAATAAGTCTTGTTATGAGAAGGGCTGGATCGCAAAGATTGAAATATCTCATCAAAGTGAAAAAGGCAATCTCATGACCTCGAAAGAATATGAGAGTTATCTCGAAAGTTTAGGTGGCTAAGCCCGAATCCCCCTTTCCATATGTTTTGCCTTACCAGATACGCGGCACTCAAGTTTCAATCCTGTGAATCCATATATTGCAAATACATCTGCAGAAGTTTCAGAAATGCTTAAGGCCATTGGGGTGAAAAGCCTGGATGATCTTTTCAATGATATCCTTCCTCATCAGCGACCAAGGTCTTTTGCCATTCCTCAGGGCCAATCCGAATGGGAGGTTGATAGATATTTACGGTCTTTAGCTTCCCAAAATGCGACTGATCTCGTGCTTTTCATCGGAGGAGGATATTATGATCATTTTATCCCAGCCGCCGTATCTTCTTTGATTTCCCGAGGGGAATTTTTTACCGCATATACTCCCTATCAACCTGAATGTTCGCAGGGAACCTTACAAGCCTTGTATGAATTCCAGAGCTTGATCTGCTCCTTGACGGATATGGAAGTGGCTAATGCCTCTCTCTATGATGGAGGAACAGCTCTTTATGAAGCCGCGATGATGGCTGCTCGCATCACCGGTCGGAATAAAATTATCATGGATGGGGGGGTCAGTCCGATTTACCGAAAGATCCTCAAGACTTATACGAGCAATCTTGATTTTCAATTTGAAGAAACCCCAGTCGTGCATGGTCAAAGTGACCGTCAACGGATTAATTCATTATTGGATTTGAGAACGGCTGCCGTCATCCTGCAGAATCCCAACTTTTTGGGGGCTATTGACGATCATGTCGATATCATTGATAAGGTTCATCAAAACGGAAGTTTGGCCATTGAGAGTGTTTATCCCATTTCCCTGGGGATTTTAAAGACCCCCGGTGAAATGGGTGCGGATATTGTTACGGGAGAGGGGCAGAGTTTGGGGCTCCCTTTAAATTTTGGCGGTCCTTATTTAGGATTTATGGCCACACGGAAAGAATTTATCCGTAAGATGCCTGGGCGTATCGTAGGACAGACTGTTGACCGAGAGGGAAGACGAGCTTTCGTCAATACGTTACAGGCTCGAGAACAGCATATTCGTCGGGAGAAAGCGACATCCAATATCTGCACGAATGTCTCCTTATGTGCAGTCCAGGCGGCAATTTATATGTCTTTATTGGGCAGGCAGGGGTTAAAGGATCTTTGCCAGTTACTCTTGGAAAAAGCAGAATATTCCAAACACGTCTTAGAGAAGATTGAAGGGGTGGTTGTTAAGCGCAGTTCCCCGACATTCAATGAATTTACAGTGCAACTTCCTTGTGATGCCTCAGCCTTAGTGGGGCAGATGTTAAAGAAGGGATTTGCGGCTGGATTCCCTTTAGGCCGGTATTATCCGGGGATGGAAAACTATCTTCTCATTGCTGTGACCGAGAAACGAACGAAGCAAGAGATTGATCGATTCGCGGCAGGCATAAAAGAAGTTTTGGAGAATCAATTACAAAAAAGTCTCTCGTAATAATAGATCCCGCACACTGAGTTGTTCGAATTATGAATCTTCTGTTTGAGAAAAGCATTGCTGGACGCAAGGGGATTTCATTGCCAAAGTCTGATGTCCCTGTCAAAGGTGAAATCCCCTCTTCATACCGGAGAAAAAGGGAAAATTACTGGCCAGAACTGAGTGAGCTAGATGTGATTCGCCATTTTAAGAAATTATCTCGACTAAATTTTTCTATTGATACCCATTTCTATCCTCTGGGCTCTTGTACGATGAAATATAACCCTCGATTTACAGAGGTCATTGCCAAGTTGCCAGGATTTTCTGATTTGCATCCGTTATTACCACAATTGGTCAATGGGGAGATCTTAACTCAAGGTGCGTTGCGCGTCTTGTATGAAATGGAACTTTGGTTATGTGAGTTGACAGGGATGGATGCCTATACCATGCAGCCATTAGCCGGTGCGCATGGGGAACTTACCGGTGTGATGATGATGGCTGCTTATCATCGGTCTAAAGGGAACAAAAAGAAGTATATCCTTGTTCCAGATTCTGCTCATGGGACCAACCCCGCAACTGCTGCGATCGCCGGGTATGCAACGGTGGCGATTCCCACTAATCAAAAAGGGGAGATGGATCTCAATGAATTGAAATCCAAATTAAATAAGGATGTCGCCGGCTTGATGATGACGAACCCCGATACCCTGGGGCTCTTTAATTCAGATATGGACCAGATCGCCCGGATGATCCACTCGGTGGACGGCCTTATGTATTATGATGGAGCCAATTTGAATGCGATCCTGGGCCGCTGCCGTCCAGGGGATATCGGTTTTGATGTCATGCATATCAATACTCATAAAACGTTTACCACCCCACACGGCGGAGGCGGCCCCGGTGCTGGTCCCGTAGGTGTTAAGAAGGTCTTGATTCCCTATCTTCCGATTTCTCGGGTTATGAAAAGGGAAGACGGGACTTTTTCCTTGAATTATAATTATCCGGAATCAATAGGATATATCGCATCCTTTTATGGTAATTTTGCCCTGCTCCTAAGGGGGTTTGCCTATATGTTAATGTTGGGGGAAGAGGGTTTGAGGGAGACAGCAAATCATGCCGTATTGAATGCCAATTATGTGAAAGAAAAACTGAAGAGTTATTATGAATTGGCCTATGACCGCATTTGCATGCATGAATGTGTTTTTTCTGCTCAAAAACAAGCTCAACGAGGAGTCCACGCGATTGATATCGCCAAGTTTCTTATTGATAAAGGAATTCATCCTCCCACTGTCTACTTCCCATTGACGGT
This sequence comes from uncultured Planctomycetales bacterium, assembly GCA_964373335.1. GTDB lineage: Bacteria > Omnitrophota > Gorgyraeia > Zapsychrales > CAYJUK01 > CAYJUK01. The sequence continues at coordinate 16,357 of CAYJUK010000010.1, read as the reverse complement.
TAAGGAATCGATCATGATTGAGCCGACTGAAACAGAATCAAAACAGACCCTGGATGAATTTGTGGAACTCATGATTGAGGCGGATCGTCTGAGCCAGACTCATCCTGAGCAATTTAAGGATTTTCCTCAAACGACACCTGTTTCCCGTCCTGATGAAGTAAAAGCTGCCAAAATGCTTAATGTCAATTTCTTTGGCAATCAACAATAAGAAAAATATATTCTATTGTCATTCTAGGGTCTAATCCTCAAAGGGTTGAATCTTGGGATTGCAGTACAATTCCAGGGCTGAAGAGATTCAGGTTTGCTCTCTGATCAGGTTTTATGCTTCTTAAAGATATCAGTTTTGATTTACCAGAAGAAAATATCCTTTTCGATGAGGCCTTATTCTCCTTGGCAGAGGAGGGACTCTCAGCAGAGACTCTCAGATTTTGGGAATCTCAAAAGACTTTTGTAGTTCTGGGTAGAACCAGTCAGCTTCAAGCAGATGTGTATTTTGAGATCTGCCAAAAGGAGGGGATTCCGATATTACGCCGTTGTTCTGGAGGGGGTACCGTTGTGCAAGGCAAGGGATGTCTCAATTTTGTTTGCATTATAAGCAAATCACGACATCCTCTCTTAGCGGATATCAGGAAGTCTTATCATTATATATTAGAGAAGGTGACCCAAAGTTTAGAGCAAATTCAAGTCAAGGCATCCTTTCGACCCGTTTCAGATTTAGTTTTTGGCTCTGAGGATAAGAAATTTTCTGGCAATGCCCAGCGGCGCGGTAGAAAATACATCTTACATCACGGAACGATCCTTTATGATTTTGACCTTCAATCTGTTGAAAGATACTTGAAGATGCCCGGTCATGTCCCAGATTATCGGCAAGGGAGGTCTCATCTGAACTTTATAAAAAATATTCCTTTAAAAACTGAGGAGTTTAAACAATCCTTATCAGTAGCTTTCAGTGCGGATGTGCGGGAAGATTTTTTGAATACAGCGGAGCAAAAATATTTAAAAAGGCTTTTGGAAGATAGAAAATATTGTGTGGAATGGCCAAAAAAATGATGATTTCCCTAAGGGAACAATGACGCTATGTTATAATGGGCGTGGATTATGAAGTACCGCTCCCTTTATAAATTGAATTCTTTTCTCTCGGGAATCTGTCTATGTCTGCTTTTACCATCCTGTTCTTCTCTGAAGCAAGACAATCCTGTACCTGCTGCTTCGGCCACTGTAGCTCCCATTAACAAGGATTCTCCTGATTATAAAGATTATTTAGCCTTCTTTGAGAAGGTCTATCGGACCATGGATGAGAATTACTATCTTCCGGTCTCCCATAATATTCTGGATACTTTCATGAATAAATTTGATACTTATATATATTCAAACCTAAAAAGTGAAGGGAAATCTAAAGAGTATATATTTTGGCGTTCCGCGGCTTACCTGGTTGATGATTTGAGATCTCCAGATGATAAGATTTCGCGGTTTTTCCCCCCAGAGCCGGCAAAGGAATTCAAGCAAGAGGTTTTGGGCATTCGTATTGATTTGGGGATCGAGGGATTCCAGATTCCCTTGGGGTACCTGGTCACTCGTATAGAGCCGCGGTCCGATGCCTATATTCAGGGATTGCGCGAGAAGGATATTATTATAAAAATTGGGGACAAAATTTTAGAGAATCTCGACCAAGAAGAAATAGTAACGCTTTTAACTCCGCTGATTGATACAAAAGTGGCTTTGGTTTACAGGGATTTTGAAACTCAGGAAGAACGCACCATTGATGTTTTAAGTCAAGATTACTTTCAACAGACCGTGTTTATGGAAACGGTCCCTGTTCCCGGGATTTATTGTCTGGAAATCAGACGATTTAACCGGAAAACCTCGGAAGATTTGGCGCGTTTCCTCACTTATATTCTTCAGAAGGGGAACCCCCGGGGACTAATCTTGGATTTGAGGGGTAATCCCGGGGGTCCTCCTTTGGCAGCGGAGGAGATATCTGGATTTTTTCTGCCTCCCCAGGAAGAATTGGCCTATTTCCAAAAAAAAAATCAACCCCAATCGATGTTGAAAGTCCCTCAAGTCCCCGATACATTTCGTTATGCAGGTCCTTTAGCGATCTTAGTCAATAAAGAAAGCGGTAGTTCCAGCGAATTATTCTCGGGAGTATTGCAAAAAAAAGGGAGAGCGGTCCTGTTAGGAACAAATACCGCCGGCCAGGTTTTTTTAAAGAGCATGTTTAATTTTGAAGATCATTCGATGGTGCTTTTGGTGACGGCGCGTGGTCATTTCCCGGATGGGGGAATCTTTAGCTTTGATGGTATTACACCAAATCAATATATCGAAGGGAAAGAGGAAGATCTTTTATCCATTGCGGCAAACTATCTTTTAGTGATGGAGAGTATTCAAAAAAATGCTTCCGAGAAAGCAGCGGCCCTTTATCAACTTTGAGTTATACCCTTAAGGATGGGGATCGTTGGGAGGTTGATCTCATGCGGAACATCAATTGGGGATATTATAAAATATGAGACCCTCTGCGCCGGAGATCCTCATTATTGTTCCTGCTTATAATGAGGAAGGCAACCTGAAAAATACCCTGGAAGAAATTCTTGCTGTAAATTTAAGGAAAACCGTCCTTGTCATTGATGATGGATCTTCAGATCGGACCAGCCACATTGCCCAAGAGATGAAGGTCAATCTGATTAGACTTCCTTTTAATTTAGGAATAGGAGGGGCGGTTCAAACGGGATTTAAGTTTGCCTCTGAAAAACAGTTTAATCTTGCTGTTCAGATTGATGGCGATGGTCAACACGATGCCAGATTCCTAGGACTCTTGATTGAACCCATCCTTAATGAAGAAGCGGATCTGGTGATAGGGAGTCGATTTTTTCCTCCTTATTTGGGATATCGCTCTTCCTTTGTCCGCAGAATCGGAATTCATTTTTTTGCCAAGTTGATTAGTTTCTTAACGGGGACTATTGTTACGGATCCAACATCAGGGTTTCGAGCCTATAATCGTCATATGATTGAACTTTTTGCCCGAGACTATCCTCAGGATTTTCCAGAACCAGAGGCGATTATATTGGCTAAGCAAATCGGGGCTCAGATAAAAGAGGTCCCGGTTAAGATGCGGAAAAGGAATTTTGGTTACAGTTCTATTCGTTATCTGAAAACCCTTTATTACATGAGTAAAGTAACCTTCGCTATCCTTCTGGATACACTGAAAAGGTGAGATAGGAGTCATTTGACCCTGGTTAATCGTAATGTTTGAGAGAAACCTTCTTGACTTATTTGAATGGCAGCTGATAAAAGTTCAAGTTAGTTTTATTGGAAAGGAAAATTTGGAGTCGAGATGAAGATCAAGTTAATTCCCATCATCCTTTCTCTTATTATGTTTTTGGTTGTTATTGAACTTATTCGTAGAGAAAAATTGACTTTTAAATATGCCTTGGCCTGGATGGGGATCGCTCTCTTAGGTCTTTTGTTGTCTATATTCGAAGATGTTCTATTTTATTTCGCTCGAACTTTAGGATTTGAGCTGGCAAGCAACTTTATCTTTTTTGCATTGATTAGTGTGTTCGTATTTTTGAGTCTATTGTTAACGATTTTCCTTTGCCAGCAAAATGATCGTAACGATAAAATGGCACAAAAGATCGGACTGTTAGAATATGAATTGGGACGGCTTAAGGATCAATTCAAAGTACAGTCCGTGAAAGAAAAAGAATGAAATTTTCATTTTTATCTCCTCAAGCTAATGATTGGGAAAAATTTTGGAAAGAGGAGACGTTATCTTCTCAATCCAAGGTCAGCTGGTCGAAAAGGCGTATTTTAAAGATCTTGCAACCCCGGATCAAACCGGGTCTACGCGTTTTAGATGCTGGATGTGGGAGCGGATTTTTCTCTAAGGTTTTCTGTGCTGGTGGGGCAGAGACCTTTTCTTTAGATTATTCTCAAACAGCTTTAAGGAAAACGGGCCAGGTGACTCAAGGACAGTCGAAACTTTTGCAGCTCAATTTGATTGCATCGGGATGGACTGAACAATATCACGATGGATTTGACTTGATTTTTACGGATGGATTAATGGAACATTTCTCTGATGATCAGCAAGATATGATTATGGTAAATTTTCGATCGATTATCAAGAAAGAGGGACACTTGGTTACCTTTGTTCCGAATCGGCTTAGTCCCTGGGAATTGATCAGACCGTTTTACATGCCTGGCATTTCTGAAAGACCCTTTATTCTTAGAGAATTGGTTGATCTCAACCAACGCAATGGTTTTAAGGTTATCAAGAAGGGAGGCATCAATACACTTCCAGTTTTTCTCTCTCCGGATAGATTATTGGGGGCAACCTTTGGAATGTTACTTTACTCCATCTCCCAACGATCAACATATCCTTAAAGGAAACTGTAGAAATTGAAGCAAGCAATAAGTTGATAACTTTATATCCTGGAATTGCTATTGATGCTTATAGGGCTACTTCATGTTTAGGTTATTAAACTTTAATTGTGATTTCAGGGTTAATCCAATCATAAAATGAAATGAAGGGTCAATTCTTTAATGGCCTTCCCGGCGGTTAGTGTTATTATCCCTGCCTATAATGCTGAAAAAACAATCCAGCGGACTTTAGAATCTCTTTCCCATCAAAGTTTCAAAGGTATTATTGAGATTATTGTTGTTGATGATGGTTCTCAAGATCAAACTGCCAGGATCGTCTCAAAATTCCCTCAGGTGAAATATATTCTTCAGGACAACGCCGGCCCTGCCACCGCCCGCAATCGTGGAGCGCAGATCGCGGAACAGGACATTCTTTTTTTTACTGATTCAGATTGTATCCCGGAAATACGCTGGATTGAAAAAATGGTCGTTCCTCTTCAAGATCCCTCTGTGTCTGTTGTAGCCGGAGGCTATGGAATCGCTAATCCAGAATGTTGGCTGGCGAGATGTATTCACCGGGAGATTCTCTATCGGCATCATCATTTGATGCCAGTCTATCCCAAGTCATTTGGGAGTTATAATTTTTGTATTCGAAGGCAAGTTTTTCATTCTGTGGAAGGCTTTGATCCTGAGTATCGTTTCGCCAGTGGAGAGGATAATGCCTTGAGTTATAAAGTATTGGCCAATGGCCATAAGATTTATTTTGAAAAAGGGGCGATTGTCCTTCATATCTTTCCCACAGGATTAAAAAAATATCTGTCCGAACAGTACCGCCATGGATTTTGGAGGGTAAAAATGTATCGGGACCATCCTCAGATGAGTTTCGGTGATGACTATACCTTTTTTAAAGACATTGCCGAGGTCCCTATATCCCTGGGTATTATGGCTTTTGGTATTTTATCATTTGTAAAACCATTGATTTTTATCCCCTTAATCGTCTTTTTTTCTTTAATCATTTGTCTCTTGCAATTTTACTATAGTTATGTGATGACTAAAAATTTTAGGCTGTTTTTAGGGTATGCGATAGTCATGTTGTTGCGTTCGTTTGCCCGCACTATTGGATTCTCGTCGGGTTTGGTGAATTTGATGTTTTTAGGAAAGGTGAAAAAAAACTAAAAAAACATTGCGATGCTGATTCACTATGTTAATATTGAAAATAAACTTGAATAAAAATGTAAAAACTTATGTGATTAAATGGGTTAGTTAATAATCAGGTGTGATTGATGTATCATTCTCTTCTAGGATGTATCAGAGATCCCTTCTCAACTAGTCCAGATCCGGAATTTTTCTATCTGACCAGAGAGCATGAAATGGCCCTGACTCATATTCTCATTGAGTTACGATTGAGGCGTGGACTGACGGTCATATTGGGAGATATTGGAACTGGCAAGACAACTCTGTCAAGAAAATTGATCCAGGAGTTAAAGAAAAGAAAAGATATTTTATTTCATATGGTACTTAATCCCGATTTCATTGAAGAGAAACAATTGCTGTATTATTTGATCCGGAGTTTTCAGGTGGATATCTCTCCCCATCAAGATATTTATGCTATGGATCTAGTTGATTTGCGTGATGCGATGGAGCGTTTTTTAATCCAGAAGAGCGTTGAAGAAAAGAAAACCTTAGTTTTGATTGTTGATGAGGCACAGAAACTTGATGAGTCCAGTTTGGAGTCATTGAGGCTGCTTTTAAATTTTGAAACAAATGAATATAAATTGCTTCAACTCGTCTTATTGGGACAGCTTGAGCTTTATGCTAAGATTTTACAAATGCCGAATTTTTTAGATCGTATCAGCTTTCAGTATACTTTGAATCCGTTGGACGAACATGATACCAAAGAACTTATCAATTTTCGCTTAAAGAAGGCGGGTTATCATAATCAATCCAATTTGTTTTTGGATGAAGCTGTCGATAAAATTTATCATCATACACGAGGTTATCCCCGGCGAATTAATATGTTGTGTCATAAAATTCTTAAGGAACTGGTGCTGCGGAATCAAATGATTGTGGACAGATTGTTAGTCCAAGAAATTATTGATAAGGAAAAAAGTCCCTTGGCAGAATTCTTAGAAAAAATTCCTTCTTCGATCTAAAAAATGGCAAAAGAAACTGCAGAACAAAAATTGCTAAAATTAATCGAATCCTCTGGTTCAGGGTCCTCTTCTTTTAAAAATAATAAATCAGAAAAATTCAGAAGTTTTGGAGGGATTAAAACCTTCAATCGTTTTTTAACTGGCGGGATCGTTGTTGTCATAATTATTTTAGGATTCGATGTTTTGGCAGGTATGAAATGGTTAGAAAAAGAAATTGTTTTCGAATTGGGGGAAAAGAAGCCACCATCGTATTCTGAGCCTTTCCTTTCCATGAAGAAGTCCCTTTCCCAATATATAGAGGTAGTATCTTTGCGTAATATTTTTCAACCCGAGGAAAAAAAGACGGAAGAATCTAATGCCTCTGAACAAGGGATTCAAGAAATTAATAAGTTGGTGGAAAAATATAAATTGGTAGGAGTTTCCTGGCTAGACAGTGCTGATACGGCTTCGATTATGATTGAAAATAAAGAATCAGGGACGACTTATTTTGTCAAGGAGGGGGAACAATTTGAGGAGTTAACAGTTAAAACTATTTTTGCCCAAAGCGTTATCATTAGTTATAAAAATGAGGAGACATTAATTAAGCTATGATAAAAAAACTGATTAATCCCAAAGTATTTTTATTCAAAATGATTTTAGCCTGTTTTTCTCTCTCTCCGGTGATGAACAGCGTTTGGGCTTTGACACCTGATGATATCCAGCAACCGATCGTTGTTTCCAACCCCGATGAACCATTGGAGGATCGTTTACTGAGGACAATAACACTGGATTTGCGTGATATGAATATCGTTGATGTCATCAAATTTTTGGCTGTGAAGGGCGAGTTTAATATCGTTATCAGCCCAACAGTTGAGGGAAGAGTTACTGTTTTTCTCAACAGTGTGGCTATTAAAGATGCTCTTGATATCGTTATTATCTCTAATCGGTTGGCCTACCATATCGAGAATGAGATACTTCAAATTATGACCGCAGCTGAATATGAAACGATGTTTGGCCGGCAATTTTCTGATAAAACCCAAGTGGAGCTGCTGCGGCTGAAATATACAAAACCAAGTTATGTTCTAGCGGCTTTGGACAATATTAAAAGTAATGTGGGGAAAATTATTATCGATGAGGATACTGGGACCGTGGTCTTGATTGATACTCCCGATGCTTTGCAAGAGATGAAGATGGCCATTAAAGACATGGAACAACCCTTAGAAAACTATGTTTATAGTCTTCAATTTGCTTCCGCTGATGCTGTGGCGGAGCAGCTTCGGGCACGTATTGATGCCAAATCTGTCGGCTCTGTCTCGGCAGATGAAAGAACCAACCAGATTATTGTCCGAGCCTTCCCTTCTCGACGGGCGGAGATTGAAGCAATTGTTGAAAAATTGGACGCTCCTACGAAAGAAGTCTTGGTGGAAGGGAGAATCTTGCAAGTTGTCTTGAAGCCGAATTTTGATATCGGCATTGATTGGAATTTGGATTTTCGAAATAGCACGATAGAGGGATTACGGAAGATCGGCTTTAATAACATTTATCTAGATGAAAAAAATTTGCCAGCGAGTAGTAATTTGACCTCTAATTTTGCGAAATATGCGGTAGGAAACTTCAGTGTGGATGAATTTCAATTAGCAATTCGATCCTTGGAACAAGTCAGTGATACCAAAATTTTATCCAATCCAAGAATTCTGGTGACCAATAATCAGGAAGCACGCATCCATATTGGTGATACCGTTCCCTATATCATCTCAACGACATCCGGTACGGGAGATAGTGCGATAACCAGTGAGGATGTGCGTTTTGTGGATGTGGGGCTGAAATTGAATGTTTTGCCAATCATTAATGATGATGGTTATGTCACGATGCGATTACGACCAGAGATCTCCACCGTTGTCGGACAAATTACTTCCAAGGGGGGTGGAATCCCTCAGGTTAATAAAACCGAAGTAGAAACAACCATGATGGTTAAGGATGGATATACTATTATCATGGGGGGCCTTAAAAAGCAGGACAAAGTGCATACGAAAAAGGGTTTCCCTGTTTTAATGGATATCCCGGTCATAGGTAAGATATTTAGTCGAACCGCCGATAAGATGGAGGTGACGGAAATCGTTATCTTCATTACTCCACATATTATGAAGGCATCTGATGATTATATGAAAATAAAAGGTAACATCAAACCATTTAAAACTTACGATGTTGAATTACAATCGAAAAATTAGATTTTTAAAAAGAGGAGAAGACATGTGGGTGAAAAATTTTTTAGAATCTCTAAATAAGCCATTATTGATATGGTATCTCCTGTCATTCAGCTGCGTTTTCTTTTATTTTCTAGGTTCAATCAGTCTGGCAGAGCAGTCGGTTGAGGTGGTTCAGACAACCGTAGGGATTGATCAGGCGGCTGAACCAGTTTCACCAGATACCATATCGGCAAATCCTATTATTGAGATCTCCTTAAATGAATCGGACATTATCAAAAATACGCGGAGTTTGAAAAATGTTATTGAGGAAAATGAACGATTGGCCAAAAAGACTTCTGGTTTAGAGCAGGAGATTCAGCGATTGGGTGTGGAAAATGCAGAAGAAGAAAATCGATTGAGTTCTCTGGTGAATGATAAGGAGAAGCTTGAAAAAGAAAATGTGCGCATTGCCAGACTTAACCAAAAATATAACGAGGAATTATCTCAACTCAAGAGTGAGTTGGAAGATTATAGGCAGGAAACCGAGATGGAAGTGCGGCGGTTAGGGGATGAGTTAACGGTGGAGAAGAAATGGCATGGAGAAATGGAGACGCTTCCTATTGTTACTCAACATCTGGCTCATGAAAAGGAATCGGAAACACAAGAGATGCTCATGAAGTTGGGGCAATTAGACCCCTCTGATGAAAAATTTAAAACGGAAGCGGCCAAGGTTCACTACAACATGGGAAATATATTTTTTCAAAGAGGAGAATATAAGCGTTCGGTTGTCGAGTATTTTCAAGCCGTATCTTTATTGCCATATGATCCCGAGGCTCATTTTAATTTGGCTTATGTGAGCGCGGAATATCTGGGGGATTATTTAACGGCTCTTAAACACTATCAAAAGTATATCTATCTAAAGCCAAACGCGGAGGATGTTAATTTTGTAAAGGAAAAGATTCTCGACGCGAGGTTGCATCTTAAGTCTCATATTGATTCTCCTTTGGAGAAATATAATAAATCCGAAGATAATAATTAGTGCCTTATTACCCATCAATTGTTTTCCCAGGATAGAAAACGCTTTAAATTGAAGATTTAATAAAACGAAGGACTTGTCACATAGCAATGTATTTTGATTTAAGGGAGGGTGACAACCATTGCTGATTATCAGTCCTTTTAGAAATTATAAAATTTACAAAAGGATCAAAAATTAAAGAGCAGTTTTTAATAAAAAGAATAATCTATTTAAATAAAATCTTTAATATTACACAAAAAAACCTATCTCCGAGTAACAATGCCTTAAAAAATCTTGTATTCAAAAATTTCAATTTCATCATCTATATGTCTGTATATTTACTGAAATGGAATAAAATAAAATTGTTTAAAAATTTACATGACATTTCTAATAGTACACTTTTATTATTCTTTATAGGCAAATATTTTCTTTAGTAATAGACATAATCTTATACTGTATATCTTTTGATGGGGGGGTATGAGGAAAATTAAGAAAATCGGGATAGGATTTATAGTATACATTCCGATTCTTCTGCTAAATTTTATCACGGTTGTAAGTGCCAATAATTTAAAGATCTCAAATGTTTTTTTAGGCCCAAGAGATCCTGTTAAAAATACATGTATTATTCAATTTGATATTACCTGGGATAATTCCTGGCGGAATAAGATCAATCATGATGCCGTATGGCTGACAGTCCGCCTGCAGGACTCCCAAATTGCCCCCCCACATAAAAAACTCTGTTCACTTATCTCCGATGGTCTAAACCCTCAAGATACAAAAGTAGGATCAAACAAAGATCTTGAAGTCCTTGTCCCTGAAGATAGAAAAGGAGCCTTTCTTCAAAGCTTAAAATTTAATTCTTTAAAAACTGTTTCATCCCAAGGGGTACAATTAACAGTGGATTATTCCAGTTGTGGATTCGATGACGATGATCTCATTCATGCTAATGTTTTCGGACTGGAGATGGTCTATATCCCGGAAGGGCCATTTTATGCGGGAGATCATTCTACAAGCACCGCTAGTCTTCATCAGGGTTCCAATGATCCTGATCCTTGGTATGTCATCGGTGAAGATGCCATAACTGTGACGGAATTGACAGAAAATGGTTTTCGCTATGCCTCCAATAATAATCCCGGTGAGGATACCACCGGAGCTTCTTTTATTATACCGGAAGCCTTTCCTAAGGGATATCGGTCATTTTACGTTTTGAAGTACGAAATTACCGAAGGACAATGGGTTGAATTTGTCAACTCGCTCGCTCCTAATAATACCAGGGGGGCTCGTGATCTGACCAATTCAGCTCATAAAAATACCGATAGTGTCCTTTTTCGTCAAACGATTAGTTGTTCTGGCTTTCCTTTAACTTGTGCCACTCAACGTCCTCATCGTCCGGTGACTTATTTGAATTGGATGGACATAGCGGCCTTTTTGGATTGGGCCGCTTTAAGACCAATGACGGAGCTGGAATTCGAAAAGATATCTCGCGGGCCACTCTTGGCTGTGGCTGGTGAGTTTGCCTGGGGAACGCCTCATTTTACCATTGCGACAACGTTATCGCCCGATGAGGAAAACGGGATTGAAGTTGTGGGTAATCCGGGAGCGAATGTTCATGCCAATAACACCACATTGACGGGTGGGGATACCTCTTTGGGACCTGAACATGCTCAAGGGGCTTTAAGAACTGGCATCTTTGCTTCCTTTACATCGAATAGAGAACAGTCTGGAGGAGGGTATTATGGGGTGATGGAGCTTTCTGGAAATGTCAGTGAGAAGGTAGTCACCCTGGGAAATATTACGGGACGATCTTTTGTAGGTAATCATGGGGATGGCTACCTGACGACCACACCTGGTTTTGAAGGGAATGCTAATGTTCTCGGCTGGGTTGGAGTCGATGCGCAGATTGATCGAGGAATTACACATAATGCCGGATCTGGAGATCGAGGAGGATGCTGGCGGGATGGAGAGGCATTGACAAAATTACGAATCTCCGACCGCTCGCAGGCAGCGAATCCTGATGGGGTGATATTGCCATGTTCCGGGGGACGAGGAGTGCGAACATATGATGGTCCTTAAAGGAGAACCCGTACCTTATAAAATATTTTTTTTCAGTTTTCTCTGGTTGATTTTTCAACCGAAATTTGTTTCTGCCAATAATATCTCCCTTGAAAATTTTAATATTTATTCGATCGATAAGACATCGAACACCATTACCTTTACTGTCGATGCTAAGCAGGATAACAGCTGGAGAAATTCACTCAACTATGATGCGATTTGGGTGTTTTTAAAATATTCGACGGATGCAGGTGTTTCCTGGAGACACGGCTCTATGGGTGGGAATGGGAAAAATCCTCCCGGGTTTTTCGCTCCTAAAGATTTTGAACTGATAGTTCCTCAAGACGAAAGGGGATTTTTCCTGCAAAGAGTAGATTTGAAATCCGGTCATATTGAAGCTCGGGATGTTCATTTTATTTGGGATTATGGTCAGGATGGTCTTTCGGATGAAGTGGCTTTATCGCCCCAAACGATCAATTCTATCTTTGGGATAGAAATGGTTTATATCCCGGAAGGGCCGTTCTACGCCGGTGATGGCAATAGCTCCTCGGAATATCGGTGAAGACTCGGAAGTGCCAATCCTTCCCCCTGGTATAACCAGAGCGAGAATGCCTTCTCGACAACCAATCAGCCCGATTCGGGATATTATTATGACAGCAGCGGGGCCGCAGGTGAGAATGCGTCCGGAGATATTTTTTTGATTCAAGCCACCTTCCCCAAAGGGTTTCAGCCTTTTTATTTGATGAAATACGAGTTAACAGAAGGACAATGGGCCAGCTTTTTTAATTCTCTTTCTCCAGTGGAAAAAATCAATAGAGATATGACCTCCTCGGTATTGGGAGGCAAAAATTCTGATGGGATTGTTAATCGTAATACGATCAGTTGGGATGCAACCAATCCTGTCTCCCCCGCTCAATCATCCCGGCCGGCTCGGCCGGTGAGTTATATTTCCTGGCCGGACTTATTGGCTTTCGCAGATTGGGCGGGGTTAAGGCCTATGACGGAATTAGAATTTGAAAAGGCTGCCCGCGGTGTTGATATCGTTCCTGTTGCGGACGAATATGTCTGGGGCTTAACATCGGTGAATGTTGCTGAGTCCGGTGAGATTTATCCTCCTAATGTTGATGAGGATGGCTCAGAATCAATTTTTGATGGTGCAGCGAATTTAAACCGTAATAATCTCGGCTGGGCCTCCGGAGATGGTCGTGCCGGTGGAGCAAGCGAGAATCAGAAAGGCCCATTGCGTGTCGGTATCTTTGCTGAAAATGCTACCAATCGTGTCACCTCCGGGGCAGGATTTTATGGGAATATGGAGTTGTCAGGTAATCTTTATGAACAGACCGTTGGTATCGGTCGACCTGAAGGAAGACTCTATAGTGGATCTCATGGGGATGGTCGTCTGACAAGCACCTTAGGTTTTGAGGGGAATGCGACTAATCTTGATTGGCCAGGGATTGATCCTTTTGATCCTAGAAGGGGGATTACGCGGACAGTGGGTTCAGGATATCGAGGCGGTGATTTTCAGTCTCCTCATTTAAGGCATTTTCAAGTTTCTAATCGTACATTGGCTTCCAAAGACCCGGATAGTTCAGGATATTTTCAACGCTATGATCCCAATGAAGGAGTTTTTAAAGGGGGCAGGCTGGCTCGAACAGCCCCATAGATTTAATCTCATCGGGTTTGGATATCTAATATTTTCTTATACAAGAAATATAGAATCGTCCTGTAGTTTTAATTAATGATTTCTATAATATTTAAAAAAAATATTTTTTATAATAATATAAGATTAATAGAAAAACTATTTCTATTTCTATTAGCTATCCTTTTTTTATCTTTTTCTTACGTTCGTTCTGCATCTGCCCAATATAGCGGCGGTAGTCAAAGGGGTGAGGAAAATGTTGTTTTAGGAAGTGAAATTTACCGAGGTGGGAGTCAAGAGGGTTCTGATTTCGGAACGACGCAGTCAGCCGGATA
>CAYJUK010000010.1:0-2632 GCA_964373335.1 uncultured Planctomycetales bacterium | reverse complement strand
CTATCCCATGGACCTGCCGCAAAACTCTTCTTTAAGGACACCCCTTCCGCAACAAAGCACACCAATAAGTTTGAACGCCAGCCCATTATTTATATTCATGATGCTCAGGGAAATCTCCTTAAAAGTGATAATGGCACAAGGATAACCATTACCATTTTCCATAATCCTGGTAACGGAGTCCTGCTTGGTGAAAGTACGGTTGCGGTTAGAGGGGGTATCGCTACTTTCGTGGATCTGTCTATCAATCGAGCCGGTCAAGGGTATACCCTTGTCGCCTCTTCCCCGGGATTGACCTCAGCGATTTCAGAGGAGTTTGATATTATCCCCGGCACGGGTCCTAGACTCATTGCCGTCTGGGAGGATACCGGAGGTGCCTATACCCTCTACGCCTGGCTCGTTTCCGGAGATGATCGCGTCGCTCTGGAAGCAACTGATACCGCAACAGTCCAGATTAAAAAACCAGATGGTACAAATGAAACGACACCAGCCTTTAGTGTTGATACCACTAATCACTGGTTTAAGTCGGATACCAACTGGACACCCTCAGATTTAACTGACTCCTTTTTTGCTAGTGTGGCTATATTCGATGCGAGTGCCACTACAACTTATCGAGCCTATGAACCTTTGGATGTTATTAAACCGACTGTTGAGGATATTCTTACAGATACGGCGACTATTAATTGGGATGATATCGGGGTGATCAAAGCCAAGACCGACACCATCAATTGGACGGACGTAACCACGATCAAGTCGGTGACAGATAGCATTAATTGGGACGATATCGGGGTCCTTAAAACTAATATTTCCACCATCAAAACCAATACTGATAAAGCGAATTGGGATGACCTTTTGATCATGAGTCAGGCAGGGATTAACTGGACGGACATTACGGATTTGACAACGTCTGCGGTCAATTGGGATGACCTTTATACCTTGACCGTTGCCGGAATCAACTGGGGTGATATCGATATCCTTTCGGATGCGGGCATCAATTGGTCGGATCTGGATGTCCTGTCTGATTCCGGAATTAATTGGTCGGATCTGGATGTCTTGAGTGACGCCGGTGTCAATTGGGAAGATCTGCAGATTCTGACGGAAGGGGGAATCAATTGGGTCGATATTGATCGCATGTCTTCGGTGGGAATTAATTGGGATGATTTAGTCTTCATGTCCGGGGCCAAGATTGATTGGGAGAGGACCATCAACTGGTTTGATCTGGCAGAACTCACAACATCAGGAGTTAATTGGGACGATCTTCAGGTGATGTCAACGGTAGGTCTCAATTGGACGGATCTGGATGCGATGAGTGAAACCGGAATCAATTGGTCTGATCTTCAGGTCATGGCCGCCGCCGGGATTAATTGGTCTGAATTGGATGTCTTAAGTGATGCCGGCATCAACTGGTCTGATATTCGCGTTCTCAGTGATGCTGGCATTAACTGGTCGGATCTGGATGTCCTGTCTGATGCTGGGATTAATTGGACGGATCTGGATGTGTTGTCCGATGCCGGCGTCAACTGGAGTGATATTGATGTGCTCTCTGACACGGGGATTAATTGGTCGGATTTGGATGTGCTCGCAGATGCGGGAATCAATTGGTCCGATTTAGATGTATTATCCGACGCTGGGATCAATTGGTCCGATTTCCGGGTTCTCAGTGAGGCGGGGGTGAATTGGGCGGATTTGGATGTTTTATCGGATACAGGAATTAACTGGGCGGATTTGGATGTGATGAGTGATGCGGGGATCAATTGGAATGATATTGATGTGCTCTCAGATGCGGGGGTGAATTGGAGTGATATTAATGTCCTATCAGTGGCGGGGATCAATTGGTCTGACATTGATGTGTTGAGTGATGCGGGGATCAACTGGACGGATTTGGACGTCCTTTCGGATGCGGGCGTTAATTGGACGGATTTAAATAGCATGTCCACCGTTGGCGTTAACTGGACGGATTTTGGTGTTTTATCAACGGCCGGTGTTAATTGGTCAGACATTGATGTGATCAGTGATACTGGTATTAATTGGACCGATTTGCAGGCCTTGACTCAAGCCGGAGTTAATTGGAGCGATTTGGATATCTTGTCGGACGCGGGAATTAATTGGACAGACCTTAAGGTTATCACCGATGGGGGGATTAACTGGACAGACCTGGATATCCTTAGTGACTCGGGTATTAATTGGACGGATTTTGATGTGATTTTTGATACGAGTGTGAATTGGAGTGATATTGATGTGCTTTCTGACACTGGGATTAATTGGACGGATTTGGATGTGCTGTCAGATGCCGGAATCAATTGGAGTGATCTGGATGTGCTCTCCGATGCCGGGGTCAATTGGAGTGATCTGGATGTGTTATCGGATGCGGGGATCAATTGGAGTGATCTGGATGTGTTATCGGATGCAGGGATCAACTGGAGTGATCTGGATGTGATCAGTGATGCCGGTATTAATTGGAGTGATCTGCAGGTTTTCACTCAAGCCGGTATTAACTGGAGTGACATGGATGTTTTATCTGACGCGGGTATTAATTGGAGTGATATAGGTGCTATTTCTACGATAGGCCTTAACTGGTCAGATCTGGATGTGTTATCGGATGCGGGGATCAATTGGAGTGATCTGGATGTGTTAT
>CAYJUK010000009.1:0-22673 GCA_964373335.1 uncultured Planctomycetales bacterium | reverse complement strand
AGCGGGGATCCATACGAGGATATTCATGGACCCCCGCTTTAGGCATGCGGGGGTGGCAATTTTTGTAAGGAAGATTGAAGACGTTGTCGATTACGTCTTGTCATTGTAATCGTGGCGCTGGTTGTCCGGCTATCCGGGGCAGAGTAGGGCCACAAAATATTGTACCCCTACAAATAAAAATTAATTCGACGGTCATGTGGATAATCTATACGCAGGTAGGGAACGGTTTTACCGTTCCTTACCCAGCCTGCGCGAAGGTTGTGAATTTGGAAGCAGAGAACAAAAAAATGGTAAAAGGAAAGGATTGCTTAACCTGGCGCCGGATATTATAATGATTTCCTTCCCCAGCTTATATCCGGCTGGGTTTTTTTATTTTGAGGATTCGAATATGACAGAACAAGAGGCCTTAATCATCTTGAATGCCGTCCCGGGTCTGGGGAATATTCGTATAAGAAACCTTTTAGACTATTTCGGTTCGGCGCAGACGATTTTAAAGATTCCCGGATCCGGTTTTCCGGCCAGTTCTTTAATCCCCGCCAGTGTTATAAAGAATATTCTTGAATTTCCGCAAGACAATTTTCTTAAAAAAGAATATAATTTGATTGCTCAAAATCGGGCGCGGATGCTTACCTGTTTTGATCAAGAGTATCCGGAAATCTTAAAAGAGATTCCGGATGCCCCGGTACTTCTTTATTATAAAGGAGACCTCAAACGGTATCATCGCGAGGCCATGGCCATTGTCGGTTCACGCCGGGCCTCGGTGTATGGCTTGATGCTGGCAGAGCAATTCGCTTCTCTTTTAAGTGATCTAGGGTTGGTGATCGTTTCGGGTCTGGCGAAAGGCATTGATGCGGCTGCCCATCAGGGGTGTCTGAAGGCGCGGGGCACAAATGCCGTGGTTTTGGGATATGGAATGTCATATATCTATCCGAAAGAAAACAAGAGATTAATGGAACTGATCGAAGAGAGCGGGATCATTTTTTCTGAATTCCCGATGGATGTCCCTCCTCTGGCCCATAATTTTCCGCGCCGGAATAGGATTATCAGCGGACTTTCTCTGGGGGTATTAATTGTGGAGGCATCCCGAAAGAGCGGGGCTCTGATCACGAGCCGGTGTGCCTTAGAACAAGGCCGGGAGGTTTTTGCTATCCCCGGACCCATTGACCATCCCAATACCGCCGGGGTTCACGACTTGATTAAACAAGGAGCAAAATTAGTTACCAGTATCGAGGATATCCTGGAAGAGCTTCCCCTGCTGACCCGTGAACAGGCCGTAAGTCAAGGAGGGGAACAAAATTTTGTACCCCGATTCCCAGGGAAAGACCTTCCGGCAAGATCAGAACCGGTCCTGACGGAAGAAGAAAAGTTGATTTATCAAAACTTAACTGATCAGCCGATCCATTTGGAAGAATTGGCATTGCGCTGCGGCCTTCCTTTAGAAGAGGCATTAGATATCTTGCTGAGACTGGAAGTCGGTCACTTGATCCAGCAGCGGCCGGGAAAATTATTTTCTCTGTGTATTTGAAGGCGTTATCGGTTATACTTGCAGGGAAGCAGGGGCAAAAATTTTGTGCCCCTAGTGAGCATTTTCTTAATACGAAATTTTGATTAATAAGCGGTATAAAGGATCATTGAGATGGTAAAAAAACTTGTTATCGTGGAATCTCCGGCAAAGGTAAAAACGATCAATAAGATCCTGGGAGAAAATTTTAAGGTGGTCTCTTCCATGGGGCATCTTATTGATCTGCCTAAATCAACTCTAGGAGTAGATGTTGAAAGCAACTTTGAACCCACCCTGATTGTCTTAAGAAATAAACAGAAGATCTTAACGCAATTAAAAAAAGAGATGCAAAGCAAAAAAGTGATTTATATCGCCACCGATCCTGACCGGGAAGGCGAGGCCATCGGGTGGAATATTATCCGGCATATTGCCGACGGCCAAAAGGTTTATCGGGTCACTTTCCAGGAAATAACGAAGGAGGCCGTCTTGAAGGCCTTTGAGAATCCGCGGGATTTTGATCCTAAAAAGATCGATGCCCAGATCGCGCGGAGAATCCTGGACCGTATCGTCGGCTATAAAATCAGCCCCATTTTGTGGAAGAAGGTGGGATCGCGTTTGAGCGCCGGCAGGGTGCAGTCCGTGGCTCTCCGGCTTATTGTTGAGCGTGAAAGAGAGATCCAGAATTTTACCCCTATAGAATACTGGCAGATCGCCGTCGACCTTAAAAAGTCTGAGAGGAATACGATCCTGACTGCGGAATTGGAAAAGATCAATGGCCAGAAAGCAGAATTGAAAAGTCAGGCTGAGACCGAAAAGGTGGTGGCGGAAATAAGAAAGAATTCATTTGTGGTTTCTGATATTGCGGTGAAATCGAATAAACGAAAACCTTCTCCGCCTTTTATCACCAGCACCCTCCAGCAGGAAGCCTTTAATAAACTGGGTTTTAACGCGAATAAGACGATGCTGATAGCCCAGCAGCTGTATGAAGGGGTGGATATTGGCCAAGGAGAAACGGTTGGTTTAATCACCTATATGAGAACGGATTCGGTGAACATCTCTCAGGAAGCGATTAAGAAAGTGAGGACTTTTATTGAGAAGGA
This sequence comes from uncultured Planctomycetales bacterium, assembly GCA_964373335.1. Taxonomy (GTDB): domain Bacteria; phylum Omnitrophota; class Gorgyraeia; order Zapsychrales; family CAYJUK01; genus CAYJUK01. The sequence goes on along the minus strand of CAYJUK010000009.1, from coordinate 20,072 downwards.
ATACGGGAAAGATTATCTTCCTAAAATACCCAATGTCTATCGTTCGAAGAAATCGGCTCAGGAGGCCCATGAGGCTATCCGCCCTTCCGATGTTCATCGTACCCCCGTTTCGATTAGAAATGTCCTGGATCAGGATCAATACACTTTATATCATCTGATCTGGAAAAGATTTATCAGCTGTCAGATGACACCGGCTGTTTATGAGCAGACCAAGATGGAGATTCAAGCCGGGTCTTTTCAGTTTGGGATCTCCGGATCGATTCTTATATTCCCGGGATTTCTGACCCTGGAAGAGGATATTCGTTCCGATCAGCCTCAAATGGATTTTTCTCCCTATCAAAGGGGGGACGCTTTGGAATTACTGCAGGTGCACCCGTCCCAGCATTTCACTAAGCCGCCTCCTCGATTCTCAGACGCCAGTCTGGTTAAAACTATGGAGGAAAAGGGGATTGGCCGGCCCAGCACTTATGCGAGTATTATTTATACGCTGGTCATGAGGAATTACGCCACGCGTGAAAAGGGTTACTATAAAGCTACCGATCTGGGAATCAAGATCTGTGATCTTTTGGTGGAACATTTCGTCAAGATTATGGATATCGGTTTCACCGCTCTCATGGAAGAAAATTTGGATCTGGTGGAAGAGGGAAAATTGGATTACGTGCAGCTCTTGCGGGATTTTTATAATCCCTTTAAAGATGAGATTAATTTTGCCATGAAGAATATTGTAAAAACAGAAGAATTTTATGATAAGACCTGTCCGAAGTGCGGGAAAAAGATGGTGGTGAAATGGGGGCGCCGGGGACGATTTTTAAGCTGCTCGGGTTTCCCTCAATGCGTTTTTTCGGAATCCTTCCCCTCCGGCGTCAAGTGCCCCCTTAAGGACTGCGGAGGAGATTTGGTGCAGAGACGCTCCAAGCGGGGGATTCCCTTTTACGGCTGCAGTCATTATCCCAAATGTACCTTTATCGCCAACAAGCTTCCCTCGGGTGATCATGCCAGTCCGTGATCAGGATGTTATACCACTTATTAATCAAGATTTCGTATTAAGAACAAGTATAATCCAAAATGAACCGATTTATCGAGAAATTTTTGTCATATCTGGATGTCGAAAAGAATTATTCTCCCCACACCTGTCTTAATTACCGGCTGGATTTGGAGCATTTTTTCAAATTGACTCATCCGCAGGACATCGCCCTGATCGATTATTTTCTCCTGCGGAAATATCTGGCGGAATTGCGGCAAAGACAGCTTCGTCCCCGGACGCTGGCACGCAAAATCTCCACGCTCAGAAGTTTCTTTAAATTTCTCCGCCGGGAAGGTCTGCTGAAGAACAACCCCGCCGTTCTCCTTCAGACCCCCAGGCTCGATAAACCTCTCCCTCAATTCTTAACGGAGACGGAGATGACGCGCTTCATCGAATCCCCCGCCGCGGAAGATTCGGTGGGAAAGAGGGACCGGGCCATCCTGGAAACTCTTTATAGTACGGGAATCCGCGTCAGTGAGTTAGTCGGAATGAATGTGGAGCGTGTCGATTTTATCAGTAATATCATTAAGGTTTATGGGAAGGGGAAGAAGGAACGTATCGTCCCGGTGGGGAATAAGGCCTTGGCTGCCATTCAAGAATATCTGGAGACCCGGAAGTATTCAAACCCGGCTGTTTTTTTAAATAAATTTGGGAATCGTTTGACAGCGAGAAGTGTCTTTGATATCACCAATAAATATATCAGAAAAACGAGTATCCGATTGAAGATTTCTCCCCATGTCTTGAGACATTCCTTTGCCACTCATCTCCTAAATCGGGGGGCTGATTTGCGTGTCGTTCAAGAGCTGTTAGGTCATGCGAATCTCTCAACGACCCAAATCTATACTCATATCACCACCGAACGCCTGAAGGATGTCTATAATAAGTCACATCCCAGGGCTTAACTGTGATCCTATGAGCCCGGGTGCTCTGTCAGACAAATTTTTAATCCAATACTTAATTCCCCTCCTGATGGGAGGGGATAGGGGAGGGTGATTCTCGACGATCAACACCCCCACCTATCCTCCCCATCCCGGGGGAGTCGATACAGAAATTTACCTGACAATCTACTACTGTGAAATCTGCCAGCGGGGAGGAGGAAGCTGATCTTCATCTATAATATCCTTGTCGTTTTAGCAGTGATTTTTTTTGTGCCCTTTCAAATCTTGCGCCGAAAAGGCCGGGGGGGATGGTGGCAGCGTTTGGGAAATTTCTCTTTGCCCTTGCAGGAGGCGCTCAGAGGGAATCATCCTATCTGGGTTCATGCCGTGAGTGTCGGCGAGGTCCTGGCGGTCCGGGGGTTGATATCGAGAATCCAATCGCGCTTTCCCCAAGAGAAGATTGTCTTGTCAACCGTAACCCCCGCGGGTTTTGGCGTCGCCCAGCAGATGAAGAATGATCGTTTGATAGTGATCTTTGCCCCCGTTGATCTGAGTCTGGTTGTCCGCAGGTTTATTGATCTGATTAATCCTAAACTCTACCTGGCGACAGAAACCGAGATCTGGCCGAGCCTTTTTTGCGTATTACAACGCCGGGAGATTCCGATTATCCTGGTGAATGGTCGCATCTCCGATCGGTCATACCAGGGATATCAAAAGATCCGCTCCTTTATAAAAAGGATTTTAGCCGGCGTCACAAATTTTTGCATGCAAAGTGAGGCGGACGCCGAACGTATTATTGAGTTAGGGGCGCGTCCCGAAAGAGTGATGACTGCGGGAAATCTTAAATTCGATGAGTCTTACCAGGATGTTTCCGCGGATGATCCGCGTTTTAGACTTTTCCGAGAATCCCTTGTCTGGATCGCGGGGAGCACCCATCCCGGTGAAGAGGAAATCCTTTTGAAGGTTCTGTCATCCCTTTCCCAGCGGTTCCCTCAACTGCGGCTGGTCATTGCTCCCCGTCATAGGGAACGCTCCCGGGATATCACCAGGATTGCCGGGCAATTCGGGTTTCACCCGGTCTTATGGACACAGATGGGGCCGGGAGATCTGCCTTCTCAAACCGTGGTGATTATTGATACCATCGGTCAATTGCGATTTCTTTACGCCCTGGCCGATGTGGTCTTTGTCGGGAAGAGTTTTAAGGTGGGAGGGGGACAGAATATTATCGAGCCGGCCTTCTATGGAAAGCCTATGATCGTAGGGCCGTTGATGCAGAATTTTAAGAATATCACGGATATTTTCCTAAAAGAAAAGGCGATGATCCAGGTGAGAGATACCGGCTCTTTTCATCAGCAGATGATCCGGCTTTTGGAAGATCCGGCATTAAGAAAACAAATGGGGGAAAATGCCCGGCTGGTTATTAGAAACTATCAGGGGGCGACAGATAGGACGCTTAATGTGATTGTTCAGAATCTATCTCGCTAGTGCACTGTCAGGTAAATTTTTAATCCAATACTTTATTCCCCTCCCTGGATAGGAGGGGCGGAAATTTGTCTGACAAAGTATTAGTCTCAATCTTTTCAAAGGCCATCATGAGAAAATATTTTTATCTGCTGATGACTGATCAAAGGAACGATCCGGGGGCGCGGTTGTTCAAGGTGGTATTAAGATGGGTCTCATACTTTTACGGACTGTTAGTGCTCTTGGCCCAAAAAGGATATCAATCGGGTCTTAGGAGAGTTCATCGATTAGACCGTAAGGTGATCAGCGTCGGCAATATCACCTGGGGAGGAGCGGGGAAGACTCCCGGTGTTATTTTGTTAGCCCAGTGGTTGTGGCAGAAGGGTTATCACCCGGCGATTTTAACCCGGGGCTATATGCCCAGAGGACAAAGAGCCTCTCAGCGGCGCGGCTTGAGCGATGAGGCCAGATTATTGGAGGATCACTTAAAAGATATTCCGGTGCTGGTGGGAAAAAATCGGATTGAGACAGCCCGGAGGGCTTTGCAGAGATTTTCCATCGATGTCTTTATCCTGGATGATGGGTTTCAACATTGGAGATTGGCCCGCGATCTGGATATTGTTTTGGTTGACGCGACAAACCCGTTTGGGAATGGATTCCTTCTTCCCCGGGGGATTTTGCGGGAACCCTTAAGCGCGCTGTCCCGGGCGGAATTATTTATCATCACAAAATCCGACTTAGGGGAGAAAAATATTCCCCAGATTCAAAAAAAAATACAGGAGATGAATCCCCTTGCCCCGGTCCTTTTAGCGCGGCACCTCCCGGTCTCATTCCACCGGATCGATCGGGGGAGTCAGTCGATTCATGATATTGATTTGCTGCGGGGCAAGACAATGCTGTCGTTTTGCAGTATTGCTGACCCCGATTCTTTCGAACTCACGTTAAAAAATCTGGGAGGCCGAGTGATCAGAAACCTGGCTTTTCTTGATCATTACCTCTATACCCCGGTGGATTTAAAGAAGATTTTTCAGAATGCCCGTGATCAAAAAGTGGATTGTCTTGTAACAACTCAGAAAGATGCGGTAAAATTGGATTCCTTATTAATGGAATCCGACCCCCATCTCCCTTTGTACTATTTAAAGATTCAAATGGGCTTTGTTACGGGAGAGGAAACGATCGAAGAGACTTTGACCCGTCTGCTCAATAAATCATGTTAACCTTTCTAGAGAATTGTTTTTATTACCTGTTGAGCGCCTTAGGATGGTTTTTTCGAATCCTTCCGGTGAACGCGGCCTTAGGGATTGGAAAAGCCATGGGGCTCCTGGTTTATTACCTGGATATGAAACACCGAACCCTGGCTTATTCCAATCTTAAGATTGCCTTTGCCGACTCCAAATCTCCAGAACAGATCAGGCATATGACCAAGGGGCTTTTCAAGAATTTCGGACAGAATATTATCGAGATCTTCCGGCTGCCGCTCATGAGTCAGGGGCAATTTAAGAAATATGTCCAGATTGAAAGACGAGAACACGTTGAGGAGGCCTTAAAGCAGGGACGAGGAGTCATCCTTTTAGCCATGCATTACGGCAGCTGGGAATTGGCCAGTCTGACCTGCGCGATGCTGGACCATCCTTATCAAGTGATGGTCAAGCCTCAAAAGATATTCCCCAGATTAGAGAAACTTTTTAACTCTTATCGTTCCTGTGGGGGGTCGGTCGTCTTGTCGCGGGGGATGGGAACCCGCGACCTGTTAAAAAGTCTTAAGAATAATGAGATCAACGCCATGGTTGTTGATCAAGGGGGCAAGGATGGCGTCCGGGTGCCCTTATTCAACCGGCAGGCCTCCTTGTCGGACGGAGCGATCCGGATTGCCCTCAAATACGATGTCCCCATTTGTTTTACCCTTATCACCCGCCAGAAGGGGCCGTATCATCGTTTAATAATCCATAAACCCTTTGAGATCTTAAAGACCGGTGATTTCGAACAAGACGTCATCACGAATCTGAAAAAAATTGCTGAACTCATGGAGCAGTATATCCGCCAATCCCCCCACGAATATACCTGGTTTTATAAGATTTGGAAGTATTCGAATGAGTCGAAAACCCTGATCTTAAATGATGGCCGCACCGGCCATCTGCGGCAGTCCCAGGCGGTCGCGCAGTCCCTTTCGGATGCCTTGAATGAAAGAAAGATCTCTTCTCAGATTCAGATCGCGGACGTTTTATATAAAAGTCAATCCCGGGGATTGGTTTTGAATTTATCAGCCTGCTTGATCCCGGCGGCCGTGTATCAAGGCCGGTTGGGATTCTTGAAGAGATTTTTATTGCCGCCAGTTTATGAGGAACTGATTAAGAGTAGATTCGATTTTATTATCTCCTGCGGATCTTCTTTAAGAGGTTTAAATTATATCCTCTCTCGAGATTCACAGGCTAAAAGCGTCTTGATTCTTAAGCCAGGGATTTTGGGGTTTAAACGGTTTGATCTGGTTTTGCTTCCGCAGCATGATGCCCCTCAACCGGACCTGCGGAATGGCCGGGTGGTTGTGACTCAAGGGGCCTTAAACCTGATCACTCCCCGATATCTCGAAGAACAAAAACAATTATTGCTGAGACGTTTTACTCATTTGAGATTAAGGCAGAGGCTGACGATCGGTTTGTTCCTGGGTGGCCCTACCAAACGTCAGAAGATGGCAGAACAATCCGTCCGCATTCTGATCAATCAAATGAAAGGGACGGCGGAAGAATTAAATGCCGAGATTCTGGCGACGACTTCCCGCAGAACTTCTAAGGGAGTTGAACAATTGCTGCAAAGGGAATTGAAAGGCAGCGGACGGTGTCCTCTGCTGATTTTGGCCAGCCGCAGCGATATCCCGGAAGCGGTGGGAGGCATCCTGGGGCTGGCGGATATCGTGGTGGTCTCCGGAGATAGTATCTCGATGGTCTCGGAAGCGGCCAGTTCCGGCAAGAATACCATTGTTTTTCCCCTTTCCGGAATCCGGCAAAGATTTACTCGTCCTAATAAACAGCAAAGGTTTATTGAACAGCTTCAGGCCCAGGGATATATCCTGGTCTCTCCGGTGAAAGAGATAGGTCAGGCTATTTTATATATCGCTAAAAATAAGACACAAACGAAGAGGCTGGATGATCAGAAAATCGTTTCCGCCGCCGTGCGAAGAATTTTGTGATGGGAATCGGGACACATCCCAATAGAGGATGTGTCCCGATTGTCCCGATTTTTTAAAGGTAAGAGATGAGGATTCTGCAAATTCTACCGGAATTAAATGTCGGCGGGGTTGAAACCGGAACGGTTGATCTCGCCAAATACCTGATGAATCATGGACACCGGGCGGTCGTGGTCTCTGCCGGGGGGAGCCTGGTTTCGGGATTAGAAAGATCAGGAATCCAGCATTATCAATTGCCGGTTCAGGAGAAATCTTTATGGACTATCTTGAGATGTATTAGGGAGCTCAAAAAGATCATTGAGAAAGAGGATATTGAGATCGTCCACGCCCGTTCCCGGGTTCCCGCCTGGATTGCTTACTTTGCCTGCCGGCAGACCAAGGCCAAATTCCTCACAACGTGTCATGGGTATTACTCCGGTCATTTTTTCAGCCGGATCATGGGATGGTCGAAATTTGTTATTGTCCCCAGCCAGGTGATCGGCCGGCACATGATCGACTCTTTCCATGTCCCGGCCGAAAGGATCCGTTTAATCCCGCGCAGTGTCGACCTGGAACGTTTCCATAATATTAAGCCGGAGAAAAATGATTCTCCCGATCCCGTTGTCGCTATTGTGGGGCGGTTGACTCCTTTAAAAGGTCATGAATATTTTTTGAAGGCGATGGCCCAGGTCATCCGGCAGAAACCCCTCATTAAAGTCTGGATTATCGGGGATGCTCCTTTACAGAGGCAGGAATATCGGCAAGACCTGGAGGTTTTGGCCAGGCGGCTGGGGATCAGTCATCAGGTTGAATTTCTGGGGAACCGTGATGATGTCCCCGAGCTGTTGGCAAAAACGGATCTCCTGGCGATGTCGAGCATCGTGCCGGAGGCCTTCGGCCGTGTGATCCTGGAGGCTCAGGCGGCTGGTGTTCCGGTGGTGGCCACAAAGGTCGGAGGTGTCATCGAGATTATTGATGATGGAAAAACCGGGCTGCTGGTTAGCCCCAAGGACCCGGCAGATATGGCTCAAGCGATCCTAAAAATTCTTAACAATAAGATATTAGCCCAACAGCTCACCGGGGCGGCTCGGCAGAAATTGAGTGAAAAATTCACTCTGGAGAAGATGGCGGAGGCCACTCTCCGTGTCTACGCGGAACTTCTGAATTCCTTAAACATATTAGTCATCAAGTTGAGTTCTGTCGGAGATGTTGTTCTCGTCACCCCTTCCTTAAGGGCCCTGCGCGAAAAATTTCCACACGCGAAAATCCATTGTCTGGTGGGCCAGGGGGCCTGGCGGGTCCTTAAGCGATGTCCCTATTTGGATGGCTTGCTGATCTATGATCCGCAGAAAAAGGATCAAGGAGGGATGAGATTCATTAGATTCGCTTCCGAATTAAGAAAATATCAATTCGATATGGTTGTCGATTTTCAAAATAACCGGAAAAGTCATTTGTTGGGATTTTTAACCTTGGCCAAACAGCGCCTGGGATACGATCGAAAATGGGGTGGACTTCTGACCCAGCGGGTGAAAGACGAGTCAGCGGCCCTGCCGCCGGTCGAACATCAATTTGCGGTCTTGAAACTGCTGGATATTAACCGGCCATTAGATTTGACCCTGGAATTATGGCCAACGGAAAAGGATGAAGAGTATGCGCAGAGATTGTTAGCGGGGGAATGGTTAACCAAGGATTCTCATATCGTTGGGATTAATATCGCGGCATCGGGCAAGTGGGTCACGAAGAATTGGCCGTTGAGTCATATGGCACGATTATGTGATCTTTTAGGGAGACACAATATCCGCGTGATCATAACCGGAATGGCCCCGGATCAGTATAAAGCTCAGCAATTATCACGGATGACCAAATCCAAGCCGGCGGATTTTGTCGGTAAGACCGACATATTACAATTAGCGGTCCTGATCAGGTATTGCAAGGTTTATATCACTGTGGATTCTGCCCCGATGCACGTTGCCGCCGCCATGAAGACACCCTTCCTTGCCTTTTTTGGGCCCACGGATCCTTCTCGGCATCTGCCGCCCGCTGCTCATTATGTGGTTATGTCCCAGAAGCTGGAATGCGCTCCTTGTTACAGTTCCCGCTGCCGGATCCTGACGCATGCCTGCATGAACCAGATCACCCCGGAAGAAGTGGCCCTGCAGGTGGAAAAATTAATGACCCTGGCTAAGAGATAAAAGATGTCCTTGTTTTCCTTAACAATTTTTAGAAGTAACAAGTCCTATTCCAATTTCATCTCTATGGTCAATGGGGGCTCTAAAGGAAAATGGGGATGAATATTTTATTTTTGACCACCCATTTGAACACCGGCGGCATCTCCAGTTATCTTTACACGCTGACAAAAAATCTCCTCTCCCGGGGACACCGCGTCTTTATCGCTTCCAGCGGGGGAGATCTTCTTGGTGATTTCACTCAATTGGGAGCAGTCCATTTGCGTTGTCCAATCTTAACGAAGTCGGAATTAGATCCGCGGATTTATTTTTCCCTTGTTCGTCTGGCACGTTTTATTAATCAACACAAGATTGATTTAATTCATTCTCAAACCCGCGTCACCCAAGTGATGGGGCAGATCTTAAAGTTTTGGCTGAAAAAACCTTACCTCTCGACCTGTCATGGTTATTTTAAACCACGCCTGTCCCGCTTATTATTTCCCTGCTGGGGCGATAAAGTGATTGCGATCAGCCAGCCGGTTTTCACACATCTGAATAAGGATTTTAGGGTCAGTTCTGATAAAATTATTTTAGTGTCGCATGGGATTGACTTGAGCCTATTCCCTCGGAGAGATGAAGCGGCGAAGCTGAAAAACCGTTTGCAGTACCATCTCGATGACCGGCCGCTGATCGGGATTATTGCCCGGTTGTCTGATGTCAAAGGGCACGATGTCTTAATCTCCGCGATGCCGGAGATCTTGAAGGATATTCCGCAGGCCAAACTCTTGATCATCGGGGAAGGGAGAAGAGAAACGTTCTTGAAAAATCAGGTCCAAAGATTAGGATTAGAAAAGCAGATTTTATTTTATCCCATCGTGAATCAAACAGCGGAGATGTTATCCATCTTAGATGTCTTTGTGATGCCGTCTTTGCAGGAAGGATTAGGGCTTTCGGTGATGGAGGCCCAGGCGTGCGGGCTGCCAGTCGTTGCATCCAGAGTCGGCGGACTTCCGTATCTGATTCAAGACGGACGCACTGGGCTTTTGGTCGAGCCGAACAATCCAAAACAATTGGCCGAAGCGGTCGTGAGTCTGCTTAAGGATCCTTGGAAGGCGCAGAGAATGGGGATGGCCTCCCGGGGGTGGATAGAAAAAGAATTGTCTTTAGAGAAGATGATGACTCAGACGATTGAGGTCTACCACAAAATAAAGGGACACTCTTCCTAACTGATTATTTGATTTAGGATGCCTAACGGGCGCCATTCAAAGGTCATGGAAGAGATGATGAAGGAAGGCTCTGGGGAATCGGGACACATCCCAAAATAGGATGAGTCCCCATTCCCCAGAGGAAATCCATGAATCGAATCTTAGTCGTCAACGTCAATTGGGTTGGAGACGTGGTCTTCTCAATACCTGTTTTCCGGACGCTTAAGGAGCATTATCCCGGGGCTAAGATCAGCTGTCTCACCGTGCCGCGGGTCAAGGAAGTCTTAGAGTGCAGTCCTGATATTGATGACATTATCATCTATGATGAGGAGGGAAGAGATCAGTTTCCTTGGGGTAAGGCTAAACTCATTACCCAGATCAAACAAAGACAATTTGATGCCTGTTTTTTGCTTCACCGCTCGCTGACGCGGGCACTTTTAGTTTTCCTGGCGCGGGTTCCCATCCGAGTCGGATACAATACCAAGAACCGAGGATTTCTTTTGACCCATAAAATACCTGAACCGCCGCCGACAGTTCATCGTTCTGATTATTATTCGGGACTGCTGGAAGGCTACGGATTAACCATTCAAGACCGCAGATGCCATTTAGAGGTCCCGCCCCAGGTGGAAAGAGAAATCACCGAGATATTAAGGAAGAAGGGGCTTAATCCCCCGGATGATTTTATCGTTATCCACGCGGCGGGGAATTGGGATTTAAAACGCTGGCCTCAGGAAAGGTTTGCCTTACTCACCCGGGATCTGATGAGGCATTTTTCCCAAAAGGTGATCTTAACCGGATCCAAAGAAGATTCCGCCATGATTGAGAACATTGTCCGGGGATCGCAGGTTGATGCCGTTAATCTAGCCGGGGAGACCAATCTCAAACAGCTGCTGGCCTTGATGAAAAAGGCCCGGTTGGTGATCTCGGCGGATTCTGGGCCTTTGCATATGGCCAGTAGTGTCGGGGCGAATATCTTGGGGCTTTTCGGACCAACACGTCCGGAGGTGACCGGCCCTCGGGGGGCCGGGAGATTCAAGATCATTCAAAAAGATGTCGTATGTAATCAGAGGCCTTGTTATCATTTGACCTGTCAGGATAACCTCTGCATGCAGTCTATCGAGGTGAAAGATGTCCTTAAAACTATCGAACATTTCCGAAATTAAGAGAATATTGGTCATTTCCCTCTCTAATATCGGGGATGTGATTCTGACCTTTCCGGTTCTTGATGCCTTGAAGGCCCATTTTCGCGAGGCCAAGATCTCGGTTGTGGTAGGACCAAAGGCCGAATCTCTTCTGAAAGGAAATCCCCATTTTGAAGAGGTCTATATTTTTGAGAAACATCAACGGGTGACAAAGATTTTTAGGTGGTTAAGGTTATTGTCGGCAAGGCGCTTTGATCTGGTGATTGATTTAAGAAATACCTTGATCCCTTATCTCATCTTTCCCCGCCATAAAACTTCCTTCCTCTTTCGATCCCCTTCTAGCTGCCATATGCGGCTAAAACATATGCGAAGACTGCAAGGCCTTCTGTCCATAAAGCCGGTCCTAAAGAGGTTTTGTATTTTTAGTTCAGAATCTGACAAGGCTTATGTCGAGGCATTATTGAAAAACAGGATCGATAAAAAGGAAAAGAGGTTCGTTCTGGCGGCCCCCGGCGCCGCCCATCGTCATAAGCGTTGGACCGAAGAAGGATTTGCTAAGCTTTGTGATCGATTGAGCGACTCTTATCCTGTCGAGATTATCTTTGTGGGCGATCAAAAGGAACAAGAGATCGTCCAAAGGATTCTCAAACTTATGGTTTCTCCGGGGATTGATCTTTCTGGTCAGCTGACCTTGGCCCAATTGGGTTATTTAATATCTAAATGTTCTTTGGCCATAATGAATGACAGCGGCCCCATGCATTTGGCAAGCTACTTGAATATCCCGACCATCGCCTTGTTTGGTCCATCGGATCCCCTGCTTTACGGCCCTTGGAGTGAAAAAAGTTTGGTTCTGAGAAAAAATCAGCACTGCCAGGTTTGTCAGGGGGTAGAATCCGAACATACCTGTTTGAAGAATATCTCGGTTGATGATGTTTGGAAATCGATTGTAGGATTATGGCCGGCCGAAATCTTATCTTAAAAATGAATTTTCAAAATATCCTTATTGTGAGGACAGATCGTATCGGGGATTTGATCTTGACAACCCCGGCCATCGCGGCCTTAAGAAAAGGATATCCACGGGCCCGGTTCTCGCTGTTGGTTGCTCCCAAAACTCGTTGTCTGATAGAAGATCATCCGGGATTGGATGAGGTCTGGGTGGATGACCGGCAAGGGAAACACCGGGGATTGAGAGGATTTTTTAGACTCGCCGGAGAACTTAAGAAAAGACATTTTGATTTAGCGGTTATTTATCACACCAAAAAACGTACCAATAGTTTGTGCCTCCTAGCGGGCATCCCTTACCGTTTAGGTTACCGCAATAATAAATTAGGGTTTCTTTTGACGGACGGTCTTAAGGATGAAAGGCATTGGGGGAGAAGGCATGAAGTCGAATACTGCCTGGATGTCCTCAAGGTCTTGGGGATTCAAACTCAGGAGAGCGCATTATTTATCAGCAGACAAGCGGAGTCAGAGAGGTGGGCCGAAGAGTGGCTTCAGGCTCAGCCGGTGTCTGATCCCCGAAAGCTCATTGCCGTTCACCCGGGAGCCAGCTGTCCTACCAAGATGTGGCCGGCTCAACGCTTTGCTGATCTCCTGAGGCGGTTGTCCCAAAAAGATCAATATCATTTTCTCTTGATTGGCGATAAGGATCTACGGAAAGTCTCAATTGAAATAAAAAGGTTAGCTCAGATACCAATTGGGGATATGACTGGGCAGACCTCTTTAAGTCAATTGGTGAGTTTAATGAGCCGCTGCCGGATGCTGATTTCCAATGACAGCGGCCCGGTGCATATCGCCAATGCCTTAATGGTCCCGGTGGTTTCGATCTTTACCCGCAACCAGCCAGGGATCAATCCCGAGCGGTGGCGGCCTTGGCAGGAGCCAGCAAAGATCGTATGTGCTCATTATGAGGGGCCGGTTGATCTTAGAAAAGGGCGGTTGTTAGATTCTGCCTTTCTGGAAAAGATTTCAACCGAAGAGGTCTTACAGGCGGTTGACTCACTCCTGGCCGTGTGCTAGAATCAATTTCTTCATTTTTGGAAAAAATGCGATTTTAACCATTTTAGTATCTTCATCTTATGAGCCGATACGGTAATTTAGTCAAAAGATTCTCTCATAAAAAGATCTTGGTCATTGGTGATCTTGTCCTGGATCAATATATCCACGGGAGTGTTTCCAGAATCTCTCCCGAGGCCCCGGTGCCGGTGGTCTTTCAGGAAGACGCTCATTATTCCCCGGGGGCCGGAGCCAACGTGGCTAATAATCTGAGAAGTCTGGGTGCCCAGGTAACGTTAGTAGGGCGGGTCGGAGAGGATCGGGAAGGGAAAATTTTACTGCAGGAGTTAAAGAATCGACGTATCCCCATTCAAGGGATTTTTATTGATCCCGGTGTCCCCACCCCGTTAAAAACCCGGATTATCGCGGAACATCAGCAGGTTGTCCGGGTAGATCGCGAATCCTTCAAAGAACTGCATCCCAATGTCCTTAAGAAGATCATTCAATTGATAAAGAAAAATTTTAATTTTTTTGATGCTATGATCATCTCCGATTATGGGAAGGGAGTGATTAATCCGGAATTGATCGGGGTGGCCTGTTATTTAGGAGAACAGTACCGGAAGATCATTACCATTGATCCCAAGGTTGAACATTTTAGTTATTACCGCCGGGTAACCGCGATTACTCCCAACAGGAAAGAGGCTGAGAATGCGATCCGGAATATCAAGATCTCTGATCCGCAAGGAAGCCTCCTTAAGGTCCATAGTGACCAGTTAAAAACAGATGCCCAAATCAATCTGGCGGGACAAGAATTACTGAAATATTTGGAGTTGGAATGTCTGCTGCTGACGCTGGGGGAGAAGGGTATGAAGTTGTTTGAAAGAGGGAAGAGGCCGGTTGATATTCATGGCAAGGCCCAGGAGGTGTTTGATGTCTCCGGGGCAGGGGATACGGTGGCGGCGGTATTTACTCTGGCATTAACTGCCGGGGCAACTAAGCAAGAAGCGGCTGATCTGGCGAATGAGGCCGCGGGGATTGTGGTCGGGAAGTTAGGGACAGTCCCGGTCGATAGGCAGGAACTATGGGACGCCTTAAGATAAGCCGTAAGATAAATAGGAAACTAAGAAAAATAAGTGATCGAGGTAAAGAAAGACAGAAGGTCATTGGAGTGATCCCGGCCCGCTGGGGTTCGCAGCGTTTCGAAGGGAAGGTCCTGGCGGATATTTTAGGGAAGCCCATGATCCAGCATGTCTGGGAACGCCTTCAGCAGTGTCAAAATCTGGATGAGGTGATGATCGCCTGCGATGATGAAAGGATAAAAAAAACGGCGGAGGCATTTGGGGCTAAGGCGATTATGACTTCTCCTCATCATCCCTCCGGAACAGACCGGATTGCGGAGGCCGTCAAGGATTGGAGGGGAGATATCGTTATCAACATTCAGGGGGACGAACCTTTGATTGCTCCTCAAGTGGTTGACCGTTTGGCCAAGGTCTTACTGAATGACCAGAGTTCTATGATGGCTACCGTTATTAAATCTATCAATGATCCCCAAGAGGTCAATGACCCTCAGGTGGTTAAAGTCGTTGTGGATCAAAATCAGGATGCGCTTTATTTTTCCCGCAGTCCTATTCCTTATCACCGGGACAATGGGAGTCAGCAGTTACCGGCCTATTATAAACATTTAGGGATTTACGCTTATCGTAAGGATTTCCTTATGAAATTTTCAAGTTTGCCAAAATCGAGACTGGAAAACCTAGAGCGGTTAGAACAATTACGGGTTTTAGAGGCTGGTTATAAAATCAGAACTCTCTTAACCAAAACAGAAACCATTGGAGTAGATACTCCCGCGGACTTACAGCGGGTGATTGATTTGCTTTCACGAAGAACCCTTCATGGTTAAAACGATTCATTTAGGAAAGATACCTATCGGGGGCAACAATCCCTTTGTCTTTATTGCCGGGCCTTGTGTTATCGAAAACCCCCAGCTAACCTTGAGGATTGCCGTCTCCCTTAAGAAAATAACCGCCAAACATAAAATTCCTTTTATTTTTAAGGCCAGTTATGATAAGGCGAATCGTACTTCATTAAAGTCCTTTCGCGGGCCGGGTCTGGTCAAGGGATTATCTCTTCTCAAGGAGATCAAACTGCAGTTGGGAATCCCTATTCTGAGTGATGTTCATTCTCCTCAGGAGGCATCTCAGGCCGCGGAGGTTTTAGATGTGATCCAGATCCCCGCTTTTTTATGCCGGCAGACGGATCTGCTGCTGGCCGCCGGAGAGACGGGAAAGGTCGTGAATGTCAAGAAGGGGCAATTTTTATCTCCCGGGGATATTCAACATGTCATCGCGAAGATTGTCAGCACCGGAAATCGCAAAATTCTGATAACTGAACGAGGGGTCAGCTTCGGTTATAACCAGCTGGTAACTGATTTTCGCTCGCTGTCGATCATGCGGAGATTAGGTTATCCGGTGGTTTTGGATGCCTCGCATAGTGTCCAGCTACCCGGTGGCCGGGGATCGGCCTCCGGAGGACAAGCGGAATTTATTCCTTTGCTGGCGCGCTGCGGGGTTGCGGCGGGATGCGATGCCATATTTATGGAGGTTCATCCGAATCCCAAAAAGGCCGTTTCGGATGGTCCTAATATGTGGCCTTTGGATAAAGTGGAAGTCCTGCTCGCTGAATTAAAGGCTATTGACAGGATTGTTAAAATAAATTTTGAGAAAGAGGCGTGATGCCGGCATGAGACAATTATCTCTGAGAAAGGCTAAGGAAGTGATCCAGATTGAGGCGCAGGCGATCCAGGGATTGGCCAGAAGGCTTGATCAGGATTTTCTTAAGGCGCTGGATTTGATGATGAAGTGCCGCGGACGGGTGATTGTTACCGGGATGGGCAAGACCGGGATTATTGGCCGTAAGATTGCCGCGACATTATCCTCCACCGGGACCCCGAGCACTTGGCTGCATAGTGCCGAGGCTATCCATGGTGATCTGGGACAGGTAACCAGGAATGATGTGATCATGGTTTTATCAAACAGCGGTGAAACCGAGGAAACCAGCCGTATCCTGCCTTTAATCAAAAGAATCGGGGCCAAGATCATCGCATTGACCGGAAATCTCAAATCTCATTTGGCCAGGCATAGTGATGTTGCCCTGGATGTCTCGGTCAAAAAAGAGGGCTGTCCCTTAGGGTTGGCCCCGATGGCTTCAACGACGGCCACCCTGGTGATGGGGGATGCCCTTTCTGCCTGTTTGATTCTCCGAAAGAAATTTAAAAAGGAGGACTTTGCTTTTTATCACGCCGGGGGCTCTCTGGGACGAAAACTCCTTCTTAAGGTGGAAGATATTATGCGCAAAGGAGCGGCCTTTGCCAGGGTCAAGGAAGATTGGCCGGTTAAAGACGTTTTGTTATCCATTACTCAAGCCCGGTGCGGATCAGCCTGCGTGGTTAATAAAAGCGGGCGATTTACCGGGATCTTTACTGATGGGGATTTACGGCGGCATCTTAAAACCGACTCGGAGGTGTTAAGGCGAAAGGTTAAAGAGGTCATGACCCCAAATCCCTTTACCATTCTGCAGGATAAATTAGCGGTGGAGGCCTTCGGTATTTTACAAACAAGGAAGATTGACGAACTTCCTGTCGTTGATCACCGTGGCCGGCTGATGGGACTTTTGGACGTGCAAGATCTTTTGAAGGCTGGATTGTATTAGACCGATTCTTAAAGGACTGAATATCGTCAAAGGTTATTACCGTTTGGAGATTCTCCTGGGAATTGGATTTTCTTCGGTTTGAAGCAATGAGATTACAGGGAAAGATCAAAAAAGTGAAAGTCTTGGCCATGGATGCGGATGGAGTTCTTACCGATGGCCGCATCATCATCGATAGCCAGGGCAAGGAAATTAAGAATTTTGATGTTCAAGATGGACTGGGTTTGGTGATATTGATGAGGGCCGGGTTAAAAACAGCCATTATCTCCGCCCGTTCGGCAAAGGCTGTCACCGCCAGGGCCAGGGATCTTAAAATTGACAAGATCTATCAAAATGCTTATCCGAAGATGGATTTTTATTTAAAAATGCTCAAGGCCTTCAAGGTTCACGATGAAGAGGTCTGTTATATGGGAGACGATCTCCCGGATGTGTTTATCTTAAGGAGGGCCGGGATTGCCGTAGCCGTCCCTAATGCGGTCAAAGAGGTGAAACAGTCTGCGGATTATATCACGCAAAGACCCGGTGGACACGGGGCCGTGCGGGAGATTGTTGAACTCATTCTTAAAACTCAAGGAAAATGGGGGAAGGATTTCCCGGTCAGGTAAAAATGAAAAAGATTATTTTTTTCTTCTGGTTTTTAAGTATCACCCGCCTGGTTTCTTCTCAGGACGTCTCCCAAAAATTTCAGGGCTTCAATCTCCAGGGTTACGATAAATCCGGGAATAAGACCTGGGATGTAAACGGTGAGACCGCCGATATTTTAGATACCCAGGTGGAGATGACCAATGTCGATGCCAACGCTTACGGGGATCAGGAGGTGAACATTAAAGCCAGGAAAGGAACGATCGATAAGCTCAGCGGGAATATGGTCCTCAAGGATGATGTCGTCATCACCACGGATCAGGGGGATACCCTGACCACCGAGGAATTAAACTGGGAGAGAACAAAAGATCTTGTCTATACCGAGGAGGACGTCCTTATTGTCAACGATCGGATGACCACGACCGGCAAGGGGGCCTTAGTTCACCCCAACCAAAAAACAGCCATACTGAAAGAGGATGTTACGGTTAAAGTCAAGACCGAACCTAAAAAATCAGATAGTAAGATTATGACGATCACCTGTGACGGCCCTATGGAGTTTGATCAGGTCAAACGCGAGCTGACCTTTAATAATAATGTCGTTGCTGAACAGGAAGGGCGGCAGCTTAAGGCGGATAAAATGGTTATTTATATGGATGAAGGGATGAAGCAGCTGAAAGAAATGGTCTGTACCGGCCATGTCTTGGTCTCTCAAGGGGAGAATCAGAGCTATTCGGAAAAAGCGGTTTATCGGGCCGCAGATCAAAAGATGATATTATCCGGGAGTCCCAAATTGAGGATTATTACCGAAGGTGAGGGCTCCATCCAATCTTTGAATAAATTAGCACAGGAAGAGTAAAGGAATAGGTCAACTGATCTTTTGTCGGGATCATAGTTAGAAAGTTATGGGCATTCAATTATTAGAGACCAGGGCATTAGTCAAGAGTTATGGCGGCCGGCGGGTCGTTGATAATTTGAGCATCTCCGTGGGGAGATCCGAGATCGTCGGTTTATTAGGCCCTAATGGCGCTGGAAAAACGACCACTTTCTATATGGCCGTGGGGATCATCTCCCCGGAGGAAGGACAGATCATTTTTGATCAGATTGATATTACGAAAAAATCTATTCATGAACGCAGCCAGCTCGGCATGGGATATTTGGCCCAGGAACCATCTGTCTTCCGTAAATTGACGGTGGAAGAAAACATTACCGCCATCCTAGAAACATTGCCCATCAGTCCCCGAGAACGAAAAAAAAGATTGCAATCTTTATTAGAAGAACTTAATATAGCGCATCTTGCCAAAAGTAAGGCATACACCCTTTCCGGGGGTGAGCGCCGCCGTCTGGAGATTACGCGCGCCTTAGTGACCAACCCTTCCTTTTTATTATTAGATGAGCCTTTTTCTGGGATTGATCCAATTGTCGTAGCCGAGGCCCAGGAAATCATTAAAGAATTAAAAGAGCGAGGACTGGGCATCCTATTGACGGATCATAACGTCCGGGAAACTTTAGCGATTACGGACCGGGCCTATCTGATCGCGGACGGTAAGATTTTAATTTCCGGCACCGCCCAGGATCTTATCAATGATTCCAAGGCCAAACAAATTTATTTAGGAGAAAAATTCCGAATGTGAGAGTGAGATCCTATGAAAGTCGAAGTTAAGAAAATTGATGAAATCAAACGCGAATTAAGATTTGAGGTCCCTAAGGAACGGGTTTCAAAAACCCTGGAAGAGGTTTATCAAGAGATTGGGAAGTCAGCGAGTGTCAAAGGATTTCGTCAGGGTAAGGTTCCCCGGCATATCCTGGAATCCCATTTTGGCAGATTAGCCCAGGAAAATACATTCAAAAAAATTATCCCCGAGGTTTATCAGGAAGGGGTTAAAGAGCATCAATTAGAACCTTTAGATCTTCCTGAAATTAGCGATGTGGCCTTTAAAGATGGGGTCATCACTTTTTCCGCCAAATTAGATATCAAGCCGGAGGTCAGGGTCAAAGATTATAAAGGCATAGTGATTAAAAAAAAGAGTTCGGAAGTCACTGAAGAGGAGATCAACAAGACCTTAGACCTTTATAAGCAGGCCCAGGGAAAAGATTCTATCGCTGTCTTAGACGATTCATTTGCCAGAGGAATGGGATATCCCAATTTGGAGGCCTTCCGGCAGTACTTGGCTAAGCAAATGGCCTTGGATAAAGATCGTCACAATCGGATCGATGTTGAAAATCAAATTATTGAAACAGTGCTCAAAAATGCTCGATTGACCGTTCCGGGTTCTTTAATCAAAAAACAGATCGATAAACGTCTTAAGGATATTCGATCACGTTTCGCTCAACAAGAGATCCCGGAAGAAGAAAGATTGAAAAAGGAAAAAGAATTGCTCCCGGAGATCCAAAAGGTTGCCGAAAGAGATATCAGGGTATTCTTAACCCTCGATAGGATTGCCGAGATGGAAGGTCTATCCCTTCAAGAGGGAGAAGGCATCCCGGGGAAGGTCATGGAATTTTTACTCAAAGAAGCCAAATGGGAGGCATAATCTGAACACTAAGAGTTTAAAATCGGTATAACATATTTTCAATGGAGTCCGAGGAGGAAATTCATGGAACCCCAACAGCAAATACTCATCCCCATGGTCATCGAAAAAACAGGGCATGCCGAACGAGCCTACGATATTTATTCTCGTTTGCTCAAGGATCGTATTATTTTCTTAGGGACGGCAATTGATGATAACGTTGCCAACCTTGTGATTGCCCAGATGTT
>CAYJUK010000008.1:19616-23277 GCA_964373335.1 uncultured Planctomycetales bacterium | reverse complement strand
CTGTTCTAACGTTTCGGGATCTGCCCTTTGAAAGTCTCTGGGATGCCTTGGCCGCGATGGACCGGATGATAGATACAGAGATCAAGGAAATCCAATGGATCCGCGAGTTTCTTAATTTAATGGATGATCCCAAACATTTTACAGAGGGGATTGATCAGGAGAAGACAGAGACAATCGGGGAGTATGAGCAAAAATTCGCCCGGGCCAAGGGCGATGAGAAGATCCTCGCGGCCATTGTCCTTAAGCATTTAAAAGAATTGATGCGGCTTGTTACTCCTCAAAATGAGATTACGAAGAAGGCCGCCGGACTTTTCCATGTGACCGGCGATCTTCTGAGGCTGCGGATTAAGGAGGCCCAGGCCATCATCCGCGGATTGAAGAATGTGCGACTGGCGCGGCTGCGACGGACTGTCAACGAACGCAACCGCGAACTCAGGCGTAAGGCTGATCTTATTCTAAAAAGATTTAAGGAAGGCCGTTACGGTCTGCCGCGGGATATTTTAAAAGAAATGGTGGATAAGAAGACTGCGGCTTATATCGACAGCCGTGAGCCGGAGTTTGATGCGGCTGTTGGGGTGCTTAAGCGTCAAATCCTGCCTTTATTTGATAGTTATTATCAGGTGACGCCCAATCGTCGGAAGATCAGCGAATTTTTGACATTCCTTTTAGGCAAGATTCATGTGGCCGAAATCCTGAATCGCTTTATGCAGGAATTTAGGGAAAGGTATGTGGCGGGATATCTGGATGAGAAGACGCCCCGTATCAGCAAAGAGGAAGCGTTTGGCCGGACCTTTGAGGTGTTTTATCGCTCGGATGATCCGGCTTATCGCAATATTAAACGGTACCCAGGGCTTTACTGGATGATCTTTTATCAGGCGGCGTTTGTGCCGCATTACAAGCGTGTTGACGGTAAACGTAAGGAGAATCCGCTCTTTGTCTTTTTGACGCGGCAGATTTTAGAGCGGCAGGTTAGTTTGATGCGGCCAACGCAGCATCTTGTTCACTGGATGGGTCGTCCGAGGATCAGTTTAAATGCCGAGGAGCAAGCGGAATACCGCCGGGCAAGCGGTGAGGCCAAATTCGGCACACGGTCTTTACGCGATATCATGGGCGGGTTGATCGTGTCGGTGTGGATGGCGAGTCAGATGGTTTCTTCCGGAGAGGGACTCCATTTTCATTCAGCTTCTATGGGAGGGCGATATCTTTTCGCGGTTTTTGTTATTTTTGTTCTGGCGAGGATAGTGCTCAGGTTAGAGAAATTCACGAAATTCAAGCCAATTCAGCTCAACATCTTGAAGGATCTTACGTATAAGTCCACGAGAGATATCTTCGCCAGTATGATAGGGAACAACAGTAGAACGTCCATCGGGGTGTCTAAAGAAAATGTGGCTGCCTTTTTGACGAATGGCCTCAAACCCAAGCCGTTTAAGAGCGCGGATAATCTCGGAAGACCTAAGAGGGGTCAACCTCATTTCGGTAAAGTTATCTTAACTTCTTGGAGCCCGATGAATTTAAGGGGTGAAAAGTCCTTTTGGGCATCAAGACAAAGAAGGATCACTTCTCTGATTCTTTTCATAAGCGTGGGGTGTGTTTTGGCCTGTGTGTGGCAGCCGCGGAGTGAAGGGACTGAGGCAATTAGCATGCCGTCTTCATCTTTTTCAATGATGACGGGGAGTTCATATTTTTTGATAGCCATAGCTATTCTCCTTTATTTCATTGATTGCTGGCATGCTGGATTTTTTGTAATGAGTCTGACTGGCAAAACTGTAACATTTAGGCAGTCGGTTGTCAAGAAGGATGGAGTTTGCCGATGGTTGATCTGGGTGGTGGTTATTTTTCTTATTGTTTTATCGCGCCGTCCCGAAGCGGGGGTCGTACTCATGGCCCTGCCGGTCGCTTATAACTGGTTTAATAATTTCAAGAATTGGTCGGGGGTGATTATAGGAATATCTGAGAAAGATTTTAATACAAGCAAATCTTTATCATTACTCACGATAAAATTAGCCTGTCCCTCCATGGCCGTTTCCAAAAGGATATTATCATTGATATCCCGGCAAATGGTTATTTTCTTTGTGGGGATAACGAGGATGGTGTCGGTTTTTATCAGTTCCTGGAATCTTTTGGTTTCTTTAGCACGGAAGTATTTTCGGATACGGGGCCGGCTTACGACATTGATAATCTCCTCATGGAGCGAGGGAGAAAGGATGGGAGTAAAACGATTATGGATAAAAGCTTTATATATATTGAGGGAGGTGGGGCTAATCCCGATGACAGCACTGATGATGACATTTGTGTCAATGACGGCTTTTAGTTCTTTTTTCATAAACCAGTTGGCGGGCTTCTGCACAAAGAATATCAATTTCTTTTTGTGGAATAGGGTCTTTCGCTACGCGTTCTCTGACTCTCGATATCACCTGATCCCATCTCTGCCGGCGGGTTTGTCTCTCCAAATCTTCAACCACTCGAAGTTGAGCCGGAAGAGGGAGTTTCTCAAAGGTGTATTTAATCACTTCTATTCCCAAATCAAATTGAGCCTTGGTCATTTTTCCTACCTCCTTAGTCAAAAAAAGTATATGGCTTTAGCCAAGAGAAGTCAAGAGGGAACTGCCTGGCGATGGCTGATTTTTGGGGCGGTTGTTCTTTTTATTGTTTTATCGCGCCGTCCCGAGGCGGGGGTCGTACTCATGGCCCTGCCGCCCGGGACGCTGCCGCCGCATCCGGGTCGCAAGCCGCGAGTCACCGGCAGGGATCCGAGGGGTCGAGAGGTAAGGATTGAAGAAGGGGTGGTTGGCAATATTCATCTCATTGGCTACAGGCATATGGATCCCTATGATGCAGTCGATTGGGAGGAAGGTCTCTTTGGCACTCAGTCGAGGATCAATAAGAAAGCTTATCAGAAACGTATAAATGAATTTTTAGAACGGTTTAGATCTCTTTATGAAATCAATAAGGCTGTCTTGAGGCGTATTCAAGTTTTAACTGAGCATGAGGGCATAACCCTTTTTGTTGAAGCGCCCCAAAAGTCAGCAGCAAGATTATTTGCAAATGAAGGAGGTCATTTCGATAGTCGACTTAAATTGCTTAAGGCAAAAGCTATTAAGGAAAGCAGGATAAATGAAGTTATGATGACACTATATTCAATTGATGAATTTCTTCCAGCCATAGCTCAATATAGATATTTACTTAGTAGGATTCAAGTCAAAGGATGGGATGAACCCAAGGCTAGAAGAACTGCTTTTCAAGCTATAAGTGATATGAGGTTTATTATTAAATCAGTACCCGCCTTTTTGGCGCAAGTTAATAAAGTTGAATCGGAATTTGAAAAGAGAAAACAAATCCCATCAATAGTTCAAGCAGAAAAGCTGCTGGAAAACGTCGATAAATTTGCATCATGGGCAGAGCGTAAAGATATCAAATTCCGGCAATCCTTTGATCAACGCAACAAGCACGCTGTTAAAGTTATTTTGAAATATGCCAGGCGTTATCCAAATCACCGGGTGGTTGTTCTCATGGGGACAAAGCATCTAAGTCCGATCCTGCGGGGCATAAAGGAGAAACTTCCTGCCAGGGAAGGAGAAAAAGGGGACAGCGCCCTAATTAACGAATCTCCAGTGCCGCAACCCCGCCGCAACATCACTGCCTCCGGCATCCGGGATTTTGT
>CAYJUK010000008.1:0-19516 GCA_964373335.1 uncultured Planctomycetales bacterium | reverse complement strand
ACCCTAAAATTCGCGAAAGAACACGAGGAGATTCATCAAGTTCGCCACCAGCAAGGATTAGGTTCTCAAGATATAAAGAAAGAAGAAGAGGAAGTCTTTGAGATTCAAGTTAAGCGAATGACAGAAAAGGGCGCTGTCCCCATTTATCAAGCGATCTTAGAAGCGGGTTATCTAGGTCAGAAGAAAATTTTAAGGAGATACTTTTATGGAAGTTTAATCCTCGGTCTGGGTATTCTTTATTGGGCACTCAAAAAACCGTCCTTGGAAGATCAGATACGACAAGCACTCTATCGAATTTTAGATCATCCCAGACGATTTAAGAACCTAAATCTCTTTAGCGAACCAACGTTGCAAGGGCTGCAAGCCGTAACGCATGAGGTTCTGAGTCGAAATTTGTTCGATATCGTTGAAGAGCCGGATGGGCCGCTTATTATGATGGTTTCCGACAGAGATCAAAGAATTAAGATCGGCCGGCCGACCGTTAAATCATTTTCTGCGAATGTCATTGAAGCAACCTTGCTCCATGAGTTGATTCATCTCATTCCTAAACAAAGGTCACTGGTTTCTTTAGCCAATACTTCTTTAGGGAACAGACGTGATGAGGATTTGAATGCCGATATCGTCAAACGTCTCGCGACGGTTTATGTGGCGACAGAGATCGAAGCCGTTCAGTTTGAGTATCAGTACCTTTTAGCTTTAGGTGTTCCTAATCTCGAACAATACTTTAAGGAAATGTCAGCAACCCAAAAACATCCTTTGGTCAAAAGGCATTACAGTGTGTTGAGTCGAGCTTTAGAAGGAAACTTTCTTAATACACAGAGGCTGTCATTGATTATTCTTGTGAGTTCGCCTTCCGTACCGCCGCGGTTACAAAATCGATTGGATGCTATGTTTGAAAATGAGCATTCAGAGCTTCTTAATTCCACTCAAGACAAGAATGCGATCCGATCGGCTTACGAGCGCTGGGCTCTTGGCTGGCTCAATCAATATAATCCGCTCGAAAATCAGAGAGCGCCTCAACCCCCATTGCGAAATCTCCAAGATCGCCGCAACATTACCTTCGAAATGCTCGAGAAATTTATCAATGTACGAAACAATTCCAACAATCCGTTGCCGCAAACCGTTACCGAGCGGCTGCGATTATTCGTGGCGATGCTGCGTGTGCTGCAGGTAGAAACCGGACAACGGGTCGCCTTCTACGTTATTAATAATGACAATATCGTCTGGAACATCAAGCCCAAAGATATCCGCCGCATCCTGAGCACAAATACCACCCGCCAATTCTTAAAAAAGGACATCGCCGCCTCCATTAAGTTTGTTCGTCAACATGAAACAGGACATCAAAGAATCCATCGGGAGAATCGCAATCAGCAACTCATGCTAACCGAAGAACAGGAAGAGTTCCGGGTGTTTGATGAACAGGTTAAGCGGATACGAAGAGGAATCGAAGCAAAAGTCGCTGTCCCCTCCAACACCGCTGTAGATCGCCGATCATCTTTTCGTGGCGCTAGCCTTGTTATAGTGATCACCCTTAAATCGCTTATACGAAAATTCGATTTTCTTCATAAGATAAAGTGGTGGGAAAAGAATTCAGGGCGGGGAAGAGTCAAAATCATGGGGATAAGTTTTGGGTATTTTGCTTCAGCTTTAACTATATCATCATCTCCAGTGAAAATTTCACCGTTACAAAGTATAACCGTCTTGCCACCATATTTATTGACCAATTTTTCAAAATGCTTGGTGACAAAATCGTCGTTATCGATAAATTTAATTTTCTTTTTGAGTTTCATTTTGATCGGTCCTTTTGTTTCAAATGTATTACGACTTAAAAACAGTGTCAAGGTTGTTGAAAAAGGTTACAGCGAATATTGGAACAGCGGGCATTCACGGCACCGCTTGATCACCGCTGCGGTCTTCAAAGATTATTTGGATCAGCATCGAAAAGAATTACTAAAGAAATTAGGCGAAGAGGGAGTCAAGAAATTAGAACGACATCTTGAAGCGGTAAGGATTCAGGAAGAATTGATCAGCAAGAAAGGCCTCATTCGCGGGCAGCCTGCCATGAACGACGTCTTGGGTTCATCGAAGGGCGGAGTCGAAGGGCCGTTCAAGGGAGCGGAAGTTGCTTCATTCGTCGCGCCGAATCAGACCGGCCTCAACCTCGCCTTACACACCTCACCCGACCAACCTTGGGAATTATCCGCCGAAGCCCGCCAAGCGATCACCCGCAGAAAGTTTACTGATGAAGAGATTGAAGGTTACCTTGCCTTTCTCAGAGAGCTTGAAGAGGAGCATCAAAAGCTTTATCAAACGAATCCCACTCATGCCGAAGAGGAAGTCTTCAGGAATCAAATCCCAGCAATGACAGAAAAGGGAGATGTCATCGCTTCAACAAGTTATCGTTCAAACTTTTTTAGAAATTCTTCAGGGGTAGCTGTAGGCAGGAATTTTGATGCGCAGTTTAGAAGATCTCTATCACGTGAGATTAGGGTAGTCTTACCTATAGATAATCCAACAGTGGTAAGAATAGCATCAATTGGAGAGAGTGGATTTTTTGACTGGAGTTCATTCGCTTCAAGAAGATTGATTTCATCAGGGATCAAGAATTCTAATACATTCAATAACTTGGAAATGTCTTCTTCTACAGCGGATTCGGCTATGCCTTTTTTGCGTCTTAAAACAAATCTAATTTCAAGGAGATTAAGCAGCGTTGAAAATCCAGCAATTTTACCTCCCTCAATTAACTCGATAATTCTTTTGGGGGCCTCCCAAAGTTCTTTGTGGGTGGCAGGATCTTCCTCCTTAGATAGCCAGTTAATGATAGCATCGGAGTCAAGAAGACAGCTTAAACCAGAAGAGGTCTTCGGGTTATTGTATTTTGCCATAGAGGGAGTTTCTGAGTTCCCGGATGAATTGGGTAGAGGTTTTACCTTGGGGGATGACACCTTTGTATTTTCCCAGCAGCTGTTCAGCAATCTTGGTCTTGTGGAGGGAAGAGATTTTTATAGCTTTTATTGCCTGAATTGCTTCTTTGATCGTCGTCATAGGATTTCATTCTCCTTTACTGGTGCAAGTATAGCTTTCATTATACAGTATGTCAATAGAAGGGTCCGCTTGATCACTGCTGATGCGCTACAGGATTTTGTGGAAAAACGTCGAGCAGAATTATTAAAAGAATTAGGCAAAGAAGGTCTCCGGATATTAAAACGACATCTTGAGGCGTTAAGGATTCATGAAGCATTGATCGGCGCTAAAGGTTTGATTCGCGGACAACCTGCCTTGCCTGCCCCGGCGATCATCCCGTGCAGGCCGGGGAGTCCCTTGACTCCGCCTGGGGTAGAATCCACCGAAGGGCCGTTCGAAGGCGCGGAAGTTGCTTCCTTCATCGCGCCGAATCAGACCGGCCTCAACAAAGCCCTGCGCGCCGAAAAAGGGGAAAAAGGGGACAGCGCCCTAATTAACGAACCTCCAGTGCCGCAACCCCGCCGCAACATCACTGCCTCCGGCATCCGGGATTTTGTCCGAGACCATCGCGAAAGATTAGAACTCCAGATGCCGGGCGTGATCACGGATCTTGAAAGGCATGCCGAGGTTTTGGAAATCTGGCAGGAATTTATTCAACGAGCGCAGCTTAATCGCGGCGGGCCAGTAGTTGAAGATGCAATCGCCGCAGCTTTCTTTATTCCCGCAACCGGCGAAACAGGGCTAAACTTCGCCCTGCGCGGCCCGTCAGGAAATCCATGGGTTCTATCCGAAGAGGCCCGCCCCTTCACCCGCAGCCGTCTCGTTGCCAAGTACCCCAACAAAGCCATCGCTGAAATCAATACCCAAATCTCCGCCACCCTAAAATTCGCGAAAGAACACGAGGAGATTCATCAAGTTCGCCACCAGCAAGAATTAGGTTCTCAAGATATAAAGAAAGAAGAAGATGACGTTTTAGAGATTCAAGTTAAGCGAATGACAGAAAAGGGCGCTGTCCCCATTAATTCACAGATAAAGAAACCACCTCAACCTTTTAGCAAAATGTCCAGCCTCCAAGGGGACAGTCAAATCTCGACGGCAGGTTCTCCGATACTTTTCTTGGAACTGCCCAAGGGGGTCACGCCTGCTGATGAGAAAAATATCGAGGAGGCAATTCACCAGGGCATTCACGTGGTGACTCATACGGATGTGCCCTTGAGCGCGGCCTTGACTGCCGTAAGAAAACCAGGTCAGAGATTCTTAAGAGATCTCGAGCGCGGCCGATGGGATCATTTTGAAGAGAATCGCGGTCTCTTTAATGAAAGACTAGACGAGGCGCTGGATCACTTTTTCTCCTCTGAGGAAGGTGAAAGACGCGATAACCTGATCTCTCTAACTCATACACCGGCGAGTGCGCCTTCCCTATTGCATCTTGCCGCTCACATGCGTCGGCGATCAACGTTAAGGCAAAGGGTCATGAGGGCCGTTCAATTGAGTGTGTCAGGGATACTTGTCATCTCCGGCGGTGGATTATTCCAGCGCTTGATTAAGACTTTTCGAGATTCAAGTGTCGGCGGCTGGCTGTGGCGCCATGGTCTTGGATGGCTTTACCGCGTCTTTGGTTTTATGGATACGGAATCTCTTTTGACGATGCTTGGCGAAATGCAGTTGATGGGTGAAATTCCCGATCACCTTTTGATCGGCATCGCTGTAAACCCTATGCGGAGCCCTTCATCGAGACTCGCTAAGAGAGAAAGGAATAATCCCGTCCTCGAAGGCCGGGCCCGCAACCGCGAAATAATCTCCCTCCAAAGAAAGTTGGCTATCCTTCAAATCTTTAGGCCGCGATTCAATCACGTCATGATTTTCACTCAACCTCCTTTGTTTGCGCTTGAATGGAAGGCTGGTCAGCGCAAGTGGCTTTCGATTTCAAACGATTCATTTAAACAATTTTTCCTTGAGGCTTACGCACAGGGTTTGCCGCGCGCGATCCCGGTCATTTTTGGATTCCCGCACTTTGCCTCGGCCTATCAGGTAGATTTCTGGACCATGCTTGTGGGACGAACGCTGCGCCGCGATCCTGTTGCCCGTCGTCTCGTGGGACGTTTCAACGTTGCCGAAAGAAAAGGCAGAGAACAATTCAACAAGCGCCGCGATTTATGGACACAAGCGGCGTTTGATTATCTTCTGGCCTTGACGGATGAACTCAGCATTGAGCGGATGGGATTTATCTTTCAGCCCTTAAGCGAAAAGGTGAATCCCGCATTGACCCGTCGTCAGATTGAGTGTCTTAGTGTGGCCTTAAAGATCAGGGCGGTTGAAGCCCTCGGCATCAAGGTGGAATATCTGCCGCGGTTAAGAGAAGATAAAGACACCGGTATTTTCCTCGCGGCATTGGATGTTTTGATCGAGACACTTCCGGCGCTCGCGGCTCATGAACGACCGACCCGCGTGCGGCTGGGGATCATGACGCATCCGCATCAGACTTTTCAGATCAATGCGGCCTCTAGGCGTATCTTAAGCAAAATCAGCTCCCCGTCTCAACCAATGGCATTGAGACGGGGATTCTTAATCTACGGGGTTGAGAATAGCTGGGAGCTCCCCATCAATCTTCAACCCTATATAAATGAGGAAAGTGGGAGGAGCTTTTTGAACATAACGGACTTTGCTGAGGCGATCAAGAATGTCATCCAGCGAATCCAAGATCATGAACCGATGTATCAAGGTGGAACACTTATCGGCGATGGCCGGCCGAGGAGACTGATGAATAGCGTGATCTGGAAAATCGGCCGGTGCTTCTGGGATTTACAGGAGGGTGATTACCGCATCCGCATCGGCGGCACACCGGACACCGATCCTGTCGTTGTTCATTATGAGATAGATCGGTTCTTTTATGAGACGCTTCTGCCAGCGATTCAGGAGAATCAGCCGGTTGCCTTTATGAATATCGGTCCAGGCGCGGCTGATTTTGATCGGATGGCGTTAGAGCGTTTGAGTGAACTGGCCAGGAGTCACGGGGTAAAGTTAGATCATTTCGAACATATCTTCGCGGATCGATCCGAGCGCGTCCTTGGTGATATTAAGAGAAGGTTCGGTGAGAAGATCCATGCGGTATCGGGGATACACTTACAATATGTTCATGGGGATTTTGAGAAGATTGCCCAATTCATCAGGAGTTATCCCGGCAAAGTCTTTGCGCGCATGTCAAACGTCCTTGCCGGTCAGCCCACCGACCGCATGGCGATCATTGACGGCAGGATTTATCAGACGCTGGTGATTGCGCATCTGCCGCCGGGATTTGCGGAGGAGCTGGCTGAAAAGTATGGGTTGGACAAAGAGACACTCGCCAGGGATCTACGCGGGTTGGTTGATGATCGAAGCGTTGAGAGATTCTTCGACGTCACCCACGGGCGGCTCGAAGGTGATAGCAGAGATCGAAGCCGGTTTTTCGATTTCTGGCAGGATCTCTGGGGCCATGAGGATCATCCGGACAAAGGGATCAAAAATGAGGAGATCCTAGTTGAGATACCTTTAGAAGAGTTGAAAGATTATCCCTTCCTTGATCCGCGGATTTTGTCCAATTCCGGGGAGATTCTCGAAGAGCTCCTTAAGGAGATTCCGGAAGGGATTTCCGACATCCGGTTTCTTACCTCCAATGACGCGATCGAGGACGTCTTGAGATTACTCGAGGTGACAAATTCCTTGACCGAGACGAATATTTTTGTGACCGATCCACGGTCATTTTATGAGATCCGGCGCATCACGGTTTTACATAAATACGATACCTCGATGGCCGGATGGATCAATGGCCTGGCTATGATCAAAGCCATTGAGAAAAAGTTCGGGCACAATGTGTTGATTCAGATCGATTCCGTGGCTGATCTCGCGGAAGGCATGGAGCCTTTTAGGCGCTGGTCGCATCTTAGGGTTGTGAGGGATCCTTTGGATGTGGAAGGCTGGCTTAAGGTTTTTGGAAAAGCGGCCGGCGTGAATGAGTGGCATCTTGAGCCGGGAATGCGTTTTGGCGACACCGGCATGTGGTGGAATGAGAAAGAACGTCCGCGGCCTCATGAGGGCGTCGATTTGAAGGCGCCGGCAGGGACGCCGGTTCCGCTCATCGCTCAGGGCCGCGTTGTCCGCGTGATTGGGCATGGCCAAAAAGACGGCGGGGATTTGATCGGGAAGACAGTTGTGGTTGAGCATCCTTTGCGGGATTATCGAGGAGAGTATCTCTATTCTTTTTACGCGCATATCAAGCCGGCGGCTGGAGTTCAAGTCGGCAAGGATTTTAAGCGGGGCGATATAATCGGTGAAGTTGCCGATCCTAAAGTCTGTGGCCTTAGGGTCGCCCCGCATCTTCATTTAACCTTAGCGAGGACGCGCGGGATTGAATCTAAGGCACTCAACTGGGAGACGATTCATTTCGCGAACCGACGGATACGGCTTGCGGATCCATTGGCAGGGAGGAAAGGATTTAATCTCTATGATCTGAGTCTCATCATGATGTTCGGGGGGATTTTCTCTCTTGGGATTAAGGAAGACGGCTGGATAAAAACAGTGGGCCTTGTGGCTATAGTTTGGATGAGTCTTGTTATGGGTAGTTTCCTTACCGTGAAACTAATTGATAAGCTCAATAAATTTTTCAATCGATATTTCCGCATCGCTCAAAATGCCTTTAAGCGTCCAGCGGTCAACCTATTTATGGTCAGGAATGATGAGCGTGGTCTGGGTCTCATCGTTCCCGATTTTAATATGACTTCCGCGTTGACTAACACGGTAATACCCAATGCGTTCGAAGGCCCTGACAATCTCACGGCCCGAGAGAAGAGGCGGCTTAGGATTCATAACGAAAGATTAAGAATTTTATGGTTGGGGGTAGGTTTTAATTTTTGGGGATCAGGCTCCAGGTACAGCAGAATAGCCTCTTTAATATTTTCAATGGCTTCTTTTTCTGATCGGCCCTGGCTTGAGCAGCCTTTGAGGGAAGGGCATGAGGCGATGATGTATCCATCTTCGCCATTCATGTTAAACCAATATTCTGCATTAGCAAATCCCGGGTTAATGGGAATGATCCGTAGAGGAATAGGGCCTCTCATGGTTATCGTTATTTTATGGCTCATGCTAAACGCGGATTATTTAAGTGGCATTCATCTTGCCGCGCTTCCGGTGATTGGCGGGTTTGGGGATCAACAAGATCAATCAGAAAATCAAAGAGCCTTTATTTCTCTCAATGCTGTCTCTGAGCGTATCAAAAAACTATGGACAGCTCTCCTGGCTCAGAAAGATTTCCCCTGGCGTTTAAAAATCATTTTAAATAGTCCAGATACAGTTAGACGAGAAGAATTATTTGCCAGCTTCCTGAGATCACTCTATTGCCTGGATAAAGCACATCCATGGCGGGAGATGTTTAATCAGGCGGCCATTCTTTGGATCGCTGAAAAATTGCTCAAGGAAAATGATCCTTCAATGCGTCAATGGATGGCAACTCAACTTTTGCCATGGAGGATTAAGAATAAGCAGACGAGGGTGAAGGCAAGAGAACTCTATGAGTCATTGGTTCGGAGTATTCAAGATTTAGTCGAAGAACTGAATGTGGTTCCTGGCCCTTGGGGTGAAGAGGCGCAAAGATTCGATACGGAATCCAAGGCGTTTATAAATGAGTCGACAGAGGCCTCAGATAATAACCCGGATGATCCCCGCTACGGTTATTTCGGCAATCTGAGGTTACAGGATATTGTCGAAATCCGAAGGCTGGTCGATATCGGCAAGATGACTGTCATTAGCGGGTTTAATCAGTTGTTGCCGCAAATGGAAGGTCTTCCAGTAATTTTCTTTGCCTTAAAAGAAAATATCCCCCGGGCGCTGCCCGGCTTTATCTGGGCGCGATCCCGTTGGGGTGTTTTGCAGATTTTCCTCTCGCCAGGGTTAGATGAAGTTCTCTATGGAGCTTTACTCAGACAATTAATAGACAAAGACCCATCACGAATCAAAGGAAATCTTCAAAGAGCGCTTGCCATCATTGCCCACCATGAATATCAAGAGGTCATGCTTCAAAAATCACATGAGGAAGCGGACCAAGAGACAATCCACGTTTACGGAAAAGACGCATCCGAAATCCTTGAAGCCCTGGCCGGGATTGTGGGTCATGATATTGGTCACTTCATGGCCATGAAGACGTTGGGCCAGGCATTCGAATTAGATCCCACGAGTGGGAGAATCAAACGAAAAGGAGTTGGACCAGTTGTGACATTACAATGTACTTTATGGGCTGTTCGACATGGTGAGACACAAGGGAACAAGACTCAAGGGCTATTTCAAGGCGCGGTGGATGAGGAAATTAATCAGCTCACGGAAAAAGGGAAACAGCAGGCACGTAGTGCCGCGAAGAAACTTTTCGACTATGTGCGAGGAGCCCTCGAATCAGGGCAGGCGGTTATTTTGACCAGTCAGTTTGGCCGCGCGAGAGAGACCGCCGAGGCCTTTGTTCATCTTGTTGAAGCAAGGCTTAATAATCGGCCTCGACTCATCGAGGATAAGGGGGCTAATGAGATCTCCTTCGGCATCTGGGAGAATAAAACTGAAAAAGTGCTGGCCGAGCAGGAGAAGATGGCACGATACCGAATAGGACTTGATGCCACTGTCCGTCCGCGGGGCGGGGAGAGTTTCCTTGATCTTTTAAGACGGACATATCATTGGCTTCATGATTTGAATGAGCGATATCCAGGCAAGACGGTGATTGTCTTCAGTCACGGCACACTTTTAAGCGCCGCGCGTATTTTGCTCGGGGGTCCATTTATGACTGATCCAACAGGTCAGATTGACTGGCGCAGCCGCATGTTGCCTCATGCTGAACCTATTTTATTGTCCACGCCAGAGGTGAAGAATCTATCTTCAGACGAAAGTATTCATCATACTCCCGGGGCAGCGTGGACGGAAACGATCATCAACGGGGCGCGCGATAAAGCGCGGAAAATGGATGAAAAGCTGAATGCGCGCAAGGAACCAGCCAAATGGATGAGGCTTGTTGAGATTGTTGTTGAAGTCATTCAGCAAGAACCAGCCATGGGCAGCCTACTTAATCCACCTGATGCTCAAGGAAAGTTTACAAAAGCGATCTATTCCCATCTCCTGTCTATCATCGGCTACGCCTATCTCGTTCATACTCAAAATTTTGATCTTGTTCGCGGCAATCTTGATAAGGTAGATATCAGTGAAGGGATTTTGATCCTGAAAATCAAAACACGCATCCATGAACTCTTTGAGGATATTTTGAGAGAAGCAGGCACAAAAGGTTTCAGTCCAGCCTTGCGTGGGAAGATAGACGAGTCAGGATTAAAGATGGGAACAATATGGCATCTTATCTCCCAGTTCATTGAAGATAGTATTGATTACAGCAAGGTGTATAAATGGTCATTGTTTCCACCTTTGAAACAATTCAATGATTTTGAAGGCGATCATCAATATGCGCTGGCAAAAGATTTATTTGAAAGTTTACCAAAAGATCACCCGGCTGTTCGATTAGCCGAGAGTTCTAATAGTCATATGCTGTTGGAGGAAATAAGGAAACTAGAGGAAAAATACAAAGGGACGTCTTTTGATTTATTGGAAAAGGCCTGGCCGCTTATTCAGGAATTAAAATCTTCCTTTGAGAAAGTTGATTATTTTTATCTGGCACTTCCTTACTTGATCAGGCTCGGGGAAAAAGACGGTGAAACATTGGTAAAATATTTAGAGAAAGAATGGAATGATATTTGTAAAAAAGAAGCAGACAAATTGATAGCTGAGGTGGGTTTCAATCCCGCCTACGTCCTTGTACAAGATTATTCAAAATCCTTTGAACCGCGCCGATTAGGAGTCGATTTAATGCGTATACTTTCACATCATCTTCAGCCTGACGATCGTTCCCTAGCCTATGGGCTTTTCTTAAGATGGACAAAGGAAGGCGATTCTAATCAAAAACAACTTGGATTTTTAGGACTTAAGGCGCTTTTTAGCAGTCTTCAATTGTCTCATAAGGAGCATGTGACTCAAAAGATGTTTGACCTTCTCAATCGTGCCGCGGGACAAATCGATTATATTTCATCTCAAGAGGAAGGTTATGTGATGGAAGAGGAAGTCGGCGATCTCCTTATTGTGACGGCAAGTCAGTTTTTTAAAGAGAATATCGAGGCCCTGGCTAAATTCGATACAGAAATCTCTCCGGAAGAAGCTTCATGGGAAATTACCGTCACCAGGGCCATGGTTTTTAAACAGATGCTTGAACTTTTTAAATTTCACTGGGGATCACCGGTAACCCAGCAGCATGTCTTGGCGTGCCTTGTGGCTATTCTTGAAGCAGGATTTGAGGAGAATCAGACTTATCGTGAATCCTCAGATTTTTTGTCGCCAATTCCTTTAAAAAGTAGTTTTGCGTTTCATTTGATAAAAACGTTGGAGGATCAATTAAAAGATTTTCATCATGATGCCCTTAATCTAGACCCAGAAGCAGAGAATGTTCTTCTCTGGGTTATTCGAGGGCTGACACAACAGTGGCCGGAACTGCTAACACTTGAGATTAAAAATGGAGGGAACCCTGATGCGTTAGTGTGGCATAGCAGGGTTCTTGAAGCCGTCCCAGCCTTATTGACCACGAAAAACGAAGAACTTCTCAAAGAAGTAAAAATATTCCTTATACATCACGGTTCAACCGTATTTTATGATTTACGAGCAAAGATTATTTCCATATTGATAGATTTATTGAAAGACCATAATCTGAATGAGAAGGTCCGCGAGGATTCCTTCCATATAATCAAGTCCCTTCTTTCAAGCCTTTTGGAACGTAAGGAAAATTATATGGATCTTTTGTATGCCATGAACGCGGTAAACGATACCGCCCAGTTATTAAATATGATTATTATGGGAACACTGCGTCCCGGGAAAGAGTCTTCAGAAGATAATCCGGAAGACAGGGATGCTTATGATCCAATTACGATGAACCTTGTGGCTAGATTAATCGGCATTATGGCGGACTATGGTGTGCCTGGGGAAAAAGAAATATTATCAAAGATGGCACAGAGCATGCCCAACATTGTAAATGGTGCTTTAAGATATAATACAAATCATAGAAGTGGGGGTAAAACCATTGTAAGGAATATTTTTGAGATTGATCGGGTTATCACTGTTGAAATTCCTGATGTATTAAGATCATTTTTTAATGGGGGCCGGACTGAAATTGAGGTGAAGGCCAAAACCATCGGCCAGGCGATCTGTGCCTTAATCAGCACGATTAGAAATGACCGGAAAAAAAGAAGCAAGCTCCAAAAAATGCTTTTAACCCAGGAAGGAAGATTGCATGATCAGTGGATAGTTTATATTTTCAATAATAATCGTCTCCTTAAATTGGAAGGTCATAAAGTGCTGGACAAGATATTACCTAACGGTGAACGTATGGGATTAAAGCCCCGAGACCCTTCCCCTCAAGGTAATAATCCACCTCTTGTCATGATTTCGTACTGGCAGGGAGAATATGACCGCCTGCCGAGATGGTGGCGGTGGACATTGCCCTTGATCCGCGCGCCGGTCAAAGAGGAGATTCTGCGCCGTTGGCTCAACCTTACCCCGGAGTCATTCACCAGACTCCACGATTTAGTCCTAACCAAAGACGGCTGGACACAGCCGACGCCCAAGCAAATCCAGGAAGTTCTCGAGTTCGCCCACCGCACCGATCATAAGAAAGTCAGTCTCCTCCGCGGTATCCTCATGCATATGGGACACAACCTCAAATTTACTCTTGGACTCAAGGATGTGTCGGCGATGTCCCCGGAAAAAGCCAAGGGGAGATTATCTAAAAAGTATTTCAAGATGACAGAGATCATCCGCTTTTCCTGGCTCCTTAAAAGATTGGAGTCTTATTTCATTACGTTTATTTTACCTCTTCTGATTTTTGGTCTTTTGAATCACCTTTTTGCTGAATTAGTTTTTCTTTCATCTGATCAGTTGCTCGTGCTTGCTGACACAAAAGAGGAATTGCTGCGGGCCCGTCAGCACTTTATAGATTTTCCGTTTCAATTTAAAGAAGGGATTAAATTTATTCTGTCTAATGAGCGACCCATTTTGCCCTTTTATCCCATGGCTGCATTACATTTTGAATCCATGGGTGTCTACTTCAGGACAATGATGATCCTTGCCGTGTTCATAATCCCTCTCCTGTATTTTCAATCCATCGCGAAAAGGTCAAGTCTATTTTTAAAGAGATTGACTATTCTTTACAAAATTTCGTGGATTGGTATTATCTTGAATTTTATTGATATTATAAAATTTTCAGCATGCTTTAATCCTTTTTGGGGAGTGTCAGTGGGCGATATATTAATCTCTTTGCCTGCAATCATTTCCCCTATCATCTTTGGAGCTTTCTTATTAGGGGAGGACACAACGGCCAAAGGCCAGGGGACAGAATCTGAAAATCTGGCCGCTCAACCTGATCGCGATCAAAGTGCCAAGGCGGCGAGGGAATTGTCAAAAGACCCCAAGCGTCACCCTCCCGCCCTGCAGGCGAGGTGGCGCGGGGAATTTACTAAAGCGGTTAAGGAAGGCCGGGTTGAGAAATTCCTGGAAGAGGCGGCCTTTAAGGAGGAGGCGTGGATGACGCATTATTTCCGCCGCGGGCCGCCGGTGATCCGCCAATTTCTTGGCTTCCTCGGTGCTGTAATCTTCGCCCTCTGCCATTATCTCGTTTACGATCCCGCCAAAGAAAAATGGACGATCCTTACACCGGCCAAATTCGTTAAGCTTGTCCGCTTCTCTCAATACCTGACACAGCGATATTGGAAAATAATAGAAAACGGATTGGATGAAAAAAAGGCGCTTGATTTCATCAGCCGCCTCCACGCCCGTCTTAACCATCGGGCGATTGAACAAGGCTGGGACTTTCTAGGGATGGCGGCTAATAAAGATTCTCTCAAAGGATGGCTGAAATGGCCCGATGGGGACAACATCCTGGTTCAACGTAAAATCCCGGGCGCAGGTTTGGGTTTGAACGATACCAATGATAGTTTAACGCGAGTCTTCAAAATTCGAGATGCCTTAACACGGCAGTTTGCACAGGATAGTAAATATAACATTCATGTTCTTCTCTATGGTGAAGATCAACCTCAGACAGCGGAGCAAAAGGAAGGGATTAACATTTTGATGAGAGATAAAACAAAAACAGCCAATTTCTTTTGGAGAGCGGTTGTTAAACAATTTCGGCGGCTTTTACAAACACTGCCGGCGAATGTTCAACACAAGATTGTTCAATTGTATCCTCTGCAAAGGCCTTTGCTGATCGCTATTCTGGAAGAATCACCGTACGCGGTTATTCACATCGACCATTTCTTAGGGATTCATAGAGATATTTTCGCTTCCCAAAGACGCATGAAGGATTGGCTTACTCAAATGAAACAGGAACATATTTTAGGACCGGATAATATATACCATAGAGTTATGATTCAATACCTTACCAATCTCATCGTGAATGAGGCTTTGCGGGAAGAATTTGCTTTTCATGAATTGGAGACCTTGATGAGAAAGGAAGTGAGCATTCCGAATCTAGCGTATTTTGATCCTAGAGACTTAACAGAGCATTTGGAATCCATAGTCAAGTCCAGTAAAGAGAAACAAGATCAAACAGAAAAGATTGATAAAGAAGTAAAAGCTCAACTGCTGCAGGATCAGCTCTCCCTGACCTATATGATCCGAAAGATTAAACGGGATTCCCCAGGGGATTTGTTTAAAGGACTTTTGGATTGGATGGTCAATTGGTGGAAGAGCCAGCAGGAGAATGAAGAACTTAAAATTAAGAAGACCTTCCTGCTGATAAGAGTTTACCGCAAATCCAATCAGGAATCTAAAAGTGTATTGGTCAAGCTATGGTTATCATTACCACATGATATCTTGCGTGATATCGCAGCCGAGATTATCCGCAATTATATGATAATAACTGATGAGTATCGACAAAGAGCTGCTTATCGTCTGTTGAATGATTTAATGACTGATGCCTCGGAAGAACAGAAGAATATCTTACGTGAAGAGTTAAAAATATTATCGGGGGAGGATAGGAACGAAAATAAGGCTGACGATGCTGCTGCTGGCTCAAACGTGCCAGAGGAAAAAGAAAAGAAGGATGAAGATAAAGATAAAGGGAATGCGCACACAAGCAATTCCACAGAAACCGAAGGGAAGAATTGTCAAGGACACCCGCCCGCCCTGCAGCCGAGGTGGCGCGGGGAATTTACTAAAGCGGTTAAGGAAGGCCGGGTTGAGAAATTCCTGGAAGAGGCGGCCTTTAAGGAGGAGGCGTGGATGACGCATTATTTCCGCCGCGGGCCGCCGGTGATCCGCCAATTTCTTGGCTTCCTCGGTGCTGTAATCTTCGCCCTCTGCCATTATCTCGTTTACGATCCCGCCAAAGAAAAATGGACGATCCTTACACCGGCCAAATTCGTTAAGCTTGTCCGCTTTTCTTTGCAAATGACCCATCGGTACTGGATATTAATCACAAGAGAGTTCGCTATCCATGAAGCCATCAGCCGTCTTAGTCGTTTGCATGCGCTGCATAACCGAAGATTATTGAGATTAAAGAAGGGCCTCCTGAAGATGGCCCTTCGACATAGCTCAGGGCAAGCGGAAAATATTCACAGAGAGAAGAAGGCCAAGGGGGGCAAAAAAAAGGGCAAACCAGCCAGTAAAAATCTTTTAGTGTTAAGACGTTATCTTAGGATGATTAAGGGTACTCAGGGCAGTCGGTGGACGATCAGCCAAGTGGCTCAGAGGTTGGAAATGCACGATAGTTTAGTTAGCCGGGAATTCAAGAAACAAGGCGTTACCGCGAAGAAAGGGTTTGGTGGAAGTGAGTCAAGAAGAGGGTTACAAATTTTAACGAGATATTTAGGTTTTCTAAAGAAACAATATCCTGGTCTAGGCAGTCGGCTGACGATCAGCCAAGTGGCAAAGAGGCTTGGATTGAAATATAGTTCAGTGAGCCGGAAATTCAAGAAACAAAGCGTTACCGCGAAGAGAATAGATCAAATCCTAATTCATTCTGATACTACCATTGATATTGAATCTCTAAGGTTGCGGCATCTGGCTATACTCGTGAAAAAACAGTTAGAAAGAAATCCGCGCTGGGATCCTTTTCTTGAGATCATCGAGGATATTCAAGAGGAAATTGCGAGAACTGAAAATTGGCGTTATTTGAGGTCCTTAACATGGAAAAGAAAAATGCGTTTTATTTGGCAATTTATAGAGCCCATATTGAATCGGCGTGTAAACGGTCAAAGGGTGATTGATGAACAGATAAGCGAGACAATTTCTGGCTTATTGTTAAAGAAGGGTCGTTATCATTTGACTAAATTTTTAACTGATCTTAGGGAGAAATTCCTCAAAGATTTTGAGATAAAGGCCGAGAAATTTCTTTTCAGCCAGCCGTTGGAAGTTCAGAGAGAGATTAGTCAGCTCATGGAAAAAGGGCGGTATGATGAGGCTGAAGAAATGGTTGTAAAGTTGTTGAATCAAAAGCCGGTCGCTGCTGATTCCAGCGCGGACCACGACTTTCGTCCGATTGACGGCTTTATTTGGGCGGGGTTGATGGCCGTATTTACAGTGATCTGTGTGGTTGTGCTTCCCGGGATTTTCGAATCTGTTTGGCTTAAGATCGGGCTTCCATTTATGATTGTCATTTACGGCGCTGTAGCCATTCAGCGATACTATGATATGGGGCTTATGACCTGGCGCGAGATTGTTTTATGGAAAATCGAAGAGAAAAACCGGTCTCTCTCTCGAAAAGAAAAAAGATGGGAAGCGCTGACCACCCCGTTTGCCGACAGCGGCGGTTATCAATCTCCCGCGTTCCAGGCGATGGAACAAAAGACTCACGATTATTCAAGATCTCAGGAAGAGCGGATAGCGATGAGCGAACTCATCTATGCTGTCCATTGGCACGAATCCTTTAAGCCACGCCGTCCCAAAGAGGGGATCAAGGGAGCCTGGCAGCGCCATTTCTGGCACATGATTGGCATGATCGCCCTTTTACCTGGCATGAGGGAAATTCCGATGATCATCTCTGTTATTCTAGGGGCCGTCTATTATATGATCTTTCTATCTATGTTTGTGTCCGGTTTACTGATTCAGTGCGTCCTTTATCCTACGTTTTATATTTTCATAGAAGTTTCATTTAAACTCTTTTGGCAGAGAATTCTTCGCGTTGGAAATCCGAATGATAAATGGAACACGCTGCATAAACTTCCAAAGAGTTTTCTCATCAGGCGGAAGCAAATTTTAAAGATCTTAATAAAATATTTGAGTCTAAATAAATCGCCATTGCAAAAAGTCCCTGCGCGTCTTTCAAAGGATGAAGAGAAAAATAAGAATTTAAACTGGAATGAAAAGGACGTTGAGCAAAAGGCATTTCTCCTCATTTACAACATTTTTATGGTGGAACCGCGTTATTTGAAACCTAATCTTTTAGAAGAATTGATTAAAGGGGTGGGATTTTACCGGCTGGGAATTTTTATGGGCTTGGCAGGATATGATCAGCAGTTTGAGGAACATCCCGCGGTATCAGGCTACCTTGGGACAAAGTATCTCGCGAATATCCGTCGCGCGCTAATTCTCAAGCGGTTGATTCAGGATGTTCATCATATAACATCCCGCTCAAACGCTGAGCGCGCCTCATTGGTTTCTTTGGGTATTGAGAATTATTACCTTCGGGTGATGAAGGATGAAACCCCCGAGGCCCAGAAAGAGGATCTTCGCGTGATCGAACAATTGCTCGGCATTCAACCGGTGGACACAGTAGGTGAGAGTGAGGTCGACTGGTGGGCGAAGGTTATGGATCAGGCGGGGCGGCTGGGGCTGCCGCTCTATAAGACAATCCCCTGGGCCGAAACAAAAGATTTTGGGACAGGAAGTATGGCAGGGGTGATTAGTTTGTTGGCGCGGGAGAAGTATTTAAAGATTTCCCGGGAATTGATTGAACGCTTGGGCGTGGATGGTTTGATTGGGATGATCACGAGGATTATTGAAGTGAGCTCAATACCGCGAGAATCCATTGAGAATTTTTTACGGATTTATTATGAAAGTGATCAACCACTGACACTCTGGCCGATAGAAAAGTGGCGGGGAATTTTAGTAAAAGTGGATATGGTAAGGTTAACCTCATGGCTTGATGAGATTAGAATTTTACAAGATGGTGGCTGGTTGAAGCCGACAAAATCTAATAAGCATAACCCGCGAGGCCCCAATCAGCCGCCTGCCATGCAGCCGAAGTGGGCGAAGGCATTTGAGGTGGCGCTCAAAGATGGACGAGGATTGGAATTTGCTGAGTCGGTCGGTTATCGTGAAGAATCCGAGCGCACGGGATGGTTTTTGCGCGGGCCGCCGTTGACGTTTATCGACGCCCACCGCGATCCCGCCACTGGATTGATCATGCTTTACCATCCCGCCTTGCATCAATGGCTCCCAGCCACTCAATGGCAGATTATTCAGCTTTACCTTTTCGCCGTTCTCATGGATGTCGTGTATTATCTTGCCGCCATCCCCGTATTACTTATTTCCGGTATTCTTAAAGGACACTTCAATCCGATTTCTGCCCGGGCCCTGGGCATCAAGGCCGCCGGTTTCCTCCATGCCCGTTTCAACGCCCGGGTGTTTCAAGAAGGCCGCGGCTTCCTGGCCACCGATGAATTATTACTTACGATAAGTAAAGATAATGCAACTATCGGTATCGCTGAAAGTGATATCAAAATTCTCAAATATATCTTTTCGATCGAGCAGATTGAAACCGATTCCCCAATTGTCGGAAAAGCCAATAGTGGCTTTGAAGCGAGCGGGACCAACGTGAATGAAAAACTCGTGCAGATAAGCAAGTATACAATTTCCATCACCAACCATAATAGGGAACCTTTTGCCCTTTTTGTAATAGACCCCAAGCATCAAGGCATATTCGGCGGCGAAGATAGAGATGGTAGCCCCAGAATCAACATAGGCATCAATCTCTACCTTGTCTTCCTTCCCATCAATCTTAATAGGAATAATGGGAGATGGGATTCCCTGATAAGTTTGATAAGGGAAAATAATTGGTTTCATACAAGCATATTAAAATCACGGGGGGATGGAATAAGGGTACTGCGTAAAAGTGTACGGGGGTATTTGCGTTTAACCTCGCGTAAGGTATTACGTACATCGCGCATAGTTCGAAGGCAGATGAAAGGTTCTCCGTTGGCGAGAATTAACAATTTCCCGCCATGGTGGTTTACTAACCATGAGAAATTCTCTTTAAGCCACTTATTATTTTTAGTTAATTTGATTTTGTTAGAAAGTTTAGCCATTTCTTTGATCTCCGGTGCTAAGGATAAAAGATCATTATTTAAAAATCAAGCTGTATTTATGACTCCGGGGTTTGCAGATAAAGGAGGCGATTGCGTTTTAATCCAAGCTTTGCTCCCCGGCTGGCGGTGGATATTCGATCGTCTGCCGCTGAAGGCACAGAAGCGGTTCGCGGCAAGGGTTGTTCCGTTCGTTGAAGAGACGA
This sequence comes from uncultured Planctomycetales bacterium, assembly GCA_964373335.1. Lineage (GTDB taxonomy): Bacteria > Omnitrophota > Gorgyraeia > Zapsychrales > CAYJUK01 > CAYJUK01. The sequence goes on along the minus strand of CAYJUK010000008.1, from coordinate 9 downwards.
TCTTGACGA
>CAYJUK010000007.1:12499-23430 GCA_964373335.1 uncultured Planctomycetales bacterium | reverse complement strand
ATAACTCAGGATCCCCAGCGTCAAACCTACAATAGAGACACATCCTATCGCTAATCCATCCAGGCCATCGGTAAGATTAACGGCATTGGATGCCCCAATGATGATCAACGCCACGAAAGGAATATAAAAAATCCCTAAATCAACAGCTAAATCCTTAAAGAAAGGGACATCCAATCTTGTCGAAATTTCAGAAGTAAAATATATAAAAAGACCAATAATAAAACCCAGAAGGATCTGCCAAAGGAGTTTGACCCTGGCGCGAATTCCCCGATGTCCCTTTTTGGTTAATTTCACATAGTCATCCCTATAACCTAAAATAGCCAGGTAGATACATGTAAACAAGGTTAATAAAATATATTTATTGCTCAAATCCGACCACAATAGGACTGAGATGACAATGCTCCCAATAATAAAGACTCCTCCCATGGTCGGCGTTCCTTCCTTTTGACCATGGAACTGATCAAGATCCGGGCAGTCCGCTCGTTTTGTTTTCTCCTGAACATGACGGTTTCTCAGATAACGGATCCAATGAGGTCCGAACCAAATACACAGTAAAAAAGTCGTGACAGCGGCCATCCCCGCACGGAAGGTAATATATTTGAAAAGATTTAAAAAGAAAAAGGTCTCTTTTAATTCACTCAGGTAATAGAACATGACAGATCTCTTCTAAATGATTCATAGTCCTCTCCATTTTCATAGCCCGGGAGCCTTTCACCAAAATAGCATCTCCTGCCTGACAACACTTTTTTAATCTTTGGTGAAGATGAAATAAAGAGTCGTAATGATAACTGATCAGTTGCGGGTTCACCTGGCGGGCCGCTCGAGAGATCCAGCGCGCCTGGGCCCCGGTTGTAATCACAACATCAACTTGAGATTCTCCCACGAGAGTTCCGATGCGATGATGATAATCGCGGGATTGAATTCCCAGTTCCAGCATATCGGCACAAACAAGAATCTTCTTCCCGGGAGTTTTTAAATTTCTCAATGTTTGAATAGCACTGATCACCGAAAAGGGATTCGCATTGTAGGTATCATCAATAACCCAATTATTCCCAATCTTCTTAACGGTCTGCCGATGGTAAGGAAATGACAGATCCCTCAATCTCAAAGCGATTTGCTCAAAAGAGATTTGGAAATGTCGGCCGCAGGCAATGGCCGACAATGCATTCAGTACATTATGTTCAACCGGTGATCTTAAGGAAAAAGGATACCGTCCATTGACCTGAAAAGAAAGGGCTCGGTTATTCTTTTGTTTCAACTGTCCAACCCAAAAATCGAATTCCCTTTGATATCCGAACGAGATGACTTTTTGTTCTGATAATAATGGTTTGATTCGAGAAAGATAAGGATCATCTCCATTACGAATAATCAGCCCCTGGGAAGAAAGCCCCTTGACTAAGCTTAATTTTTCCTTAAAGACTCCTTCCGGGCTTTTTAATCTCTCAAGATGTGAGGCTCCGATATTTGTTAACACGGCCACGGTTGGTTCTGCGATATGCGTCAACCAGGCAATATCCCCGAATTGATTGGTTCCCATCTCGATCACGACCATTTGATGGGTATTATCTAATTTCAACAACGATAAGGGTACACCGATTTGATTATTTTCACTCCCTTCACTTTTAAGGACATTAAAACGTGCACTCAAGACAGCAGCAATCATCTCCTTGGTTGTGGTCTTCCCACAACTTCCCGTGATAGCCACAACTGGGATTTTAAAAAGAGACCGATGATACCTTGCGATTCGTCCCAGGGCTCGGGTGGTTTCCTCGACTTTAATGACAGTAATGTCCGAAGGATAGGATCCTTTTATTTTAGAAAGAATCATGGCTGATGGTTTTTGGGGAATGACCTCTTCAATAAAATCATGGCCATCCAAACGTTGACCGCGGATTGCTACAAAGAGATCTCCTGGAGTCAGTTTTCTTGAGTCAATAGAAAGGCTCCGAATCATCTTCTGCTTCTGACCTTGAATCAATTGGCCGCTGGTGGCCTTAAGGATATGCTCGACAGTTAAACGCATGCCAATTTCCCTCTAAGATAATCGCAGACCACCTGACAATCATCAAAAGGAACAGTCTTATCTTGAAAGATTTGATAATTTTCATGCCCTTTACCAGCAATTAAAACCACATCTTCTCTGCGAGCCATTTCTAATGCTGATTCAATCGCTATTTTTCTGTCTAAAATAATCTTATAGTGATCATTTTTAAAGCCCAAAACGATCTGTTTTATGATGTCTTGGGGATCTTCTCTGCGAGGATTATCATTGGTCAAGAAAGTAAAATCCGCTAGATGACAGGCAACACGTCCCATCCGCGGACGTTTCGTTTGATCCCGATTGCCACCGCATCCAAAGACAAGAATGACCCTTTTATGATAAATTGCGTGGAGAGTCTTCAAGACATTCATTAAGGCATCGTCCGTATGGGCATAATCCACAAAGACATAAAAATCCTGCCCGCAGGACATCGGTTCTAGTCGACCGGGGACACGAATTAACCGTTGGATCCCACCCTGAATAGTTTTCACATCTAGCTGTTCCCCTAAACTGACTGCAACAGCCGCCAGAATATTATAGATGTTATGCAGCCCCACCAGGCTCGTCTGAACTGGAAAGTTTTTTTTTCGTGAAATGACAATGAAAGAGGACCCTTGAGCTTCCATCCTGATATCTTTAGCCATCACATCGGCTTGAGGAGAAATACCATAAGTCATCAATTTTGCCCGGGTCAGATATCTTAATCGCCGACCATATTCATCATCTTGATTAATCACGGCATATGCTCGGGGGGCCAATGAAGAAAAAAGTATTGATTTCGATTTAAAATAATGTTCCATGTTGGGATGATAATCCAAATGTTCTTGAGTTAAATTTGTATAGACGGCCTTTTTAAAAGGGATTTGATCAACGCGGCCTTTATCCAGGGCATGGGATGAAGCGTCCAGAAAGCAACAATGGATTTTTTTATTGACCATGCGGGCCAGATAATCTTGCAAATCTAGAAATCCTGGGGTTGTATTCGATGATGGAATGATCTCACGGTCGATTCGGTGCTGTACCGTACCAATCACTCCGCACCTATGACCAGCAGTTTTAAAAATAGATTCTAAAAGATAGGTTGTGGTGGTTTTACCATTTGTCCCTGTAACTCCTATGAGGGTTATCTTTTTCAACGGATGGTTGAAAAACCGAGGGGCCATCAGTCTTAAAAAGGATTTGGTGTCTTTAACCTTAAGTAAACAGACGTGAGAAGGCCAATCCTTCATCCGTATTTGATGAGATTCATTCTGTACAACAACACTCACCCCTTTATGAATGGCCTCAGGGATATATTTGTGTCCGTCTTGATGAACACCAGTGACAGCAATAAAGAGGCACTTCTGCCCTATCTTGCGAGAATCATCACTGATTTGCTGAATTTCAATATTATGAAACGGTTTGGGAAGGGAGAGAGGATAAATATTTTTGATCAGTTCAATTAAGCGCATAGCGAGATCTCATGGATCTGAAATCTTTCCCTGAGCTAATGCCGTGGAGGGTTCACCATTAACTTTGATGTATTTCAAGGTATCTGCAAACACTTCCTTAAAAACCGGGGCTGCCACAGTGCCCCCGAAATAACTGGGGTGGGGCTCGTCAAAAACAATAATGGCTGCAATCCGAGGATTATCTAAAGGGGCAAAACCAATGAAAGAGGCATAATACTTAGCTGTATATGCTCCATTGATCACTTTACGCGCTGTTCCAGTTTTTCCTCCCACCTTGACTCCCTCAATCCGCGCCATTCTTCCAGTCCCATTCTCAACCACTCCTCCCAGAATAGATCTTAAACGCTGGGATGTTTCCTCCGAAATAACACGATCAATAGCTTGTGATTCATTTTTCATGATGATCTCACCGTTTTCATCTTTGATGTATTTTACCACAAATGGCTTCATATAAACCCCACCATTTGCTATGGAGGAAATGGCACACAATAACTGCAGGGGTGTAACTGTGACTTCATATCCAATGGGAAAAGCTCCCATTGTAGTCTTGGACCAGAACTGAGGTGATTTAACCATCCCGCTCACCTCACCCGGTAAATCAATTCCAGCTTTTTTCCCGAAGTGGAAGCGTTTGGCGTATTCATAAATGAGATTGGAACCCAATCTCTGCGCTACCTTGACTGTCCCGATGTTACTCGATTTCTCAATCACTTCTTGAAAGGTCAATGTCCCATGAGGCTGATGATCATGCAAGATATTATTCGCAATCCGATATTCACCATTCTCGCAGAAGAATTTGTCAGTTTCTTTAACCGTTCCCTGCTCTAAAGCGGCAGCCGCTGTTACAATTTTAAAAACCGATCCTGGTTCATAAAGATAGGTGATCGCCCGGTTGGTTCGGCTCTCCTTAGAGCTTGATCCCACCTCACTTAAATTATAAGTAGGACGATTGGCAAAGGCGAGGACCTCTCCTGTATTAACATCCATGACAATGATCGAAGCCGCTTGAGCCTTGTGTTTCTTAAAGGACTCCTCCAGGGCTTTTTCCGCTATATACTGAATAGTCTCATCAATAGTCAGCACGACATGAAAACCATGTTTGGGAGGAAGAAAACTTTTCTCAATCATTAAATCTCTCTGTTTGGCATCCCGCAACATATTTGTCCACCCCAACTCCCCTTTCAGATATTTATCATAATAGAGTTCCAACCCCTCTAACCCTTTATTATCTATCCCAGCAAAACCAATCAAATGTGAAGCTAAGAACTGATGAGGATAAATCCGTTTACTTTCCTTAATAAAATCCAATCCCTGAATTTTAAGAGATCGTATCTGATCCACCCTTTCATCCGGCAGCTTACGAGCTAACCAGACAAAATATTTTCTTTTATTCAGACGTTTTTTCAGGAAATCTTCACTCACATTCAATAGGGCGGGTAATTGTTGAAGAACCTTGTGCTTGTCCTTTTCCTTCATGATCCGAGGGTTAGCATATAAAGAATAAACGGCAACATTCAGAGCTAAAGGTCGCAGATTGCGATCATAAATAGTCCCGCGTGTTGGTTCCAGAGGGATAAAATGATTATGTTGCTTTTGGGCAAGTTGGGATAAATAAGAATAATGAAAAACTTGGATCAAGACAAATTTTAAAGAAAAGAAACTGAGACAGATAATAAGCGTTAAGAAAACACAAATAAATCTTAAAGGATATTTTCTTAAGTGCACGGTCAAAGGAAAGAATGGGGTAAAATTTTTAAGCTGGAATTATTGAGCTGGTTTAGCCTCTGCTTGAGACATAAAGGCAAGCAGCTGGAGTATTGGATTTCTCTTGTCTTCAGTGCTTCCGGTCATGGTGGTCCGATGCTTAACGACCTGTTGAGGTGATCCCTGTAAACGAACAATCTTCTCTTGATCTAAAAATTGCATATCTGATTGATCTGATAGCAGTTCGTTTCCCAGGTGATTGGGAGATTTTAACTTCAAAATAGAGTAAGTGATTTGACTATTCTTATCAACTAAGAAGTGGATTTGTTCTTCAAGTTTTTGGGCCTGATAGGCGAGCCGAAAAAATTCAATCTGGAGATGAATATAAATTAAGGCTAAAAGTGTTAACAGAAAAATTCCTTTAAAAATATGAAGTAATCTCATGTTCTTCCCCTAAATAAATTAGATTTTTTCTCCCACTCTCAAACGAGCGCTTCGGGAACGAGAATTCTCTTGAGTTTCCTGCTCTGATGGCCTTAATGGCTTTTTGGAAAGAATCTTCAATTCCCCTGATTGAGCTAATTGACGAAATTTGATTTTAACCATCCGGTCTTCCAGAGAATGAAAAGCAATCATACAAATCCTTCCCCCTGGTTTTAACAATGATACACATTTGTTTAAAGAGATCTCCAAGGCCTCCAATTCCCGATTGACGGCTATCCGAAAAGCCTGAAATGTACGTGTGGCTGGATCAATCTTCTGCCGAATTTGATATGATGGCAAGGCCCTCAACACCGTCTCTCTTAATTCCTGGGTCGAGCTGATCGGTTTTCGAGAACGTTCTTGAACGAGTAATCGAGCAATTCGATTATGCCAACGTTCATCCCCATATTTTTTTAAGATTAAAGAAAGTTCACATTCTGAAAGAGAATTAATCAAGTCATAAGCCGAGATAAAACTATTTTGATCCATCCGCATATCAAGAGGGCCATCCATCAGAAAACTAAACCCTCGCAGAGGATTATCGAGCTGATAACTAGAGATCCCCAAATCAAAAAGAAAACCGTCCACCTGTCTCATCTCTAACCTTGTTAAAATTCGATCGATATTGCGATAATCTTCTTGAATAAAGACACACTGAGAGGCAAAACTATGCAATCTTTCTTGGGCAATAGCCAAAGACTCTTTATCGCGATCAATACCGATGAGGAGACCTTCAAATCCAAGGGTCTTAAGAATTATCTCGGCATGTCCTCCCAGACCCAACGTGCAATCCACAATAATGGATTGAGGCTTGAGATTAAGAAATTCTTTCACCTCCCAAGCCATAACGGGAATATGGATAGATGATTTATTCATTGTTTGATTGATCTCCGTGATTGAAAACCCAATCATAAATATTCTTCTTAAGGTTTAGATCATTTGTTCATCAAAGACTTCTACACATTCAAGACATTTTCCGCAATCTGTTCGAAAGAATCACGAGAGTTCGCATAATAATTCTGCCACTGCTGAGTATCCCAAATCTCAACCCGACTAGTCACTCCAATAATGGAAACATCGCGTTTAATATTAGCGTAATCTTTGAGATAGGGAGGAACGATGAATCGCCCTTGTTTATCAGGAACAGCTTCAACGGCCCCAGAAAAGAATAAACGATTAAAACTTCTTGATTCTTGCTTAGTGAAAGGCATATTCTTAAATTTTTGCTCTTGGAGCGTCCACTCATGCTCACTAAACATAAAAATACATTTATCTAACCCCCTCGTGATAAAAAACCGCTCCACTTCATGTTCCTCACAGGCCTCGCGGATACGAGCCGGCAGAATGATTCTTCCTTTTCGATCGATACTATGATGATATTCCCCATAAAACATAAATCAAGTTACTCCCATATACTCCACTTTCCTCCACTATGCTACACAGTATAGGAAAATTCATGGGAACTGTCAACAAATAAAAATCCGTAAAATGTACATATTTATTTGATGGAGAATAAATTGTATTATTTTAGAGATTGAAGAGTTGTGGCGTTAGGAGAGTGAATGAAAACGTCCATAAATGGGGCGCCAGTGTATGCCCTGATGGCTTGCGATCAACCATGGCAAATTTTGAATTTTCGCCTTCAGATTTGTCAATGGCATTCATTTATGGGGTCAATGAGGAGAGTTTTGCCTTAATCCTTCGTTCATCAACTTTCAACTGCTTAATCAATTCCTCTTGTGTGGCAAACACACGTTCATCACGAATTCTTCGAATAAATTCTACGATAATCTCTTTTCCATAAATATCTTTGTGGAAATTGAAGATATGGACTTCAATGGTGATGCGTGGATCGTCTTTGACAAAGGAAGGACGTTGACCGATATTGGCCATTCCAGGCCACCTCTTATCATCAACCAATACCCTGACTGCATAAACCCCACAAGGAGGAATGGCCTCTTGAAGGGGCTGAATATTGGCCGTTGGGTAACCGAGAATTCTTCCTCGAGCATCTCCCCGTATCACCTTCCCAGGGAGTGAAAACGGGCGTCCCAAAAGTTTGCTAGCTTGGGACATATTTCCTTCCGCAATCAAGTGACGAACTCGTGTACTTCCCACTGCTTGACCGGCCATTCTTAAACGGGGAACAACATTCACCTTAAACCCAAACTTTTGCCCCATCATCTGAAAGGATTCCAGATGCCCGGATCTATTGACACCAAAACGAAAATCTTCTCCAATAAAAATTTCCCGGGCATTTAATCGATCTACAATATATTTTCCGATAAAATGAAGTGGTGTTATTTGAGCAAATCGTTTTGTAAAACGAATGGCCAAACAAAGATCAACACCCTGCGCTTCAATTAATTTCATTCTCGTGGATAAAGAAACAAGGAGGGGAAGATAAACGTCCGGTCTCAAGATACGTACAGGATGCGGATAAAACGTCATGACCATGGCCGTCCCTTGAACAATCCTGGCCCTTTTCACCGTCTCATGAATCAAGTATTGGTGTCCTCGATGAACCCCATCAAAAACACCAATGGTCATGATTAAATTCTTAAAAGTCTGCTTGATGTCTCTTATATCATAGAATACTTGCATCACTTAGAGAATTTCAAACCCTGTAAGGGACGAATATGGATTTCCTGAAGATCCTCAAGTCGAATGGCCTCATCAATGGAATAAGGCCCCACTTTGATTCTCTCAATCTGAGAAATACAGGCCCCGCACTGTAGGGCCTCCCCCACATCTTCGGCTAATTTTCTAACGTAAGTTCCTTTAGAGCATTCCATATAAAACCCAATCTCAGGCAAAGAATAGTGGATCCATCTTAAGGCATCAACCCTGATCTTACGCGGTTCTCGTTTGATCTCTATTCCTTTTCTGGCTAAATCATAGAGTCTCTTGCCCCCGACTTTCAAGGCTGAGACCATCGGTGGAATCTGTTCGATCTCACCAACAAATCGCTGAATAACTTCCTCCAACTGTTGTTGGGTGACATGGGCATAGGAACGCCGCTGAAGGACTTGGCCTTGAATATCTGCGGTATTCGTTGTCGTTCCCAGCAACATAGTGGCCTGATAAGCCTTATCAAAATTGACAAACTTCTTAAAAAGTTTTGTAGCCTTGCCAATGAGAATAATCAACACTCCTGTCGCTAAAGGGTCTAATGTCCCGGCATGTCCTACGCGTTTGATTCTAAATCTCCGACGAACACAATCAACGACATCGTGAGATGTTATCCCCTGGGGCTTGTTGATAATCACAATACCGTCTTTCATAAAACTCGCTTAATTTCTCTTAGGACCTTTTCTCGGGCCTCTTTCAATGAGCAAGCCATCAGACAGCCACTGGCGTTCTTATGGCCTCCTCCCGAAAATTTTTGGGCTAGTTGAGCCACATTGATCCGACCTTGAGATCGGAAGTTGATACGGATCTTCGACTTCTCCAGTTCAGAAAAAATGATGATCACCTCAATGCCTTCGATAGCACGCAGATGAGTAAAAATTTTATCTCTGAGATCAATCTTATCAGAAAACCCTTCCAAATCATCTTTTGTCAAAACAACTACAGCGACTGCCCCTTGGCATGCTAATTCAAAATAAGAGAGGATTTCTGTCATTCGCTTAAAATCCTTAAAGGGAATGGTCTCATAAATCTTTCGATACAGAACACTAATAGGGAATTGATATCTCAACAGATCAGCGACAACAGTGTGTGTCATAGCTCTTGTACAGTCATACCGAAACGACCCTGTATCAGTCATAATTCCCACATATAACAACAACGCCAGATTTTTCGTGAATGGGATATGTTCCTTTTTAAGAATTCCATAGATAACCTCAGCAGAAGAAGAAGCCCCAGGCAGGACAATATTGATATCTCCAAAATAATCATTAGTGATATGGTGATCGATATTGACTATTTTCTTATCTATTAATAACTCCTTAACCGACCCAATGCGGTCTAAATCTCCGCAATCAACTACAATGCTGACCTCAAAGGTGGGATCAGGAGATTGCTTCATTGTTTTTATAGTTGAGCTTCCCGGCAGGAAAAAAAACCTCTCGGGGAGAGGATCAGCCAATACAATCTCAAATTTCTTCTTAAGGGATTTCAGATAACAGGCGACAGCCAACGCTGAAGCTACAGCATCAAAATCGGGATTAACATGAGTGGTGATCAGAAAACGGTTATGTCTTTTTAAGGTTTGCATTATTGCGCTGAGCCTCATTTTGGATCTCAGTTAAAGCGGCCTCAATGCGTGCACTATACTCTATGGATTGATCATAGACAAAGATCACCTCCGGAGTAAACCGCATCCGGATTCTTTGGCCGATCAATTTACGAACCATCCCTCGAAGTCTTTCCAACCGCTCTTTGACTTGTTGAGTCATCTCGGGATTACCAAAGAAACTATAATAAACTCGAGCGTATTTCAAATCCCGGGTCACATCCACCTTCAGGATGGAGACAAAGGCCAGCTGAGGATCCTGAATATCCGCTAACAGCATCTGTCCAATCTCTCTTTTCATCATCTCATTGATTCGATCTATTCTTCCCATAGGACATATCCTTTCCCTTCGAATAATACAACCGAAATTTTTTAATGATTCACCGGAGAAAAAACTTCCGGTAAATCAACTTTTTGTACCGCCTTCAATTCATCTCTTCGGGTTTTAATCCTGCCATCGATCTTTTGATACAAAATCTCATTAAGGATACGGCCCATCCTATATCCATCCGCGATCCCCATTTGTCTTAAATCATTCCCATTGATACTCAATCGAACATAAACATATTTCTTGAGAAAAAAATTTATATGTCGTCCCACTCTCCTGCTTGTCGTACAAACCCGGAGAAATAACACCGCCTCTTTCTCCATTGGTTTCAAAATCTTATAGACTTCACTGGGGGACAAATTTTTGTGGGATAGTCTCTTAACTATACAAGGAGATTCCAGGATCGCCAAAATTGATTTGCGTTCTGACCGCTTCAAATTGATCCGTTCAATCAAATCATTAACCACAGCCGGATGGGTTTCAAACATAAGTGCCATTAAATAAATCAACGACCAATCCACCATATCTTTATAAAAAATATTTTTCTTCAATGCGGTGATTTGACTTTCGACATTCCGCAATAAAGACCAGCTCACTTGAATTTGAGCCGAGGGAATAAGGAGACCGCTCAATGTGTGCAGTCTCTCCAGGATTCGTATTGGTTTTTCCTCCTTATAGATCTTCCGG
>CAYJUK010000007.1:2779-12489 GCA_964373335.1 uncultured Planctomycetales bacterium | reverse complement strand
CAAAAAATCTCTCGGGCTTTATCTGATTAAACATCTTATTCTGCAAGGCCATTTTCATAAGATGAAGCGTCTGGGGATGGATATGAAAGTTAAATCTTTTTTCAAACCGGATCGCCCTTAGGATTCTGGTAGGGTCATCAATGAAACTTTGTTCATGCAAGATTCTTATTGTCTTTTGCTTCAAATCTTTGATGCCGCCGAAATAATCAATCAATTCCTGCCATCGTTTGGTATTTAATGAAACCGCCATGGCGTTGATAGTAAAATCTCTTCTAAAAAGATCATCGTTGAGCGAACCCCTGGTCACAACCGGTAAGGCTCCGGGACAGGGATACTTCTCTTTTCTGGCGGTCGTGAGATCTATCCGCTGTCCCTGAGATAAGGTGAGAGTGGCCGTCCCGAAGAGATGATAAATGGTCATCTGGGCTTTAAGTGTATGGGCTAATTCCCTGGCAAAACCAATGGCTTCTCCTTCGAAGACAACATCCAAGTCAACAATCTTCCTCTTTAAGATCAAGTCTCTGACACAGCCACCCACCAAATAAGCAGCCGTTTTTTTTCTATCCGCCCAATAGCCAATCTTACGGAGGACAGTTAAAAGATTCTGTTCAATTGTTGTGAAGAAAATTTTCATTGGCAACATCCTAAAGGGGCTTCGGGAGAATAACATCACCTGACAAAAATGAGAAATTGATACCGATCCTTTTATCCTCGAGGATGAAACTGCTTATGCACAATACGCAGACGTTCTTTATCCACATGAGTATAAATCTGGGTCGTAGAAATATCCGCATGACCTAACATTTCCTGAACAGAACGCAGGTCAGCCCCATTCTCCAATAAGTGAGTTGCAAAGGAATGTCTTAACGTATGCGGTTTTATTTCTTTCTTTATCCCGGCCTTGCGGGCATAACATTTAATGATTTTCCAAACACTCTGCCGGCTCAATTTCTTCCCCAGGCGACTTAAAAAAATAACCTCTGTTTCTTGATTTTTTTTTAATTTATTTCTGACTTGATCACAATATTTTTGAATCGCTATCCGAGCGGATTTTCCGATAGGGATAATCCTTTCCTTATTGCCTTTCCCCAAACAACGTACAAACCCCAATTCAAAATTCACGCTTTCCAATTTGAGTGAGACCAGTTCAGAGACCCTCAAACCACTGGCATAAAATAATTCCAAAATGGAATGATCGCGAATCTGCTGCCAATGCTCGCCTTCCGAGGTCTTTAACATGGCCTCTATCTCTTGAAAAGAAAGGACGTCGGGGATTCTCTTCCAAAGCTTGGGGGTTTCCACAAGCTGCGTGGGATCCTCCATCGCCAAACGTTCTCGAACCAAGAATCGATGAAACATCTTGATCGCCGCTAAATTACGGCAGATAGAATTTGCCGATAATCCTTTTTCTTTTTGATGATACATAAACGCGGTAACAGACTCTCGCTGAATTTGATTTAAGGAAGATAATCCGTTCAGGGACAGATAGGTCATATAAAACTTAAGATCCCTCCGATAAGCTAAAAGAGTATTATGAGCCATCCCGCGCTCAATAGATAAAAAGCTGATAAACTCTTCGATCACCTTGTCCATCATATTGCTTTTGATGAATCGAAAGTGCGGCCTCCCAATGGGAAACCCGTGCACTCGTCAAGAGGATGGATTAATCACCAGACTCCACTAAAAAATCTTCGATTTTATCTTTAGTAAATTGCTTATGCAATTGCTTACTGATAGAGTTAATCTTATTGCGGAAGGTAATATAATTCCTTAAGGCAGCCGGTTTTTCCAGCTCCGACTGTAACCTCTTAACTTCTTGAATATATCGGGCTAAATTCTCCTGCTTAGGAGTTTTCAGTCTCAAACTCATTTCTTCCAAATGCTTAATCAGCTGGCCAAGAATATAACGCTGGCGTTTATCACTGCCCCTTTCTTCCAAGGCCACTAACAAATCTTTATACCAAATTTGCCATAAACTGTAATGAAAGGTATATCGTTCCAAAACGGATTCTTTCTTATCAGGATATTCAATGGGTTCAAGAACCGGAATAAATTTAGATTCCCGCTGACGATCCTCTTTTTTTTTGCGAATAAATTTCTTCCGTAGAGGTTCGCAACCATTTAAACTACCAAGCGAACTCAACAAAAAGATGATAAGAAAAAAATGAAATCCTTGAGATAAATGCCTATGTTCAGAAGCCATGAGTCAACTCCAGGAATTCTTGTTCATTAAGAATAGGGACCTTGAATTCTAAAGCCTTTTGATGTTTTGAACCGGGTTTTTTTCCCGCAACCACATAATCCGTTAATCGACTGACACTCAGGGAAACCTCCCCTCCCTGTCGTCTGACAAGCTCAACGGCTTGGTTTCTTGTCAATTGGGTGAGATCTCCCGTAAAGACAAATTTTTTACCAGATAATCGTGTATGGACTGAAGGATTCGTGGGTTCAGTCATTTTAACGCCAGCTCTTTTCAATTTAGTGATTACGGAACGCGTGCCCTCTTGGGTAAAATAATTCTCAATTGAGGAGGCCATCACTTCCCCCACCTCATGAATCTTTTTGAGGTCTCCGGATTTTGCTTTCACGATTTGATCAAGCGTTTGATAATGCTGCGCCAGTATAATGGCCGCCTTTTCTCCGATATTCAAAATACCTAAACCAAATAGCAATCTTGATAAAGGCTGTTTTTTACTCTTTTCAATAGCCGACAACAAATTCTTAACCTTCTTTTCTTTAAAAAGATCGAGTTGGATCAGATCATCACTTTTTATAAAATAAATATCCCCCAGATCTTTGACGATTTTTTTTTGTAACAGCTGCTGGACAATAGCCTCTCCCAGTCCCTGAATATCCATCGCAGACCGAGAAGCAAAATGGATTAAACGACGTTCCAACTGTTTGGGACAAGAGGGATTAATACATCGATAAGCGACATGTTCCGTTTTAACCTTTAGGATCGGCCCCTGACATTCAGGACATTTATTGGGGAATTTGAACTCTTTTCCCTGGGGAGATTGCGAAGGCTTAGCCACTTTGACAATTTTGGGGATCACATCGCCGGCTCGCTCTAATAAAATTCGATCCCCCTCATGAATATTCAGTCGTTTCATCTCATCAAAATTATGCAATGTTGCCCGGGAGATGGTAACACCCCCGCAGGTTACCGGTTCTAATTCTGCCACTGGGGTCAGCACACCGGTTCGACCGACCTGAAAGACAATTTTTTTCACTATCGTGGTTGCTTGCTGAGCCGGAAATTTATAGGCTACAGCCCAGCGGGGACTTTTGAGGGTGGTCCCCAACCGTTGCTGTTGAGCCAGAGAATTCACTTTAATCACAACTCCATCAACATCATAGAAAAGTGACGACCTTATTTGTTGAAACTCCCGACAATAATCTATCACCTCTTGAAAGGTTTTACATAATCGACTTGAACTATTCACACAAAACCCTAATTGCTTGGCCTGCTCTAAGAATTCCCACTGGGTCTGAAAAGTCTGATCCCCTTCCACGACTCCAAAGGAATGGACAAAACATTTTAATCTTCTTTGTGCTGTTAAGCGAGAATCTAAAAGTTTAATTGATCCGCTCGCTGCATTCCGAGGATTAACAAAAAGTTCCTCTCCCTGGGCATGACGTTCCCTATTCAAGGCATCAAAATCCAACCGATCCATATAAATTTCCCCTCGGACTTCTAAAAGGACCGGAACTTTCCTCCCTTTCTCGGGATGCAAGTTAAGAGGGATTGATCGAACAGTCTTTAAACAATGGGTCACTTCCTCCCCAGTGATCCCATCTCCCCGAGAAGCCCCTTTGGTGAATCGCCCTTGATAATAAGTAAGAGAAGCTGAAACTCCGTCGATTTTTAATTCAGCCACATATTCAACAGGATCATTGACTATCCCCTTGAGAACTCTCTGCTGCCATTCCTTGAGTTCATCAAAGGAATAGGTATTATCCAAGGATAACATCCTGACCTTATGAGTTACCGTCATCCCAGACGTCTCAAGTTTAGCCCCAATCCGCACACTGGGAGAGTGAGGATCTTTCCAATCAGGATACCTTTCTTCCAAATCAATTAATCGTTTCAGCAACACATCATATTCTTTATCTGTTATCGTTGGCTGACTCAGCCCATAATATCGGTTATTATGTTCTTCAATTTGTTTAGCCAACTCCTTCATTTCTGCTTTTATCCTAAGACTTTGATTCATAACCGCACGCTATCGTCCCCAGATTAACCGAGAGGCTAAAAACTCGGGTAATCCCGCATCAAGGATCTTTTGCTGGGCTAAAGGGATATTATAAGAGACTCTCTTCACCTGAATAACCTGGGTCTGATGATCATAAACACAATAACAGGCCATCGGGTTCTTATCCCGAGGTTGTCCCACACTCCCTACGTTTACAATCACCTTTTCTGCAGAGCCTATCTTGATTTCAGCAGTCTCCAACACTTCAAAACCCCAACTCCGATTTAGAAATCGTTGATCGATGGTCAGCGCCTCCCCTAAAGGGTGAAAAATCTCACTCCTCGAACCCTCGAAGAGAGGATTATTTTCTAATTCGGAATTGGGGTCAAAAGGTCCCTCCCTCCCTTTAATCATCATGGGAATATGCGTATGACCCACAAAACACACCGGTCGATCTAAAGCCCCCAACATCTCTTCCGCCTGGTGCCCATAAATCAAATAGTCAAACCTTTCCGGATCCTTCAGTGTCCCATGAACGATAATTAAATGATCATTACGAAAAACAAGATCTAATTGCTCTAAAAATTCCCTATCTGCTTTGTTGATTTGCCGTTTTGTCCAGTCAATGGCCTGCTGGGCTACCTCATTAAAATCATTCAAGTCCGCCTTATCAATAACCGCCCAATCATGATTTCCAGCTATTGTTTGAGCCGGCAATGCCTTTACGATCTCAATGCATTCATGGGGATTAGCGCCGTATCCCACAATATCCCCGCAACTCAAATAAACATCAATATGCTCATTTTTAAAAGCGTCAATAATAGCTTCTAAGGCCTCAAGGTTTCCATGAATATCAGAAAAGATTCCATACCTCATTCATTTCATTACCTAATATGGAAGTCTTGCAAAACAGAGGGATTGTCTTGATAATCAATATTCTGATTTTTGATATAACTTCCAAAGTGTTGTTCTAATTTTGTACACAAATGATCAATATCCTTCTTGGGACCAGCTATAAGAATCTCAACTCGGCCGTCAGATAAATTTCTTACCCATCCTTTAAGTCCCAGTTCCTGAGCGTATCTGAGAGAAGTATACCTGAATCCGACCCCTTGGACATGGCCTGCGTAAAAGATGTTAGCCTGAATCGCCTCTTCTTTTCGTTGTTTTAATCCCATCAGTCTTTAAAAATGTCAAAGTAAAATAACAAATCGGGGAGGTGGGATTTGAACCCACGACCTCAACGTCCCGAACGTTGCGCGCTAGCCATCTGCGCTACTCCCCGTCATGCCTAAAAGATCATTCCTGAAATTGATCTCCCATTCCCGGACGTTGGATGCTGACCATGAATATCTTGACAGATTTATGTTTTAACATATTAATAATAAATAAATTACGTAGTTTTTGATAAACCGGAAGTTAACAATAAAATTCGGCGTTCATTGTAGCATCTCTCAATTTCATCGTCAATTTCTTCAGGGAAATGGTATTGGAAACTATTTTATGATCAAGCGGGAAGGATTTAGCCTACTTCTTTAATACCAAATCCGATTTCAGCCTCTGCCACTTGTTGATCTTTGACAAAGGCCTTGGTGAGGATAAAACCGGCTTCTTTTAAAAGTTTGATGGGTGTCACTTCCAGTCTCAGCTGGTCACCGGGGATAACCGGAGCCATAAATTTTGCGTTAACTTTTCCTAAATAGTAGAGAAGTTCTTTCCCTTGAAGGCTTTTACTGAAATAAAAATAAATACATCCCGCCTGGGCCATAGCTTCAATAATCAGTACACCCGGCATGATCTTTTCCTTTTCAAAATGACCGACAAAAAACTGTTCGTTGATACTGACGTTTTTGATAGCGACCAATCTCACCTGAGGTTGAAGTTCGGTCACCCGGTCAATCAATAAAAATGGAAAACGATGAGGGATAATCTTTCTGATCTCCTGAATATCGAGCTGCATGATCAAATCCTTTCTTTATGGACTTTAATGGATCACTAACCCACCATCAACCTGGATAATTTGTCCAGTTATGTAGGAGGCAGCCTCACTTAATAAAAATTTAACACAGTAAGCGATTTCCTCCGGTTTCCCCAAACGTCCCAACGGAATTGATTGTTTGATCTGTTCCATCTGTTGTTCCGGCAACCTTAAGACCATTTCCGTTTCAATATAACCAGGAGCGATGGCATTAACCCTGATCCCATACGAGGCCACCTCTTTGGCCAAGGCCTTGGTAAAGGCGTTGATTCCCCCTTTAGAAGCCGAATAATTGGTCTGCCCAGGCAGGCCCGTCAGTCCACTGACGGAAGAAATATGAATGATATCTCCCTTTCTCTGTTTCATAAACGGGACGATGCAGGCACGTGTCGCATTAAATGTCCCGGTTAAATTCGTGGCAATGACCTGAGCCCAATCCTCAGGGCTCATCAACATCAGGGCTTTATCAATAATGATCCCAGCGTTATTAATTAAAATATCAATCTTCCCAAAATGCTCCAGGGTCTCATCCACAAAAGATTTAACCTGCGGATAGTCTTTAATATCCACTTGGCAAGACCTACATGAGCTCCCTATTTGCTCCACCTCTTTTTGTAATCTTTGAGCTTCTTGTTCACTTTTTAAATAATTAAAAACGATGTGACAACCCTCCTTAGCCAATTCCTTAACAATAGCCCTGCCAATCCCTCGAGAGGCCCCGGTCACAATCGCTACTTTCCCTTTAAGAAATCCCATGATTTTCCTTTCTTGTCAAATTGAATCCAGGAAACCTATTCTTTTCTTCTTTACATGACCTCATTCTAGCTTTACTTCCTATTTTTTGTCAATTTACTTATAAATTCGGGATAAGACATACTTGGCGAGAATATCGAATTCAATATTGATCCGATCACCCGCTCGCTTAGAACCTAAAGTCGTCAAATCACGAGTCAAGGGGATGAGATAAACGGAAAACTGATTCTTGGCCACCTGGCCAACGGTTAAACTCACTCCATCCAAACAGATTGAACCCTTAGGGACCAGACCGGAAAACCACTTTTTATCGGATGAAACCCAAAGCTCTAAATAATTTCTTTGTATAACTTTCTTTAAGATGACTCCTATACCGTCGGCATGTCCGGTTACAAAATGCCCGTTGATTCGGCCATCCATTTTTAAGGCTCGCTCCAGATTGACCGGTGATCCCGGAGCAAGATCTTTCAAAGTCGTAGTCTTAAGGGTTTCTTTCATTAGATCGAAAGCCAATCGATCTTTCTTAACCTGGGTCACAGTCAAACAGACTCCATCAACGGCAATACTTTCCCCCTTTTGGGTTCCTTGATGAACCTTTTTTGTCTTAATAACGACAGTAGCTAGATTCCTTTGTTGATGAAACCCTAGCACCTGGCCAATCTCTTCAACGATTCCCGTGAACATAGGCCTGAATAAAAAAATCCTCCTTGATCGGTTGAATTTCTAAATGCTCAAGATGAATCGCTTGATTCACATCGGTCATCTTCATTCCTGCGACACAACTCTTTGCCTTGTGGTCCCCCATAATCTTGGGAGCGATATAAATATGAAATTTATCCACACATCTGGCCTTTAAAGCTGCCCCAATCACCTGCGCGCCGCCTTCGATAAGCACACTTAAGATCTCCTGTCCGGCCAAATAAGACATAAGCCATTGGATTTCCACACGCCCCTCTCGTTGAGGACAGATAATGACCGTAACACCCTTTTGATGAAAATAGGCCATTCTTTTCTTCGATGCAAAAGAAGTCGTGGCAATAATAATATCTTCCGGAGCTGTCTGGTGAAATAACCTCGACCGAGAGGGAATGCGCAATCGTGAATCCAAGATTATTTTTTTAAGGCGCTTTGTTTTTCGGGCCGGATTCAGACGGGGATTATCCTTCAATACGGTATTGATCCCGACTAAGATGGAATCGAACTCATCTCGAATCTTTCTGGCGAAACGGCGTGACTGTTCAGAGGTAATCCATTGCGATTGCCCTTGAGCCGTGGCCGTCTTCCCATCCAAGGTTTGAGCACATTTGGCAACGACAAAAGGTTTGTGCTGGGTGATATATTTCTCGAATATTTCATTCATCTTCCGACAGTCCTTTTCCAACACTCCTACCGTCGTTTTGATATTTTCACGCTTCAGCAAGCGAATGGATTTTCCCTGAGTTAAGGGGTTAGGGTCCTTCATCCCGATGACCACCTCTCGAATTCCCTGCCCTATAATCTTATGAACACAGGGAGGTGTCCGGCCATAATGAAAGCACGGTTCTAATGTAATGTAAAGTTTTGCGCCGATCGCTCGTTTTCCTGCTTCCTCTAAGGCGATGATTTCTGCGTGATCTCCTCCGCACTGACGATGCCACCCCTCCCCTACAATCCGACTATTTTTTACGACAACCGAGCCCACCATGGGGTTGGGAGAGGTTCGTCCCTTTCCTTTTAAGGCTAATTGAATAGCCCTTTGCATATACTCTCTCTCTGTCATGGATATTGATTATCTCCCTTGATCCATCCTCTTTTTTAACTGTTCGACTAAGGAATACGGGATCTTGCACTTTCCTATGAATGTATTTTTTTTAAATTCCCCGTGATCATCTGAACCGCCAGTCATGAGCAAGTCATATTTCTGGGCAATCCCAGAATAAAAACGGATGATGTTCTCGGGGCAATGCGGATAATACACCTCAATCCCTCCTAAGCCCGCTCTGACAAATTGAGGGATCAGCTCATCGACTTGAGAGAACATGGGATGAGCCAACACGGCCACGCCGCCACATCTTTGGATTAAATCAATGGCCTCAATAGGGGTCTGTTTGTATTTCGGGATACAAACGGGCCGACCATCAGCGAGATATCTATTAAAGGCTTCATGAATATTCCTCACCCATCCTTTTTCTACCAAAAGTTGAGCTAAATGAGGTCTGCCCACGGCATTTGACTTCGTTAATGCCATCACTTCCTCAAAAGTGATATTCCCCATCCCCAGTTCTTTAAGCTTATCGATCATCTTGGTCAATCGCTCCAATCGGGCCTGCTGAATCTTTTCTAATTGAGCAAGAAAAATTCCGTTGGTCCACTCCCTGAGATAGCCTAAGATATGGATATCCCGATCGTAGATTTCAGTTGATAATTCAATCCCGGGAATTAATTCCAAATGATAATCTTTAATGACAGTATAGGCAGGCTCTAAACCAGCCACGGTATCATGATCTGTAATAGCAATACAGATCAAGCCCGCTTCAATAGCCCTTTGGATGACCTGTTGCGGGGATGAGCTGCTGTCGGAATAATGCGTGTGGATATGAAGATCGGCATATTGCTCCACGAAATCACCTTAGGAATTCCTTTGTGCAATGATCTCTGTTTTGTGAATTTTATCTAAAATCCCATTGACGAATTTTGATGACTCCAGGTCTCCGTATTTTTTGGCAAGTTCCACTGCTTCGTTAATAGAGACCTTGGGAGGGATATCGGGGGCATAGCGCAGCTCAAATAATCCAATCCTTAAG
>CAYJUK010000007.1:0-2769 GCA_964373335.1 uncultured Planctomycetales bacterium | reverse complement strand
AGCTGCCAATTTGTCGCATACCAGGAGATTTTACTGTCAATATCTTCCCGATGTTGTTCCACCCCATAAACAAGACGATTGGCAAATTCTTGGACATCCTTATCGATGGATTCCTGATCCTGCCAAAACTTATCAACCACGACTTCAATCGAGTAGGCAGTGATCTCCTTTTGATAAAGCATCACTAAGGCGTTTTCACGTGCGAAAGTCCTTTTGCGCATTTTAAAGAACCCTTACAATTTCTCGCTTCCTTCCGGCAAATTTGATTACGCTAGAGCCAATGAAACTTTAAAGACATCGTCGTATCATTGACCCCCGTAAGATGGGGTTGACTTGGACAACTTTTTCATGACATCCAGCATCTCCAGCGCGGCGACAGCTGCATCCCGTCCCTTATTGTCCCCTTTTTCCTCAGATCGTTTATAAGCCAAATGAACAGTATCCGTGGCAAGGACTCCAAAGATCATCGGCTTGCCGGTGATGATCGCAGCCTGCTGGATTCCATAGGTCGCCCCATACGCTACCAAATCAAAATGGATTGTCTCTCCTCGGATAATAGCCCCTAAGCAAATCACCGCTCCTATTGTTTTTTTCTTGGCTAATGTTGAGGCGATCAGCGGTATTTCAAATGATCCGGGAACCCAGACCACGACAATTTCATTCTCTTTGATACCCCGGTGCTTTAATTCATTGAGACAGGCATTCAGGAGCCGCTTAGTAATAAAATCATTAAAACGAGAAACAACAATTCCTATCCGTTTGCCATGATTTCTCAATTGACCTTCAATAATCTTTTCCATAGGATTAAAATTGGGGAAGCGATCTCCTGAAATCATCTGCCAAGGAAATCATTGGAATAACGGGAATGATAGGAAATGAACTCTTATAACCCCAATTCCGAGTTAGAAAATATACCACTTATTAATCAAAATTTTGTATTAAGAAAATGCTTGTTTACCCCAACTTTTGGGGTTTATTGAAAACTTCGCTGTTTTGTGCGAAGTTTTCAATAAGAACAAGGATAATCCTCTCTTCGAGAACTCGATGAGTGAAATTTTTCACCCGGGGAGTGGGGCACTGCCCGTCGAACCCCAACTTTGTATTTAAATTGGGGTTGAAAAAACATTTCTAATTCCGAGTTGGGGTTATAAAATATGCCCGAGTTTATCTCGTTTGGTTTTCAGGTATTTTTGATTGTCCTCGTGTTGCTTGGTGAGCAATGGAATTCTTTCAACTACCCTTAAACCATACCCCTCAAGGCCAACGATCTTACGAGGATTATTGGTTAAGAGGCGAATTTGCCGCACCCCTAAATCTTCCAGAATCTGGGCTCCGATTCCATAGTCTCTTAAATCATCGGCGAACCCCAAGGCACTGTTAGCTTCGACCGTGTCTAACCCTTGGTCTTGCAGATGATAGGCTTTTAATTTATTGAACAAACCGATGCCTCGTCCTTCCTGTCGCATATAAAGTAAGATTCCAGATTCATTTTCATGAATGGCCTTCATCGCCGCTTCCAGCTGCGATTCACAATCACATCTCAAAGAACCAAAGACATCTCCCGTAAGGCATTCCGACTGCACCCGCACTAATTCGGGGACAGTGCCATCAACTGCTCCACGGACTAAAACAATATGGATAAAATCATCCACTTTTGACTGATAACCAATAAGATTAAAAGTTCCATATTTTGTCGGAATTTTCGTCTCAACAACTCTTTCGATCAACTTTTCGAACGAATGCCGGTATTGAATCAAACTGTCAATCGTGCAGATTTTTAGATTTTGTTTCTTGGCGAACTCAATCAAATCCTGAGTCCTCGCCATAGTCCCATCCTCATTCATAATTTCACAAATGACTCCCGCAGGATAGAGTCCTGCCAAACGCATCAAATCAATCGAGGCCTCAGTATGACCGGCGCGAACCAGTGCTCCCCCTGGACGAGCACAGAGAGGGAAAAGATGTCCAGGAGTAATCAAATCGGAAGAACGAGCTTTAGGATTAATCAAAACCTTCACTGTTTGCGCTCGATCGAAGGCAGAGATTCCCGTTGTAACCCCTTCAGACGCATCCACAGAAATATACCAGCCCGTAGTACAGCTTTGATGCTGAAACGCCTTATCTGAACCCTCCAGCCTCATCGGATATAAGCCTAATTCCTTAAGTCGCATTTCTTCCATAGGGACACAGATCAATCCTCGCGCATTCTGAGCCATAAAGTTAATCGCCTGGGGGGTGACAAATTCGGCAGCAATCAAAAGGTCACCTTCGTTCTCGCGACTTTCATCATCCATAACGATGATCATCTTCCCTGCTTTTAAATCTTCTATGACCTCTCGAATTGAATTAAACATATCCTTCCTTTTGTAGTTTGTTTACCCAAAAGATTGGGGTTTAAATAATTTATCCAAAAAAAATCCCGAGTTTTTGGCTCGGGAGATAGACTTCATAACGGATCTTATTTAGAGAAAAGAAAGTATTATACTAAAATAAAAAGTTTTCTTCTCTAAAAATTCAGCCTCCCTATCTTAATAGATCATTAAGAAATATTCTATTTAGAGTAAATCGATAGGGCTCTTATGTCCGTTTGCCTTCTCCCATCTAGACTTTAACTATTGGCTCAAGAATCCCCACTAAATCATAGGTCACTTGATCTGCCCATAAAATCTTGACAATGAGTTTGTTAAAAATCAGTTTAACAAAATACTGTTGAAAGATTTTTGGGCTCGTAGGCTGACGAGCCAAATTGCTTGGGCTTGGATCACTACC
>CAYJUK010000006.1:0-23808 GCA_964373335.1 uncultured Planctomycetales bacterium | reverse complement strand
AGACCAGGACCAACTGTTCTCCGATCTTCCTTATTCGTTCCTGCTGCCGTTCATTATCAGAAAGGACATACTCCTGAAGGATCTTGCGATGGACTTGATTCCCCATCTGAACTTCCTCTGGCGTCGAGATAATAATAAATTCTCTCCGCCCGGTAGCTGTATTGTAAGAGCCGATGGAGGAACACCCCATCACCGCTATGAGAATAACGGGGCATAATAACCCATAGACCCTGCGACAATTGGTCTTCATCGTTCAAACTTGACAATGGACCGCCACCACCGATGACTGTCCCATTTTTTCAATTGCTGCCAGAATCTTTTTGCCGACTTTGTCCTTAAATGACCCGGGGCCCGGGCAAAAAAATACCTGGCGGACGTATACCCGCTGTCAAAATACTCCTTGGCCTGGAGAAGGCACTCCAGGATATCGGCATCCCTCACCAGGATACTTTCCGGAGTCTTCTGTTCATCATATTCTTCGCGAAACTTTCCTAATTCCCCGCGGACACCGGGATGAAGATTTTTTATCTGCTGCCGAAAAACCTTTTTTTCGGCTTCTTTGAAATCGATATAAAAATGTCCCATCTTATGCAGATCATTGATTCTCGACTCGTGAATATCATTGAATAAGGCCATCACGAGGACTTTATAAGGGTCAACCCCTTCCCGATGAGCCATATAATAAGCGATGACAGCCGTGCGGAAACAATGCTCAGCAACGCTTTCTGGATTTTTGATCCCGGCGACCCACCAGCCGCTTCTGACCACCTTCTTCAATAAACCTGCCTCGGCAAAAAAATCGAGATCCTTCATCTCCCCTGCCCTTTTTGTCTGATGATTTCGTAACATAACAGCGTGGTGGCATGGGACACATTCATAGACATCCGCTCCTGAGCCATGGGGATCGTGATGACCATATCCAAATTCTTACGGACGACGTCACGAATTCCTTTTTGTTCGGATCCCACGACCAATCCCAGGGGAAAGGAAAACAGTGTTTTAAAAAGATCCTGTCCGCCCTTCACGACAGTCCCAACGATTTGAAAGCCTTCCTCTTTGGCCTTCCCTATCGCTTGATTCAAGTTACCCACAACGCTCATAGGCACATAATTTTCACCGCCGCAAGCTACCCTGAGGACGCTTTCGGTCACATGAACGGATTTATGGGTCGGAAGACAAAGAGAGAATGCCCCCAGACAGGCTAAACTCCGGATAATCCCCCCCAGGTTTTGAGGATCGTTGATTTCATCGATGAATACGATTGTATGCTGGTGCTCGATAGCCGCAGCTAATAAATCTGGGAAGGCGCGGTAGGAGAACTCATCGATCTCCATCATAAGTCCCTGGGTATTTTTATTTCTCGCCCATTTCTCGATTTGAAACTTCTTAAGATGAACAACCGGAATCCCCCACTGCTTAGCCTTTTTCTGGATATAAGGAGCTTCGGGGTGATCGTATTCGATGAATATCTTTTGAATACTGCGATGATTGGTTTTCAGACGCTCCAGGACAGGATTTTTACCGTAGATTCTCATCGCTCTGGCATAGGTTGTTCAATAATATTTTTTCTTTCTTCCACTTGTCTTGTATAAAGATCTTCCCATTCTTTCTTTTTCTCTAGGTATTCGGAATAGGTAATCTTTTTCTTCAGGTAATCCCGTTCCAATTGATCCAGCTGGTCCCGGTATTCAGTAAACTGAGTATCTTGAATAATAGATTCCGGATTTTCAATGATGTGTTTGATTTTCTCGGCACCCGCGCTGCACCCCATCAGAATCAGACAAAAAAGAATCATTCCTTTGTTCATAATTCTCTCCTTCAAGGGATCCCCTTTATTTTGATTTTGATCAGTCAACCTGACTATTTCCTCAAGCCAAGCCCCAGATAGAGAACCGGCCTTAAAATACTCCACCACCCGATAATCGGACGCATCTTCGTAATGCCCAGCTTCTTTGCTGGATAAATCTTATTCACCGGAACTTCTTTGAATTTATAGCCTAACGTTAATGCCTTAAAAAGCAGATAAGGTTCCAGCTCATAGGCATTGAGCCATTCTTGATCAAGATTAATCCTTTCGTCATTTAAAATAGATAATCTTATCGCGCGGAATCCATTGGTGCTGTCGGTAACTTTTTTTTGTGTCATCAAAGACATCAGGGCCGGGTGAAGCCGGGTCGCGATCTTTCGATAAAAAGGCATATCCCCGCCGATCCCTCCCCCTTTTAAATACCGAGATCCTTGAACAAGATCATGCCCCTCATTGACGATAGGATCGATCAACAACGGAATTTCTTCGGGATTATCTTTATCATTTCCCGCCATGATCACCAGTGTTTCATAGCCTTTTTGCTGGGCATAGCGAATAACCGTTCGGATGGCAGCCCCGACTCCCCTCCTATTGTGATGGCAAAGGGACTTGACGCCCGCGGAGGAAAAACTCTCAATAATCTGGACGCTTTCATCCGTCGATCCGTCATTCATAATGAGATAGTCCACCCGGCCATAGGCTCGGCAGTTTAAAAATCTCTGAATAACATTCTTCAACTTGATATTTTCATTATACACAATCGGAGAGACCAGCACCTTGTTCATTTTTCACTTGCCATAAAGTCGTTGAATCAAAACTCTCACTTGACAGAAATCGGGGTCCCGCCTTTATCCATAGACTTTTGGATAAACGCCAGGGTCCTGACGACATCACCGCCCTTCTGGGCATCGGCCAAATGCGGGGGCTTATTGTTCTGGATACAATCGACAAAATACCGGGCCTGGACATTCAGAGGTTCTTGAGCGGCAATGTGAGGAATCGTAATGCTTCCCTCCCGGGATAACAATTGAAATTCTCCAAAGGTGGAATAGAACTTGGAGATCTTCTCGACATATTTGTCATAAATCTTGAGAGGTCCGAGATTATCAAGATCATCCCAAACGACCATCTTTTTATCCCCGACAACGGTTAACTGTCTGATCTTTTTCGGGTCCAGCCAGCTGACATGAATATTCACTAATTTCTTTTTGGGATACTCCAAGGTCACAAAGGCTAAGTCCTCACGAGCAGTGCCTAAACACTTTTGACCTCTGGCAGAGACGCTCAGCGGAGTTTCATCAAACAGGTAATTAAAAATGGAGATATCATGCGGTGCCAGGTCCCACAAGGCATTGACATCATAACGGAAAGGACCCAGATTGGTTCTCTCCGAGTGGGCATAATGGATTTCCCCCACCTCGCCTGATTTAATCAGCTCTTTCAAACGAATAATCCCCGAATGAAAGACAAAGACATGCCCGACCATGAGGGATCTCCCCATCCTGCCCGCTAACCTCTTCAATTCCTCACACTCCTTGGAGGTTAAGGCTAAGGGCTTCTCACAGAGGACATGCTTCTTACTTTTTAAAGATTCACTAGTCAGAGAATAATGGGTATTGGTGGGGGTGGCGATACAAACAGCCTGAATCTCGGGATCCTTTAAGATCTCCCGATAATCCGTGCTGACTTGAATATTGGGATTTAGATTTTGAATAAATTTGAGCCTCTCTTTGCTGACATCGGCGCAGCGTAGGACCCGGGAGTTGGCAAGAGAGTTAAAAATGCGGATATGATTTGGGCCCCAGTGGCCGCATCCTATAACCCCAATATTAATCATGACAGGACTCCTTGGAGAACTCAATTTCATGGCCAAAACCTTAAGACTTAATCGAAGTTAATCTCATGCCATGTCATACAATTGAACCCTAGAAATTGAACTACAATTTCTAGGGTTGAACACGGCACTATTCCTTGTTTTTCTAAACAGAGGAGTGTTCACTATTTTTGTAACAAAACAGGAGTATTATACTTGCGAATATCCTGTTTCGAAAGATTTTCTTTATACAATTTGGGGCCGGTTGGACCGTTTTCCGGATGGACCGTCTTTTGATTTATCAGCCGGTTGCTATTTTTCAGTCCCCCTTAATCAACCAGGTTTGGGTTGCAAACCCTATACTTTAAAAGTAGAATATTCACGACATAGTGAATTTTCAATCTTCAAGGATCAGAACCAGCCATTTATGAGTCATCTTAAACATTTATTCCAGCTTATACAACCCCGACGAATCTTTATCCTAATTGCCCTGGGGATGATGTTCTATAACGGCATTGATTTAGCGTCCACCATCCATATCCATCAAGAAAAAAGAAAACATCTCCCTTTTTATTTTTCCGGATACAGATTCTTAGGCATAGAGTCATTCTTTAAGGGGATCAAATATGCGGGATACTACACCGACCGGGATCTCAATGAAGAGGAAATATCCGCCCAATATGCCCAGGCTCAATATATCCTGGCACCAACCATCCTGGATTTGGATTACTCTCAGTACAAATATATCCTTTTTGACTGCACGAGCGAGAGTGCCGCGATAGCCAAGATTAAAAAAATGGCTGCCATCCCTCTCAAGAAAAATCAATTTGGGATCATATTGGCTCAACAAACAACTCGATGAACATTCTGAACACCCTCATGATTCTTTGTCCTTATTTCCTCTCTTTTGCAACTGGGGCTCTCCTGTTAAGCCTGCTATTCCGCGGTCATCGTCCTTTCGATACCTGGATTCATCTTTTTTTAAGCGGCGGCATTGGTCTGGGGCTCCATGCCCTTATTCTTTTCTGGGGATATATCGCTTTTGGCCGACTCCGACCGGGGTTGATCCTCGGTAGTTCCTTCATCCTATTCATTTTTCTTATCGGCCTTAAATTATATCTGGATTGGAAACAGAACCGTTTACGGTTATCTTTATCTTTTCTAAAACTATCTGATCTTCTTTTTTTAGCCGCCTTGATCCTGATGATCATTCCTCTGTGGATTGAAGCCCGTTATTACCCTCTGGGAGGATGGGACGCCTGGTCAGCTTGGAATCTGAAAGCTCGCTTCTTATTCTTAGGACAAGAACGCTGGGACAATTTATTTGACCCCATTCTCTGGAGATCTTCCCCCCATTATCCCCTTCTGCTGCCCCTCATCAACGTCTGGGGATGGATGTTCATGCGAAATCCCAATCCCGTCATTCCCTTGGTCACCTCAATTGTCTTTACTGTTATGACGATCGGCCTTCTCTCTGCGATCCTCAAACAATGGATTCCTCGAGGGATCGCGGTCGGAGCTGGATTATTGATCTTCACCTTGCCCTTCTTCGTTCAGAATGCCACCAGTCAATATTGCGATATTGTTCTCAGCTATTATCTTTTAGCCAGTTTATACTGTCTGCTGATGACAAGGATTCATGGTCATCACTCCTTTGCCTTCTTAAGCGGCCTTTTTCTGGGACTTCTCAGTTTCACGAAAAGCGAAGGAGCAATGGCAGCCTTGATCCTCTTTCTTTTAGCCTGGCCCTATCTGCTCAATGTCATTAGAAGTCAGAAAAACTCCTATACCCTCCCTTTCTTTTTATTATTGGGAGGATTCCTTTCCTTTACCGCCAATTTTTACTTCGAGATCCTTTATTCTCCCGGCAATCAAACATTTATTAATGGAATATTTTCTGAATCCCGTCCGGTGACCCAATACCGCGGGTTAATGATCCTCGCTTTTTTGATTGTAGAATGGTGCAGCCAAAAATGGAACGGAATTTGGATCCTTTTAACGATCGGCGCTCTTTTAGGAATTAAAAATGGATTTCGAGGAGGGTTATGGCTTCTGCCAGTATTTCTGGGAGTATACCTGGCAGTCCTGATTACTTATTATCTGATCAATACTTATTTTGAAATTGGCTGGTGGCTTAGGGTAACACTGAATCGTCTTTTGCTGGCCATTTTACCCATCGCGGTACTCTGGGTTTCTTTAGCATTATGGGGTGATGCTTCAACAAACCGGGAGAAAATCAATCAAGGTCTTTGAATCTTGAGGATTTTATAGTGAAGAACTCCCACCGGGGCCTTAATCTCGACCTTTTCTCCCTCAGCGTGCCCCATCAATCCTTTCCCTAATGGAGAAAAGATAGAGATTTTATTTTCCTCAAAATCGGCCTCTTCGGGAGAAAGCATCTGATAGACAAATTCTTCTTTTGTTTCGAGATCTTTTAAAGTGACCAAGGCCCCAATATACACTTTATCGGCAGGGATATTTTCATTCTCAATGATCCTCACCGAAGCCAGTCGTTGATTCAGATCGGCAATGCGTGCCTCATTGTGGGCTTGAGCGTCTTTAGCGGCATCATATTCCGCGTTTTCCGAGATATCGCCCTGCAGGCGGGCCTCCCCAATAGCCTTGGATATTTTAAAACGTTCCGAGGTCTTCAAACGCTCTAATTCCGCTCTTAACTTCTCAAATCCCGCTTTGGTCAAATAGACTTCTTGACTCATAGGTCCATCATTCCTGCTTTCAGTGAAGACTTACCCCATATTTTCGATAGCCTTCATCATTACTGGAATGATCTCCTTGGCTTCGCGTTTCGTTAAGCGCCCCAGCTTCGCGAACCGCCAATCCTCATCTTGTCCCTGATTTTCCCGGGTCAACTGAAGTTTCTTTTCCCCGCCGTTATAAGAAAAAATCCCCACCGAGATACGGGTATTATCAAAATCTTTGACCTCCTTAAAAGTTTCAACGTCTAACGTTTTATCGTAAGGCATGGATGCCCCCTTTCTTTAAATTTCCCTATCAATGATTTATTTTAAAGGCCCGGAAGATTCAAACCCGGCATTTGACTCATTTTTTGTGCCGCTAATTGCTGAGATTTCCGGACAGCGGCATTGACACTGCGCAGGAGATCGTTTTCCAACCGTTGTTTGTTTCCCGTATTTAAAAGATTTTCCTCCAAGACGATGGATTGAAAATGCTGGGCTCCATTGATGGCAATTGTGATCCCTCGCGCTTCATTGATCTCCGTTGAGATGGATTCTAATTCACGCTTGATCTGCTCCGCTTGTTTTTTCATCTCCATCAATTGTTTAATTTTATCAATCATCATATTCCCTGAACTCACCCATGCCGTATCCCATTTCCGTCATTTGAAGATTTCACCCTGCTGTTCCTCTTGAAAGGACGTAGGTTCAATCAAGGAAGCGGGTTGATTTTGTCGCATATAATAACTGAGATCCCTCAGCGAAGCAACTAAAAAGGATTGCAAAAACACAATAATCAAGAAAGCAATGATGGGGGAAACATCGATCCTGCCCCCAGGAAGAAATCGTCTGATAGGAGCCAGAAGCGGTTCCGTGGTTCGGTAGAGAAACTGGACGACTGGATTATACGGATCAGGATTAACCCAGCTGATAATAGCTCTTAAAAAAACCAGCCAGGACGCTAATCCCAGAATGAGACTTAAAATATCCGCTGCAGCCTTTATAAAATTGGCGATGACAAACATATTTGATATTGTGGGTTGTTAAAATTCCGTCAGTTGTTATGCCTCCTACCGTGAGATTTGGAAATGGTACTCGGCACGAAGTGAAACGAGCGGTATCTTATCATGGAAGATCAAAAATCACAAACAGCAAAAAGTTATTTGTATCTAGAAAACTTTAAAAAGGGTGCCTTCCATTAATTTTTGTTCTACGCGATGAATAACACGCTTCGTACTTCGCAAAACAACCTTCAGCTCCGCGGCGATGGCATTGACCTCCTGGGAGGTTTTCATCAGTAATTTTGCCGTATTAATAAAAATCTCCGCCGAGTCTTCGACATCCAACGGCCCCTCTCCCAGGATAGGCTTGCTCAAGTCCACGTGAGGGCCGTATTCGGAGACCTTAATCTCGACATACTTTTCTCCGAGAATACCTTCGGTCTTGATCGCGTAATGATAACTCATCTCCAATTGATTTCTATATTTGTTATAGATACTGCAAATCACTTTCAAACGACGCTCATTAATCTCTTGATCCAAAAAATCGATCTTATGAACATAACCGACATTAAATCCGGCTAATCGGATGGGGGCTCCTTCCAACAATCCTCCCACATTTTTATACAAAACTTCGATCTGAAATTTGGGCTCCGTTAACCCTTTTTCAATCCCCAGAACAAAGACCACCCCCGCGAAAAGGACCAGCCCAACGATCAAGAATAAACCAGCTAAAAATTTTCTTAAGAATTCGTCTCTTTCCATCTATGACTTTTCCTCAGTTGAGAAATTCCTTTACCAAGGGATCTTTGCAAAATTTCAATTGCTGTTGGGTTCCCACATAAGCCATCTTTCCTTGATGTAAAAGGGCTATTCGGTCCGCGATCCTTAAGGCATTCTTGATGTCATGGGAAACGATGACTGTCGTGCATTGTAATTGTCTGGAAATCTTTTCAATAAGATCTGAGATGTCCCGGCTACGAATCGGATCCAAACCTGAAGTCGGTTCATCACAGAAAAGCATTTTTGAATCTAAAATAACCGCCCTGGCCAGGGCCACTCTTTTTTTCATTCCTCCGCTTAACTCCGAAGGATACCTTTCTTC
Source organism: uncultured Planctomycetales bacterium (assembly GCA_964373335.1). Classification (GTDB taxonomy): domain Bacteria; phylum Omnitrophota; class Gorgyraeia; order Zapsychrales; family CAYJUK01; genus CAYJUK01. The sequence goes on along the minus strand of CAYJUK010000006.1, from coordinate 15,389 downwards.
CACTCCTTCCAAGTCCACCATCTTAAGAATATTTTCCACCTTCTCCCGGATTTGAGGGTTCTTAAGATTGGTATGCTCCCGCAGAGGGAAGGCAATATTCTCGTAAACGGTCATGAAATCGTACAAGGCTCCTTCCTGGAAAAGAAAGCCAATCGCCCGACGGTATTTAAGCAGTTTATTTTCGGATAATTTCGTAATATCCACCTCATCGATTTCAATAGACCCCTGATCCGGCCTCATCAATCCCATCAAATGCCGCAGAAGCACGCTTTTTCCCGAACCGCTTTCTCCCAGGATGACAAAGATCTCGGCCTTCTTGATTTCCAGAGACAAATCATCTAAAACCTTTTTGCCGTCTAATGTCTTTTGAAGATAAGAGATCTTGATCATTCCCCAGGAGGTCTTTTCTCAAAATATCGGAATTTATTACGTCCAAATTTTGTATAAATTCGACTGTAAGGTTTCACATCGATTTTTTCAACAAAAAACTCAACCTCTCGATAATGACCCGCCGGGGTCATCTCGGGATCCAGCAGCACCTCGAAATCATCCTGGGGGTACCATTGTTCACTCTGAAACTCGATCGGCTCCCCGTTAACAATCCATTCGGTTTCCTGAAGCGGGGCAGGAAAACTCTTAAGCAAGCCATCATTACCCGACGGTCCCGCGCATCCGATCACCAGCACCAAACCCCAAAAAAAATATTTCATAATCTCATCCCCATAAATTCAAAATAATCTTTGTTAATAGAGTATTGGATAAAATCACAAAGATATAAGAATAAGCGACTGCCTTCGTGGTAAATCGGCCGACCCCTAAAGATCCCCCCCGCGTCATAAAACCCTGATAGCAGCAGATCCACCCTACCAAGAAGGAAAAAAAACAGACCTTGATGAAACCACTGAAAAAATCCACATAACGGATGGCTCGCAGGGTTTGGTTGATGTAAAAAGAACTGGCGATGTGGGCCTCATAAACCCCGATGCCATAACCCCCCCATATCCCCACGATCTCCGAGATAATCGTTAAAATCGGGAGCACCAAAAGACAGGCCAGCCAGCGCGGGACGACTAAAAACTCTATCGGGTCAATTCCTAATGCCCTGGTGGCTAAAATCTGATCATTAACATTCATCGTGCCCAGCTCAGCGGCAATCCTGGATCCGGCCTTGCCAGAAAAAATTAAGGCGGTAAATACCGGACTTAATTCTCTCACTAAGGAAAGGGCCACCAATTGGGCCACATATTCTTTAACTCCAAACCGTACCATCATCACATAACCCTGAAGGGCCAGAACAACTCCCGCGGCAAGGGAAACTAACATGATAATGACAATGGATTGAACACCCTGCTCGTAAATCTGCTTCAAAACCTCTCCCGCGCGAATACGACCTCTGAAGACATGCCCGATAATCTCTCCTAAGAAAAAAACCGCCTGACCAACACTGGCGACATACCGCGGGATCATGTCCATCCGTTTCTTTAATTTTCCCCCGGCGGGAAGAGAGACTTTTCTTATCATCTGTGTTTTTGATCCTTTTCCTTCAACCACACATCCTCTAATTCTTTGGTAATTTTGTCTTCTAAATTTTGCGATAAGAATTTTTTGTCTTCCGGTCCTTGAGATTGGGAAAGTCGTTTTAAGATCGCTGTCCCGCGCTTTAATGCCGGTGTTAATCTGATGAGAAAATCCCGGACATTCAAAAGCTGAGCCCCTTCAAAACGGACATAAAATCGGATATCCTTGTCATCCGTGACAACAACCATATTTCTCTTATTCTTCGCGCCCGCCACCATCTTCTTAATTCTCTGATCGGCGGATTCGTTCTCGGCAAAAATGACATTCACCAAACTCGAATAAGACTGCCCGCACCCCCACAGTCCGGGTTTCCCGTCAAAGATAACAGTTACAGCATTATTGGGGCTTCCCTGCGGACGATCATTTTCGATCAATTGCATGAAAATTCTACGGCTTTCTTCCAGATTTTTAAAATCCAGGGAAGGCATCTGCTGAATAATATTATAACCATCAAGAAGATAATGGAGCGCCATAGATCTCCTTAGGCTGAGGGTGATAAGAGTTCGTCGTACAAAGGAAGTACAATCCCCCCAATAGCCCTACCACGACCATAAAAAAGAAATTCATCAGTGAGATGCTGACAGCGATCCCGGAAGAGACTCCTATTTTGGAGAACAAATAGGCTGCCCCTGCCTCGCGCGGGCCTAACCCTCCGATCGAGGGAACAGCAGATGCCGCACAAATGAGAGGCACAAAAATTAAAAAATAGACCAGAGCGATTTGTTGATGCAATGCCCTGGCAATAAAATAAAAGGTTAATGCAAAGATAAACTGAGACACACACGACAATCCCACCGCCTTATAAATAGCGTCTCGTCGATCCTTCAAAAGGGCGATATCGTAATGCATATTCATCAAACCTTGCTTGAGTTTGGGAATCCGATCGAATATCCGGCCGGCCCGTGCGTAGGCCGGCTGATAAAATAACAAAAATCCTGTCCCCAATGAAACCCCCGCCAGAATCCCTATCGAGATCATCAGAGAGATATCTTGAATCATGCGGAAGGCGAACACAAATGAAAAGACAGCCACAATCACAATCCCGGCAAATCCGCTTAACCGGTCCAGTAAAACACTGGCGACCACCTTGGGTTTTTGCGCGCTGTCTCGGCATAAGCCCACCATCTTAATCATATCCCCCCCGATCGCGGTCGGCAGAAAAAGATTGCCAAATAAACCGGCAAAAAAATACCGTACGACCGACTTAAAAGGAACGGCCAGCCCCAGGGCGCGGATGTAGATCAACCATCGTGCTATCAAAATGAAATGAATGATCACGAACATCAATGCCCCGTAAAGAATGTCATTGAGTTGTGCGTGTTTTAAAACCTCCTGTGTCTTATCCCAGTCGATTTTCCTAAAAATAAATATTAAAAGGATGACACTGAATGATAATCGGAAAAGAAAATTCAAAACGTTTTTGGATTTCTCAGTTAAGGTCATCTTAAACCTGGGGACGGGTTTTTTCTAAACATTCTTTATAACCTTCTTCTGCGATGTAAGAACTGCGGACAAGGGGGCTGCTCATGACATGACGGAATCCCATCTGCAGCCCCCGCTGCCGATATTCCGCAAACCTTTCTAAAGGGACAAATTCTTCGACTGGTAAATGTCTTTTTAAGGCCGTTGGGCGCAAATATTGGCCGATCGTGAGGATATCACATCCCGCGCAACGAACGTCCGACATCAGCTCCGTGATCTCCCCTTCCCTTTCCCCCAGCCCGATCATGATGCTGGTCTTGACAATTTGATCCGGATTAAGCCGTTTCAAATTGGCTAAGACCGCTAAAGAACGATCATACCCCGCCTGAGGCCTGACCAATGGAGATAATCTGCGGACTGTTTCCATATTATGACTCATGACTTCTGGCTTAGCCGCGATGATTTTTTTAAGAAGATCAAGCCTATTGGAAAAATCGGGAACCAAAATCTCAATCTTGATTCCGGGATTCAACCGCCGGGTTTCTTCAATCGTACGGATGAACTGATCCGCACCTTCATCGGGCAGGTCATCCCGCGCCACCGAGGTAATGACCACATAGCGAAGCTCCAGCGATTGAACCGCCGAGGCCAGGTGGCGAGGCTCATCCGGATCGACGGCCGGGGGCCTCCCCGCGGCCACCGCGCAGAATCGGCAGGCCCTGGTACATATCTCTCCTAAGATCATGAAAGTCGCCACACCCTGTCCCCAGCATTTACCCATATTGGGGCAATGGGCACTTTCGCAGACGGTATGCAGTCTTTTCCCGCGGAAGAGACCCTGCATCTTCCGGATCCTCTCCATATCCGGAAGATCTTGACGAAACCATGAGGGTAATCCTTTCACTTCCCCTGTGATCATCTCACCCCACTCTGCAGTTGACTCTTCTTTTCCAATTCCTTAAGTTGTTGAGCTATTTTCTTTTTTCCCTGCCAGCTCAGATAATCAACGATGAGTTTCCCTTGCAGATGATCGTATTCATGCTGAAAGACACGGGCCAGCAGACCGGTGAATTCCCGTTCTATGGGCTTATCATTTTCATCCCGGTACTCCACTTTAATCGTCTCCGGCCGCTTGATAGACAGATTCACACCGGGAATACTGAGACACCCCTCCTCCTGCACAACTGATCCCATCCATTTGAGGATCCTAGGATTGATCACCGCAATCGGGCCCTCTCCGAGATCCACAACAAAGATCCGCTGATTAATCCCAAGTTGAGGAGCGGCTAACCCAACGCCTTTATAGTGATGCATCGTTTCTAACAGGAAATTGATCAGGATTCGTTCGGAGGGTCCTAAGGACTTAACCAGAAGAGATTTTTTTCGTAGACACGGATCTCCATAAAGTCGAATCTTTAATTTGGTCATGACCATAGAAGATACTGAAGGAAGGTTAGCCCTGGTTCTGCAGTTTGAATCATGCTCGATGAGAGCTTGTTTTGACTGTGGTGGAAAATTTGGTCTTAAAAATTCTCACCTTTTGAAAATTACAAAATCCTTCTGCCATACTGCGGAACTAGGGTTTCAACACAAGATGATGAAGGTGAAGAATAGGGAGATCGCCTAAGGTTTGTTTATTTCCCTTTTCTTTTGATTCTATTTTTCTCATCCAGATAAATGATCTTCGTTTGATAGCGGCTCACTTCCTGGGCATCAATCAAGCCATAGCTTAAGATGATCACTCGATCCCCGACAATACCGCTGCGCGCGGCAGGACCGTTCAAAAAGATCTGCCCTGATCCGATTTTCCCGGCAATCGCATAGGTCTCAATGCGGGAACCATTGTTCAAGTTTAAGATCTCCACCTTTTCCCCGGGGACAATATCAACGGCCTTTAACAAATCCGCGGCAACCGTAATGCTCCCCTCATAATGGAGATCCGCCCGGGTCACGTGACCATGAGCAATCTTAGATTTACAAAATGTAATAAACATTTTTTTACGCGAGATAAGGATTCATCTTAGATAAGAGCTGGGCCTTAGGCATGGCACCAACGATCTGCTCAACGACTTTCCCATCCTTGAAGATCAGAAGCGTGGGGATTGACATGATATTGAATCTAGCCGCTATCTCTTGTTCATCGTCGATATTGACCTTGGCGACCTTCAGTTTCTCTTGCAGATCTTTAGCGATCTCTTCAACAATAGGGCTGATCATCCGGCAGGGACCGCACCATTCCGCCCAAAAATCGACGATCACCGGAAGGCTGGATTTCAGAACCTCAACATCAAAATTTTTATCTGATAAATGGACGACAGACATAGCTGTAACTCCTCTATTCAGTTTGATGAGTATTCATTAAAAGGATTGTGGCGTTCTGACCCCAACTCCAAATTAGAAAAAATCCTCTCCTCGAAAACTTGATGAGCGAAGTTTTTCAACCAATAGTTGAGTCATAACCCGTCAAAAAATATTTCTCATTCGAAGTTGGGGTTATTATATATAGTGAAGAAAGCCTAAGCAAGGAGAAATTTCGTTGTTTGACGCTGTTGGATTTTTCTTTGCTCAGGATGGGTAAAAAATTCGGAAATGATCATCCTTTTAGTAATTTTAAAATAGCTTTATTAATCACTGCAATTTCATGAGATACGACATCCCAAAAAGGAAAACGTTTTCCCAAATGACCAGTAATGGTATTGCATTTTCAAAAAAATGTTGTATCTTTGAAGAGGATACTTTCAAAGGCCAAAAAATCTAAACGTCTCGCACAAAAAAATTCTAGAGTGAAAAGGAGGATCTAAAATGAAAAAACTGGGTAAATATTCTTTATTGGCTTACTTCTTATTATTGTCTTTTGCTGTTTTGATAATTTCCGATCGTGCAGAAGCAGTTATAAGAAGACCTATATGCGGAAATGCTGTTTGTGAATTAGGAGAGTCTAAAACCAATTGCCCCAAAGACTGTAGACTGAATATTCCCTGCGGGGATGGGGTTTGTAATAAAGCCACCGAAAACTGTATGAATTGTCCACCGGATTGTGGTCAATGTCCTATTCATATTATGAAGTAACACCGTCTGCAACGCTGGAGAAACCGTAGTTTCCTGTCCAAGAGACTACTCTGCTAGGCCCTAGTTGTGGGAATTCCCGAAGTGATGAAGGTTAGGATTCCAACAATTGCCCAGCCGATTGTCGCCCGGCTGAACCGCAGTTCCGCCGGCTTCCTATCCCGAAGGATATGATCCTGAAAGCCCCTTAAGCTGCGATCATCCTTTACCGTAATTTTTACGGAATAGAGTTCCGCCGAACAAAGGGAGCTCTTTATAATAAAAAGGGACAGTATCACCTGAAGTGAGCTGTCCCTTCTTTCTTTTATGCTAATCCACGAGATTGTTTAAGCCCTCTCATCCATAATCACAGTCTAACTATTCTAGGCCTGAAATCTCGCAGTTATTTTCTAAACCCATCTCCGATTTAGAAATCGTTGATCGATGGTCAACGCCTCACCCAATGGATGAAAAATTTCACTTGTCGAAGCCTCGATTTTCTAATGCGGAGTTGAGGTTCTAACGGTATTAATACATGTCTCCTCCCGGAGGCATATGCGGCATGTCTTTCTTGCCATTCCTCTCCGGCGCGTCGGTAATCAAGGTCTCGGTGGTCAAAAGCAATCCAGCGATGCTGGCCGCATTTTGCAACGCGGTTCGCGTGACCTTGGCAGGATCAATAACCCCCGAGTCGATCATATCGACATATTCGTCTTTGTTAATATCATAACCAACGTTGGTCTTTTCCGATTTCAATCGTTCGACAATCACTGAGCCTTCTAATCCCGCATTAAAGGCCAATTGACGGACCGGCTCTTCAACGGCCCGGATAACGATGTCAACGCCGGTTTTTTCATCACCCTTCACCTTAACCTTGGATAACGCAGCGATAGTTCTTAATAAGGCAACTCCACCGCCAGGAACGATTCCTTCTTCCAGGGCGGCACGGGTCGCGTGCAAGGCATCTTCTACGCGAGCCTTCTTTTCCTTCATTTCTGTCTCGGTGGCCGCGCCGACGTTGATAATGGCAACGCCGCCGGAGATCTTCGCTAACCGCTCCTGCAGTTTCTCCTTATCATAGGAAGAATCGGTGGTCTCGATCTGGTTCTTGATCTGGGCAATACGGCCATTGATGTCGGCTGTCTTTCCTGCCCCCTCAACGATCGTGGTATTTTCCTTATCGATCTTCACCTTCTTGGCCCGTCCAAGATAGCTCAGGTCAATATTCTCTAACTTGATTCCCAGATCTTCCGTGATCGCTTTAGCACCCGTGAGAATGGCAATGTCTTCCAGCATGGCCTTCCGGCGATCACCAAATCCCGGGGCTTTCACTGTTGCGCAAGATAACGTACCGCGCATTTTGTTGACAACCAAGGTCGCCAGGGCCTCCCCTTCGACTTCCTCACAGATAATTAAAAACGGTTTTCCGCCTTGAGCCACCTTCTCTAATAAAGGAAGGATATCCTTAATGTTGGTAATCTTCTTCTCATAACAGAGGATATAAGGCTGGTCTAATTCGCAGGTCATCTTTTCCGGGTTGGTGGCAAAATAAGGGGATGAATATCCTTGATCGAATTGCATCCCTTCGACAATCTTGAGTTCCGTCTGCAGGGATTTTCCTTCTTCAACGGTAATGACACCGTCTTTGCCGACCTTTTCGATAGCCTGGGCAATGATCTTACCTATCGATGAATCATTGTTGGCAGAAATGGAGGCAACTTGTTCCACTTCTCTGGTATTTTTATTATCGACTTTCTTGGAGAGCTTTTTGATCTCCTCTACGACAGCTTCAACCGCGAATTCAATCCCTCTCTTGAGGGCCATGGGATTAGCCCCTGCGGTTACGTTTCGTAATCCTTCTCGGTAAATCGATTCGGCCAGGATGGTGGCGGTTGTGGTACCGTCTCCCGCGATGTCCGATGTCTTTTCAGCAACTTCCTTGACCATCTGAGCCCCCATATTCTCATAAGGATCCGCCAAATCAATCTCTTTGGCTACAGTGACACCGTCCTTCGTGATAGTTGGGGAACCGAACTTTTTATCCAAAACCACATTACGACCTTTGGGTCCTAAGGTCACCTTGACCGCGCGGGATAGCTGTTCCACCCCTCTGAGTATTGCTCGGCGGGCGTCCTCACTAAAAATCATTTGTTTTGCCATTTTGTCTCCTCCTTAAGAAGAACTCTTTCAATCTTTTTACTTCCTTATTACTTCTACCCTCTGGTAGACACGGATTAAACCTATCAACTTCCCTTAGGCAACAACGGCTAAAATATCATCTTCTCTAATAATCAAAAATTCCTCACCACCAGTCAATTTAATCTCAGAACCGCTGTATTTGGAATAAAGGATTCTGTCACCTTCTTTGACTTCCGGTGATTGAAGTTTGCCATTGTCGAGAACCTTTCCTTGTCCAACCGCTACAACCTTACCTTCTTGCGGCCGCTCCTTAGCGGTATCTGGTAAGATAATGCCTCCTTTAGTCTTTTCTTCTGCTTCAAGCTGTTTAATGACGATTCGATCACCTAATGGTTTGATCTTCATTTCTACTCCTCCCTTTTTTAATTGATTATTGATATTTCGGCCCCGACTCCGTTTCAGAAAATCATCCTCTCCACAAGCATTCAATGAGTGAAGTTTTTCACCCATTGGGTGTGTCACTGCCTGTTGAACCCCAATTTTGCATAGCAAGATTGGGGTTGAAAAGGCATTTCTCATTCAGAATTGGGGTTTCGAATTTCTGATTAGCACTCTGATTATTTGAGTGCCAAATATCTGACAAAAAAAACGAGAATTCTAACTGCTTTATTCTCAAACAAATATGCCTTCATTAAAAATCTTAAATGACAACGAACTCTGAAAAGTGAAACTAAGATACACAAAACTCAATATTTTGTCAATATTTTTTTTAGACCCAATTTTTTAGACTTGATTTTACGGCTTACCTTCCTCTCTGGGATAATCACTATTATTATCTAATTTTCATGATCATCATCCTTAAATCCCTTAACAACTTCCTTCACCTCCAGCTCCGCCCTGGTGATTTTGTCCTTACAAATTTTGATCAGCTCGACGGCATCTTTCACGCTTAAAGAAAGCTCATCAACGTCAATCTGTTCCTGTTCAATCTTCTCGATAATTTCCTCTAACTTTTTGATGGCTTTACTATACTTGATTTCCGCCATAGGGCCCTCCTTCAAACGGGGTAAGTATTGTCAAAAATTTTTACTATGAATCTGCTTATTCTCTTTGTTTAATGATAAAGATTCCCCTCCCCCTCGTTGGAAAAGGAAGCCATTCAAAAACTTATAAAGAAAAAAGGTCGGGTTGCAGGTTCGCATTCTTTTTATGATCTCTCTTCTTTTGAACTCTTTGTTCTCTTTCCACCTGAGATGGAATAATCCCATCTACAACCTGAGTGAATAGCTCCTGGCCAGCCTTGACTTGCCGAATACTTTTGATCACGCGGCCGTCGGCTCCCCGGGTCATGCTGAATCCCCGCTTCAGAGTTTTCTGCGGACTGATCATTTCAACCAACTTCTCAAAATGATTCATTTTCAGATGCCAATTGCGGCAATGCAACCGGGCATTTTTAATAAGCTGATCTTGATAACTTATTAATCTCTGCGCCTCTTCCTTTATCTTCTGAACTGGCCGGAAACGCAGGGTTTCATTGAATCGAATTAAATCCTGCTGATGTTCTTTAAAATAATGCAGGGTATGATCCTTTAAACTGAACGCCCAGTCTTTAATCTTTTGTTTTTCCTGAAGGAGATCCTCTTGGGCTAAATCTAAGAGGCACTGGCATTTTTCCTTAAGGATCGATAAGAATCCCTCCACCCTTTGGACAAGGAATTGGGCAATGGCCGTCGGGGTTTTTTCATAAGTATGTGCGGCTAAATCTGTAATCGTGATATTAATTTCATGTCCAATCCCGCTTAACACTGGCAGACTTGATTGGGCAATACACCGGGCAATCAACTCATTGTCAAAACAACTCAACTCGGCCAAGGAGCCTCCTCCTCTGGTAATCACGATTGTATCCAGTTGATCCCATTGATTGAAATCCGTTAAGGCACGACAGACATCCTCCGGCGCGTTCTTCCCCTGCATCAGACAATTCTTAAAAAACACCTTAAAGGCAAAACCGCTTTTTTTCAATTCCGAACAAAAATCATTATAAGCCGCGGAATCAAAAGCAGTCATCAAACCAATCCGCAAGGGCACCAACGGCAAAGACAGGGTTTTATTGCGATCGAGCACCCCTTCCTTTTTTAAATAAGCGATCAATCTTTGTTTTTCCTGGGCAATCTTGCCTAAGGTATAGACCGGATCAATTCCCTCAACAATCAAACGGACGGCCCCATGAGGAGGATAAAAATCCATCCGGCATAAAAATTTCACCTCAATATCATCCTTCAATTCAAAGGCATTCTCAGCACTCTTGATGATCTGATCAATGGAAACCTTTTGACGATCAAAGATCACCAAACCGATACGGGCAAGGATATCTTTGGAAATGGAATCCTTCTCACACAATTCAAAAAAGATATGCCTCTTACTCTTATTACGGTCATATCCTTGAATCTCTCCACAAACCCAAAGAGCCTGCGGGAATCCCGCCTTAAGGACTTCTTTAATATAGACATTCAATTCCGAGACACTTAAAGCCTCTTTTTCAAGAAGCGCCGGCATATGATTCCCCTCCTTGAGAAAACACCTGCTTCAAACGAATGACTGCCGCGGATATTTGCTGCGGATTTCCCTTGCCAATTTGTTACCCTCCGTCAACATTGAGATCCCATCCGGCAAAGGTTCCCTTATTTATTCTGTGCCATGTGCAACCCGCGGGCTTGTAATGCCCTGAATTTCCGGGGACACCCGAATTCTCAATAACGCGATTGATAATCCTTCTTAAGAATATTCATCTGCCTTAATTGAATCTCCAATTGATCTTTGGCTGACTTGATGATCTGTAAAGAAGGGAACCTCAAAGCCACCGCCTCTTTTTTACCATGCAAAATCTGGGCAGTCTGCTGATTACGATTTTTAATATCTAAGGCATACCATTTCTCATAGATGGTAAAATCATCAATGCACTTATTATAATCCTCGATCATAGAGATATACCGTAAAATTTTCTCATCAAACATGGCAGGATCCCGATCCTTCATCTGCTTCCACCCATCCAAAGAAAAATAACGATGCTTATTGAGCTGCTGCATCACATAAAAGGCCTCAATATTTTTCTCAATGTCGTGAAAAAAAGCTAATAAGGCTATTCGGGTTTGCCGATTCTTATGCCAGGATTGGAATAAATGGATGATCATATGTCGCTTCCTGCCCTTCTATCCACCAGGATTTCCGGGAGATTTTTTTAATTTACACCCCTTGATCCAGAAACCCATCTCAGCAATGAGACGAACAATCCTCTCTTATGGGGCAGCAAGTCTGTGAATTGAATCTCTTAAACCCATCACAACCTGCGCCATTTTTGTATAATCCAAAGTTTCCGGTAGATCCGTTGAGCGATGATAATGGGGATTTCTTAAAAAAGCCGTATCCGTTATCATGACCGCGGGAAACCCTTCCTTCCAAAATGACCAGTGATCAGAGTAATTAACAGCGGGGATAAAACCGGGAGCGATGAGAGATGCGATGGGGAATGTCTGCTGGGCTCGGAAGGATTGTACAATGCTTGTGACAAGAAATCGAGAAGGAAAATTTCCCACCACTGCGATAAAATTGCCTTGATGCAGATAAAATGGCCCGGCGAATGGAAGATACCTCTGGGAAAACGGCTTCTCGGAGAAATACCCGATCATCTCCAAGATCAAGACAGCCTCAATGGGATCTTCTTTCTGCCGGAGCGAGGCGGCATAGACCCAGCTTCCCATCTTGGAGGTCTTAAAAAATGGGGGTTCTTCATTCACAAAGGCCGCGAATCGAACATTCGCTTTAAGGTCAATTCCTTTGAGCATCCTGGCTAAAAGAAGCAAGCCGGCGACCCCGCTGGCATTGTCATCCGCCCCGGGATTAAAGCAGGTGTCGTAATGAGCACCAACAATAATAGTCCGTAACGTTGGGGGATTTGCTGTTTTTTCAGCGATGACATTTTTATAGCTACGACCCGTAACCGCATAAGGTATGACTTGAGTGGGGTAGCCTATCTGGGAGAATTCCTGCAGAAGATAAACAGCCGCGTGATCCAGCTTTTCATAGTCAGTGTAATTGCGATTTCCGATATCCACTGACAAATGAAAGACAATTTTTCTAAGATCGCGCGCGGTCTCTTCTTGTTCCGAGGAAGGAGAAACGGGGTACGCCGGTGCCGGCCGCCATCCCCACGTCGTTGATTTGACCCCGATCAAACAGAGAATAACGATAAAAATGAGTTTCAATGGGCTTCTCTTCACAATCCAAACAGTACTGTCAAAAATACGATTTGCAACAACATCTTCCTCACGAGAATCCAGGTGAAAATTGTTGAGGACTTTTGGAAAGCAATGCCTTGTAAAGATCAAAATCTTCCTCAGAGAAACAGGCAAAGACGACCTTGGATATGCAGGGTAAAATTTTTAAGCAGTCCCGCACCGTGCCAATAGCAATCTCAGCCGCTGGGTGTTTGGGGAACCGATAAATACCAGTGCTAATACAGGGAAAGGCTATGGACTTAAGGTTGTTCTCTTCGGCAATCTTCATACAGGCACGATAACAACCTTCCAAAAGTTCAGCTTCAGACTTTTTCCCGCCAGACCAAACCGGTCCTACAGCATGAATGACATAGCGGGCGGGAAGGTTATATCCTTTCGTCATCTTGGCGTCTCCCGTTCGGCAGCCGTCCAAGGTATGACATTCTTTGAGCAGCCGAGGGCCCGCCGCCAGATGAATAGCCCCGTCGACACCTCCCCCGCCTAAAAGGGTTGTATGGGCCGCATTCACAACAGCGTCCACCTTGAGTTTAGTGATATCCCCTTGATGAAGATATATTTTATCCCAGTTCAACATCTCTCTTAAATCATTACTGTCCCAATTCGTTTCATTGCGGCGACCATAGGGAGCGAAGCCCTGGCCTATCCTTGTCCAAGACATTCCAAGTCTTCACAAAAATAACCCGCAATGACTAAAAAGGTCTATCTGACCCGGTCTCGAATCCAGGGACATTAAACTTCTTGAATGATTCTGTCAAATTCCTGAACCGAGATCGCTGGACAGGTGGTAAATCCGATCCCGGTTAATTTACTTAATCCGGCGGAAACCTTAAGGGCTTCTTCCACACCCGGCAATTCAACGGCCAGCACTAAATCATAAGGGCCCAGCAGGGCATACATCCATTTGACTCGTCCGCGAAATTTGGCAATCAGATGTTCCGCTTTCCGCGTTCTTGCTGACGAGGCGCTTTTTAGCGCATGCGAAGAATACTTCCCGAACAAAAAAAACATTGGCATACTTTCCTCCTTTGTTAAGGCCATCAAAGATTACTGTATCGTTATTGTTTCTCTTATCTCTCCAGAGAAGAATCGGTCTGATCCTTTCTTTCCCCCGCCTTTTTTAATACAACATATTTATTGCGTTTGTAGGGGCACAAAGTTTTGTGCCACTTCACAGTGCAGTGTAACATATCCCTCGTTTCATAAAGTTTCTTCTATTCTAGGAAAACGAAGGAAAATACAGCGTCTTTCTAAAATAGAATTTTAAAGAATTTTTGAAACGCGGTAAAAATTTTTGATCCCTAACGTTATCCCCCTCTCTTGAGACTGGGCCAGATGGAAGCTAATATTTCGTAAAACTGTTCCTTTTGAGCCTCTTCCGATCCAAGGCATAAAGATCCAATTTCTTTGGAAGACAATAAAAATAATATGAGGAGGATTAAAATGAATCTACCTTGAAGATTGCTGAGCTGAATTAAAAGCATAACACCTATAATTTACGGAGGGGGATCCCTTTCTGTACCTTTTGGGATGGGATACAATTCCGAAACCAGATCAATATCCCGGCTTACAGTATAAGAATTATGATGAATACAAATATACAATCGAATAAGGGAATGAACAAGCTCTAAGTAACATTTATACCCTGATCCCTATTTTAGAATCGCGATTTCTGGAATCTCGGAGGGGAGACTTCAAACAACTCGACACTCAAGGTATGATAAATGTCTATCGCTGATCTCCCAGGGAAAGCCGCCTTTTTCTAATTAGGAATCAGGGTTTATAGTAACCACTCAGCGGATTAATGATAAAGGGATATGGTGAAAATAATTGAGGGGTATGGTGAGAACCATACCCCTCGTGAGGTTATAAGATTGAACCTCATAACGCTACCATGGCTTACTATTTTTCCAACCTTGAAGTCTTATTCATTTAGGTCGACTGGAAATGTAACCACATCGATGACGCCATAACCCACCTGCTTGACAGCATAGGCTGAGGCCTTCATCAAACCGGTCACGATTCCAATCGGATTCAGATGAGCAGCAACGACCTCATCTTTGGCTTTGATGGCTAGGTCAAAAGGAGCCTTAATGATCTCTTTGGTCCCTTTGCCTAATTTTTCCACAGATGCAGGAAGAGCAAAAGTCGGCGCGGCAAAGCCCAAGACTAATGTAAGCATAAAACTGACAGCCAGGACTTTCTTCATATCTTCCCCACCTCCTTTTCTAGCCTACAACAAGTATGCCATATCCTTAAGAATTGAGCCAATCAACGATGAGATATCATCGATGAGACAAGAAAACTCCTCCCTACGGTCGTCATATCTTTTTTTGCTGTGTGGCTTTCCTTTAATATTTAGAAGAAGCCACTACGGTGCCGTCCTCATCTAAATGTTTTATAAGGAAAGACGGCCTGTCTAGGAAAGGAATTATCAGGCCAGCTTTCCTAAATTTTTTAGATGAAGCTGGCACTGTGCCCGATTTCATCTGAATTTCTTAAAGAAAATCGGCCAGCAGTTAGGAAATTGATATTGAGGGATTTTTAACTAACCATATACTTATAAACTGATACTTTCATAATCCTTATCTTATTGACAACTATTGTTTTTAAGCATTCCTTAAAATAAAAAATGTGCGAATGGGTATACCCGCAGGGGGACAAATCTTTGTGCCCCGGCTCAAATCCCATATTCTATTATAATCCCTGATCACATGATAAAAAATTTGTTCCATCATGAGGTGGGTACCCTCCTGGACGCGGATATGGCGGCGGGATGGATCGCCCACCGGTAAATAAAAAATTCAATGTAAAGACAGCATCTGAGAGATCCACGCGATCATCATTATTCGCATCCGCGGCCTCCCGACATCGAAGAGGAGCGCCCCCTAAAAATAAATATCTTAATGTAAA
>CAYJUK010000005.1:0-24905 GCA_964373335.1 uncultured Planctomycetales bacterium | reverse complement strand
TCGACAACCAGTTGCGCGGTCGTTCTGGCCGTCAAGGTGATCCGGGATCATCGAGGTTTTATGTCTCTCTCGAGGATGACCTGATGCGGCTTTTTGCCTCGGACCGGCTGATTACCATGTACGATAAATTAGGAATGGAGGAAGGCCAGGTCATTGAACATCCCTGGGTGACGCGCGCCATTGAGATTGCCCAGAAGCGGGTGGAGAACCATAACTTCGAGATCCGCAAGCATCTGTTGGAATACGATAATGTGATGAACCAACAGCGGGAGGCGATCTATAGCCTGAGACGGTCCATTATGGAAGGAGATAGTGTCCGGGATCGAGTCCGGGAGGCCATCCAGGAGGTCGTTGAGGAGATGACGCGGAGATTTCTGACACAGGTGAAGGAAGACACCGGGGACGATAGGGATGGATTGGATTTAAATCTGAAGACAAAATTTCACGTGGATTTAGGCTGGGATAAAGAAAAGTTCAGCCAGATCCCTAAGGATGAAATAAAGGAAGGGATTCAGAAGGCCTTGGTGGAAAAATATGAGACCAAGGAAAAGGAGATGTCCCCCGAACAGCTCCGACATCTGGAACGATTCCTGTTTTTAAGAATCATTGATTCCAAAT
Source organism: uncultured Planctomycetales bacterium (assembly GCA_964373335.1). Taxonomy (GTDB): domain Bacteria; phylum Omnitrophota; class Gorgyraeia; order Zapsychrales; family CAYJUK01; genus CAYJUK01. The sequence goes on along the minus strand of CAYJUK010000005.1, from coordinate 24,287 downwards.
GGAAAGATCATTTGTACGCGATGGATCAGCTCAAAGAGGGAATCGGACTGCGGTCTTACGGCCAGCGGGATCCTTTGATCGAATACAAACGCGAAGGTTTTGAGATGTTTCAGCTGATGTATGAATCGATCAATCAAGACCTGCTGGAGATGATTTTTAATGTTCAATCTATGAAGACACCCGAATCCTCTCAAGGGGTCTTTAGCGCCCTTCCGCAAAGATTAGTTCATCAGGAATTCACTAGCCTTTCTCAGACGGCTCAACGAGACACCCCTCGGAGAGAACCTCAATCGGCGGCCGGCGAAGATGCCCCTGGCCCCGGCAAAACCGAACCCATTCACCGCGCCTCAGATAAGGTGGGGCGCAATGACCCCTGCCCCTGCGGCAGCGGGAAAAAATATAAGAAATGCTGTGGGGGAAGATCATAGAGGGCCTGATATGGATGCGCAGGAATGACTCTTGGGGACACACCCCTCAATAGGATGTGCCCCCAAGATGAGGTAACTCTTTGATATCCTAAATCCGAAACAATTGATTTTTAGAAATATTTGCATGAGAAAGTTGCCTCGTGACACGCAAATGATACGCAAGTGATAAAGTTGTATTTTTTAAAAAGGATATTGTATAATTCTTTTTAAAGGAGGCAATCCGATGGATCAAAATCAGATACAAAAAGAGTTCGAAAAGTTCGGCATACCAGAACACGATTTACCCGAATATCATGATCCATACACTTTCGCTAAACAAATAAAGAAGTGTTCTTTGTATCAAGTGGATCAGATCATGTACGCCAATAGTACCGTCCCTCCTGAAAGGATTATTCTTGCCAAACTGGAATGAAGTTCTAATCGAACTGCAAAAAGAAGCTGGTCTCAGCCCGCAGGATAGAGTACGAAGAAGGTTCCTCGCCGATTTATCTGCTTATACAAAAAGAAATGTTATCGTCTATTATTCAGGTTGGCTCCAAAAGCCAAATCACGAAAGCGCTATTATAGATGATAATGATAGGAATGGTTTTATGACAACTATTCATCAATTGAATCGTGCAATAGGGCTGGATTTGATTTTGCACACTCCCGGTGGAAATTTAGCTTCAGTTGAATCGCTGGTTGATTATTTAAGGAAAATGTTTGGTACTGATGTTAGAGCATTTATTCCTCAACTGGCAATGTCGGCTGGCACTATGTTAGCTTGCTCGTGCAAAGAAATCGTCCTGGGGAAACATTCATTTATGGGGCCCATTGATCCGCAGTTCAGTGGTCTTTCAGCAGAAGGTGTCAGGGAAGAGTTTGAGAAGGCGATTAAAGAGGTGAAGAACGACCCGAGCACCATACCAATATGGCGGGAAATTATATCAAAATATCATCCTACCTTTATTGGTGATTGTGAAAAAGCGATCGAGTGGTCTCAAAGCATCGTTACAAAATGGTTAAAAACAGGCATGTTTGATGGATCCGCTAAGGCTGAAGAAATCGCGGGCAAAATTGTGTCCGCTTTATCGAGCCATAAAGGCACACTGTCGCATAATCGGTAAATTCCCATATCTGATCTTCAAAAATTTGGCCTTAAGGTTGTGAGTTTAGAGGATGATGGCACTCTGCAAGATTTGGTGTTAACTGTCCACCATGCTTTTATGCATACATTTTCGACCACTCCCGCTATAAAAATTATTGAGAATCATAATGGAAAAGCGATGGTAATTTTTATGGGTCAAAAATAATTTTTTTTGCGACTATATACTGACCCTCTGTGATTAAATAATTGCAGAGGGTTTTGTATGGGGTGAAAAATGTCTAATAAGCCCGAAGGGCAGAGTTCCACGGGCTCGCTCGTGGATGAATGGATTCAACGCAGAAAGCCTTTCGATGCAGGGTTCCCTAGCCAGTCCTTCGTACGGACTGCCCTGAGCCGTTCAGTGAGGGGTGCCCCGATTCCCCAGCCCTCTGATTATGAAAGCTGGGGCGGGTAGCTAAGGAGGGCTCCACAAATGCTAAAATGGTTACCGGATTCCTGAGCTAGTGCAGCAAATCCCTTTGATGAAAAATTTTTTGCGAATTATCTTCTTAATCTTTCTCTCCGCTTTTCTTCTCATCGCCTCCTTCCCTAAAGTAGATCTTCATTTTTTAATCTGGATCGCCCTTGTCCCTTTGCTGCTGATTCTTGAGGAATCAACGCCGCGTCGGGCCTTCTGGGCCGGTTATGGGACCGGGTTTTTATTTTTTGCCGGGTCAGTCTACTGGCTGATCTATGTAACCATTCCCGGGATGATCCTGATGAATCTTTACCTGGCCCTTTATTTTGGGCTCTTTGGTGTGATTTATGTGTTGATCATGAGGAGGGCCAGACCGCTGGCCTGGGTGATCATTCCCAGTGTGTGGGTTGTCCTGGAATATTTCCGCGCCCATCTGTTCAGCGGATTTGGCTGGGTGAATTTGGGCCACTCGCAGTATAAAAATCTGCCCTTGATCCAGATCGCGGATATCACCGGTCTTTACGGGGTCTCCTTTATCATCGTGATGGTCAATCTGGTGATCAAGGATATCTTTCTCTGCTTAAGAAACAAAGATAAAATCGGATTAGGCAGGGTCTGCGTTGTTGAGGGGGGATGGGTCGTGGTGATGCTGACGGCCGTCTGGGGATATGGGCTTACTCAATTGGTTTTAAGAAGCCCGCAGGTTTTAAGGCCGCAGCTTTCCCTTGGAATTATTCAAGCCAATATCCCTCAAGAACTCCGGTGGCGGCCGGAAGATTGGCCGGAGATTTTTGAGAGACATTTAACCTTATCGCGGCAGGTGATTGAACAAAGGCCGGATCTCATCATCTGGCCGGAGACCTCCTTCCCGGGGTACCTCGGGCAAGAACCGGAGCGATATCACGCCTTGAGAGCCTTTGTCCAAGAGCATCAAATCCCTTTATTGTTTGGCGTGGTTACCTCAACAAAAGGGAAATATTATAATTCGGCCCTGCTGTTATCCAAAGATGGGGAAAAGACAGTTCAATATGATAAGCTGCACCTGGTCCCATTCGGAGAATATATCCCGTGGAGAAGAGTCTTTCCTTTATTAGCGGACATTGTGCCGATCGATGATTTCACGGCTGGAGAGGAATCCACGGTATTCTCTTTAGAATCTGTCGGGTTGAAGGGAGAAATCTCTCATCCCCGATTCTCGGTTTTGATCTGTTTCGAGGATGCGGTGGCTGAGATTGCCAGGGCATTTGTGGAACGAGGGGCCCATTTTCTGGTGAACATCACCAATGACGCCTGGTTTAAAGACTCCCAGGCGCCTTTCCTGCATTTGCAGTCTTCGGTGTTCCGGGCCGTGGAGAATCGTCGGTCGGTCGTGCGGTCGGCGAATACCGGGGTGAGCGGCGTGATCGATGAGACCGGAAGGATCATCCGCTGGGTTGAGGATCAAGATAAGAAAAAAATCTTTGTGACCGGGACGGCGGTCAGTCCCATCCGCCTCAATTCCCAGCTGTCGTTCTATACAAAAATGGGAGATATTTTTGCATATTTTTGTTTTGGTTGTATACTATGGGGGTTCGTGCGAGGGAGAAATCCTCTTTCTCCATAATACATAACACAATCGAAGCGCCCCCGTATTGAATTGGAGGTTTGGTTTTGCCGCAAAGACTATCGAGGATTGCCTTTATCGGTTATCCGTTAATCGTACTTTATAGCGTCTTTATTCTCATCAATTTGTATGCCCTTCGAGCCGGTCCCCGGCCGGCAATCCTCCTGATCCTCTTTTATGGATTTCTGATTGTGTGTTCGGTCTCCGTGATCCGCCTTCAGGATTGGGGACGAAGATATCTCGTTGTTTTCAATGGGGTGATGTGTCTTTATTACCTTTCTTATTCTCTGCGAAGACCAGAATGGGACGCAGTTTGTTATTTCCTCGTTCATCTGATTATCTTATTCTATTTTATTCAAGATCATATCAAGGCTTCATTTTTATTAAGGTTCCGGGTTGTCCGAAAGAGTATTTTGGTGGTTGATGATGACCGGTCGGTTTTAAGAACAGTCCAGCAGGTCCTTCTTTCCAAAGGATTCAGTATCCTGACAGCCTCAACCGGAGAGAAGGGGCTTGAGATCGCCAGGGATCAGAAGCCGGATCTTATTATCCTCGATGTGATCCTCCCCGGGATCAAGGGGAGGGATCTTTGCGCCAGACTCAAAGAGGATAGTGAGACGATGGACATCCCTATTATTTTCTTGAGTGCCAAGGATTCTCCGGATGATGTCAGGGCGGAGCTGGAGGCCGGGGCATTGGCGCATCTGATGAAACCTATTGACCCGGTTTTATTATTCACGGAAGTTAAAAAAATCCTGGGGGCTTAAGCTGTCATTCGAAACGAGCCCGGCAAGGCAATCGAGCGCAGGCGATTTTCTTGCCGAGTGTAAAAATGATTTTTTTAAAACAAACTCCTAGACTGTCAACTCAATTTCTGTATTTCCTCCCCCTGCAGATTGGGTCAAATGGGGGGAGATAGGTGGGGGGATGTTAGACGTCAAGTATCACCTTCCCCTAACCCCTCCCATTTTAAGGGAGGGGAATGACGTATGGATCAAAAACTTATGTTACAGTCTACTCCTGTTATGAAATTCCAGGATTTTTTAAAAAAATGGAAAAGGGCGGCTGCCCGCAACGGACTTTTTGCCACGACATGGATTTTTATCCGCCTGCCCTACGGGCTGGTCCGTTTTTTAACCCGTATCTTGATGGCGGTTGGATTTTGTTTTGCCGTCAAGCAGAAACGGATTGCCATCGAAAGTCTTAAGATCGCCTTTGGAGCAGAGAAGGACGCCCGGGAAATCAATAAAATTTTTACCCGGTGTTTCGATAACATTGGCTGGGGGATGTGCGAAATGATTTATTTTATGGCCCACCCCTCGATGATTAAGGAAAAAGTGACCATCGAAGGAAAAAAATATTTAGAGAATGCCTTAAGGTTAGGCAACGGGGTGATTACTGTCAGTGCCCATTTCGGGAGTTTTCCCTTGATGCTGCTGCGTTTAGCCCAGGAAGGGTTCCCGCTCAGCGCGATTATCCGGCCGGCCCGGGATGAGGTCATCGAAGAATATTTTTTGAGTTTACGCACCCGATTAGGACTTAAGACTATTTATGCTGTCCCGCGGAAAACGTGTGTCGACCAGTCCCTCAAGGTTTTAAGGAACAATGAAGTTCTCTTTATTCCCCTGGATCAAAATTTCGGCAGCGGGGGAGGTGTGTTTGTAGACTTTTTCGGGCAGAAAGCTGCTACCGCGACGGGACCGGTGGTTTTTGCCCAGCGGACAAAGGCCCCGATTATCCCCATGTTTATTATTCGCGAAAGAGGCGATCAGCATAAGATTTTGATCGAGCCGCCGCTTGATTTAGAACAGCGGGAGAATCATCAGGAAACCATCGAAGTCAATGTGGCTAAGATTTCTAAGCTGATTGAACAGTATATCCGCTGTTATCCTGAGGAGTGGGGCTGGATGCACCGGCGGTGGAAAACGAAGCCTCAAGAGGTATTAAGAGAAAGCGGGTGAATGATGGCCGAAGACAAAAAGGGGAAAAATCCTTCCCGGGCCTTGCTGTTTGTTCTGGGGTGGGGTTTATTGATTGTAGGAATCACATTAGTCCTGGTCTGGTGGAGTGAGGTGGTCCAGTTATTCAAAGGGGGAATGGGGATCGGGCTGGCCCTCATCGGCATGCTGGTCCTTTATTCGCTGAAACATTGATCCGCCCGCGCCTCCGCGCCGGGGATCAGTCCGCTCCCGTGGCCGGGATTTCAGCGGGGGATTCAAAGAAAAGATCTGGGGATATTCATCCATGACTTCTAAAGTCAAACTTGTCATTTTCGATCTCGATGGGACACTGATTAACGCGTATCCGGCGGTTTGCCGGAGTGTCCATTTCACCTTGTCGCAATTGGGATATCCTCTGATAACCAAGGAAGTGATTTGCAAAACAGTGGGATGGGGGGAGCGGCATCTGTTAAGTCAATTCGTTCCCAGCGTGCAGATTGAAAAGGCCTTAAGGATTTATCGCCGGCACCATCGGCAGGCCCTTAAAACCGGATCCCGCTTGTTACCGAAGGCGAAAGAGACTTTAAAGAAACTTCGTGAAGAGGGTTACTCTATGGCCGTGGCGAGCAATCGGTCTTTGGTCTTTTCAAGGATCGTGATGAAACATCTGGAGATAAAGCAGTATTTTGATTATATTCTTTGTGCCGATCAAGTCAGCCGCGGGAAACCTCATCCGGAAATCCTGGAATTGATTTTAACCCGGTTTTCCTTAACCCCTGACGAGGCCGTTTATGTGGGGGATATGGGGATTGATATTCAAACCGGCAGGGGGGCGGGGGTTGAAACGGTTGCTGTCTTGACCGGCTCTTGTACCCGGGAAGAATTACGAAAAGAGTCTCCCTTAAAAATCCTCCGCCAAATTGGAGATATGATCCCTTGGATTCAAAAATTGAAGAAAGTCCCTGGTCCACCGTCAAATTAATTTGGGGACAGTCATGATGATCAATACTTACAAATTTTAGAAGAGCATTCTTTGGGGAAGGAGGTCGAAAGCTATGTCCAAACGAAAAAGAAGAGGGAAATTGAGCTGGCGTTCTAAGAAGGCTAATCATGGATCAAAACCTTGCCGTGGTTAAAGAAGTCTTTTAATGTGGGAGGAGATCGTGGGTCGATTAAAATCGGGTTCGTACGGAAGTCATCTTTTCTTATTATTATTTTTAATTTTTTTCCCGGGGTGTGTCTATTTGATTGTCGGCAGTTTAGGGGCCATGGGCGGATATGTGGTCAGCCCCGACACCGTGGAAGGGATTACCTCCCGAGATAAGGATGAAGTCTGGGATGCCACCACCGAGATCCTTTCGATTATGGGCATTATTTTGTCTAAGGCGGAAAAAAGCGGAATGGTCCAGGCCAAGGTCCAGGGGACCAAGGTCACGGTGGAGATTACCCCATTAAGCGAGGCCGCGGTGAAATTTTCCGTCAGGGCCAGGAAGATGGGATTCCCCAGAATCAAGGTGGCCCAGGAGATTTATGTGAAGGTGATGAGTTTTCTGAATGATTGAGGCTGAGAGCGGACCACCCTGCCTTGTTAAGCAAAGTCCGGCATTGGGGAGGCTGATTTTACAAGGAACACCTTTTTCAATCCAGCGTCATGAATTAATCAGAATCGTTTAATAGGGATGGCTGCCGAGATAGCTCAGTTGGTAGAGCAGAGGCCTGAAAAGCCTTGTGTCCCCAGTTCGATTCTGGGTCTCGGCACCTTTTCTTTGTCAGGGAACTTCCGTGGACACGTCTTTACCCCAGAAGTTGGGGTGGACCCCAAAGGTTGGGGTGGGAATCGTGTTCCTGTCCCCCGGCCCGGGAAATGATCTAAGCCGACGTAGCTCAGTTGGTAGAGCAACGGTTTCGTAAACCGTGGGTCACCAGTTCGATTCTGGTCGTCGGCTTTGGCTTGTCCCGAACCGCATTCTTGGTAACTCAGCAGCAAGGAGCAATAATCACTTCACTTTCCAGAGGAACAAAGCCACTGGCCTTGTTCAACCCTGGAACTGGACTGCAATGCTAAGATTCAACTGGGTACAATTTAGGGAACACGGGACCACCCCGGGCCTGATGTTGATCCTGGGAGTTCTCTGCCTTTCGGCTTACGCCGTGACCCTCAAGGCCGACTTCAAATCCATCGATGACTACGTGTCCATCGTTGACAATCCGCAGTTGAGAAGCTGGTCCAACCTCGATGACATCTTCTCCGAATCTTTCTTTAAAAAAAACAAGAATGATTATTACCGGCCGCTGGTTACCGCCAGCTTTCTGGTAGAGTATCAGCTCTGCGGACTCAATGCCGCGTTTTATTATTTAACCAATATCTTGATTCATTTCGCAAACGCCGTCCTGGTTTTTCTGATGATGAATTTATTGCTTAAGCAAAGGGCGACGGCCTTCGCGGCCGCCCTGCTTTTTGTCCTGCACCCGGTTCATTGGGAGGCGGTGGCCAATATCCCCGGCCGGGCGATTTTATTGTGCGCCTTTTTTTATTTGTCTTCGTTTCTTCTTTTTTGTCTGGCCTTCTCGGGAAGACGTCCGTTGCTCACCTACGGATTCTCCTTGACCGCATTTATCCTGGCCCTGCTGAGCAAGGAATCGGCCCTGGTCTTACCCGGGGTCATTTTTTGTTATCTTTTTTTCCTTCCGCCGCCTTTGCCGCAGACCGCGGACATGCCCGTCGGGCTTCATCGTCTCCGGTCAAAACCGTCCCTCAAGTCTTTACCCCGTATTTTACGGCGTTTGCTTTGGATAGCCCCTTTTGTCTTGATCGAAGGGATCTACCTGATGATCAGGGAATCCATCGGCATTTTAAGGCTGGCGGCCTGGGACACGCCTTTTAACGCCGGCCTGGGATTCCTCTCTTTCCTGCGGGGAGTGATCACCTATGTCCGTATCCTGATCATTCCGCTGGATCTTCAATACGATCGCGGGCAAAGATTGATAACGTCCTTGTTTTCAGCCGAGGTCTTAGGGGTGATCCTTTTCTTTGGTCTTCTGACAGTGGTCCTGTACTGTCTTTGGAAGGTGAAACGCATATCTCCCGTCGGATTATTTTTCCTGTGCTGGTTTGCTATTGATCTGATCCCGGTCTCTCAGGTCCTTGTCCCTATCAAGATTCAGGAGGATCTTTTGGCCCTTTCGGAACATTTTCTCTATGTCCCCAGCCTGAGCTTTTGTCTTTTGATCGTTTGGGCATTCCTTAAGCTCAAGAAGACCTTTGTCTTCAGGAAATGGATCTCGGAAAATATTTTTTATTTCGTGATGACGGGATATTTCGCCTTTTTTTATCTGACCACGATCCAACAGGCCGTCTATGCCAGCGAGGAAATCGCGATGTACCAGGATTCTCTGCGCCGAAGCCCTAAAAATACCCGTATCCTCAATGCCATGGCCTTAGCTTATGCCCGAAGCGGTTTGTTTCCGGAAGCAGAACAATATTTTCGTAAGGTTTTAGAGATTGTTCCCGCCAGCACCCGTGCCCGGATCGGATTAGGGAAGAGCCTGGTCGATCAAGGGAGATTATGGGCAGGTCTTAAGGAATATGAAAGGGTCCACGATCCCCGCCAGCTGAAAAGCCTTTGGACGGAAAATAAAAGGATCGTCCTTAATCTTCTCCGCGATCAATATCAATCTCAAATCAAAGAAAATCCTTATGACCCGAGGCTTTATTATAGTGTCTCGGTGGTCTATGCTAAGGCTGGCCAGCTTGATCAGGCGGTTCAGGCCCTGGAACATGCCTTATTCTTATCTCCTGATGATCCCGAGGCCTGGTTTAATTTCAGCTCAATCAGCGAGGCGCGGGGAGATCTTGACCGGGCGAGGTATGGATACCGGCAGACCATCACCTTAGCCGGGCCGGGAGATCCTTTGAGCGAGATGTCCGCTCAAGCCTTAATGGGGCTGGAGCAAAGGTTAGAGCTTAACAAGGATTCTAAAAATTAGGGTACACGGTGTATATTAACACACGGTATGAGTGGTAGACTGTCAGGTAAATTTTAAATCCGATACTTTATTCCCCTCCCTGGATGAGAGGGGATAGGGGAGGGTGATTATCGACCCCAATTCCGAAGAGGATTATTTCCTAATTCGTAATTGGGGTTCGACGATCAACACCCCCACCTATCCTCCCGCATCCAGGGAGGGGAAATGCGGAAATTGGTCTGACAATGTAAGAGTGCGGTCTATGTTTAAATTTTTGTATGATATTAAGAATAGAAATTTCCTCCGGCTTTGGATCGCTCAATTGATCTCCCAATTCGGAGACCGCGTTCACCAAATGGCGTTGGTGGGCTTAATCGCCGAGCGGTCACCGGGCTCGGTCACCGATCTGGCCAAACTGCTGGCCGCCACCATTATCCCGGTGTTTATCGTCGGCCCCATCGCCGGGGTGTATGTCGACCGTTGGGACCGGCGGATCACGATGTTCTTCAGTGATCTGATCAGAGGACTTTTGGTCTTGAGTATCCCGATGATTTGGATGTTACAGTCTTCGATGGTTCCTATTTATATCGTCGTATTTTTAAGTTTTTGCCTGAGCCGTTTTCATGTCCCGGCCAAGATGTCTTTGCTCCCCAGCCTGATTCAACACAATAATCTCGTTAAGGCCAATTCCTGGATTTCCATGACCGGCATGCTGGCCTTTGTCCTCGGGATCGCTGGCGGGGGATATATCGTGGAAAGGTATGGCGCTCAAGGAGGATTCCTCTGGGACGCGATGACATTTTTCTTTTCCGGCGCCATTATATTTTCGATGTCGATTCCCAGATTGTCTTTATCTCATCTGGATTTACTGCCCCAAGGCCGACGGATCATCGGAGAGATCAAAAAGTCCATCTTGGGTGAGATGAAAGAAGGGATCCGGTATTTGATCTCCCAAAAGGAGCTCCGTTTGATTCTTAATATGCTGTTTTTGGTTTTCGCAGCCGCCGGCGCGATTTACGTGGTGATTATCATTTTCATTCAGCAGACCTTTCAGAGTGTCACGCGGGATTTGAGTATCTTAGCCATACTGCTGGGAGCGGGATTACTGCTGGGTTCTATCATTTATGGGAAGTGGGGCCAGAGGGTGCACTGGGTAAAAACGATTTTTTTGTGTTTATTTTTAGGAGGTCTTGTCCTGTCGTCCTTTGCCGTATTGGTTTATTCCCGTCCGAATATGCTGCTCGCTGGCAGCCTGGCCTTGGGATTGGGAATCATGATGGGTCCTATCTTTATTGTCGCGAATACGGTTGCCCATAAGGTCAGTGTCCAATCCATGCAAGGCAAGGTTTTCACCGCCATAGAGATTGTAACCCATTTCGCGTTTTTAATCTCCATGCTGGGCAGTTCCATAGTTTCAAGGCATGTGGCTCAGGTCTGGATTCTCGCGTTCATCGGGGGAATATTTACCCTGGTAGGATTATGGGGATGGCTCAAGTATAAAAGGCATCCTGACCTTGCCTTCTCCATCTCTTAAATGGCATAATTGAGGAAAATTGCCGGCAATACTGACCCGCATTCAAGGCGCGTGTTCCCGGGAAAGAGAAGGATTCCAAAAATGAACTTCGCGGTTTTTATCTCCGGATTCGGATCGAATCTGCAGGCCATCATGGACGCGGTGAAGCGGGGAGAGATCAAGGCTAATCTCAAACTGGTCGTCTCCGACAATCCGAACGCGTATGGACTCAAACGCGCGGAATCGGACGGTCTCAAAACACTGATCGTGAAGCCTAAAGATTTCACCAATCGCCAGAGTGTCGATCGGCAGCTGGTGATTGAACTGAAAGAAGAGAAGATTGATTTCATCGTGCTGGCAGGTTACCGCCGGCTCTTAACACCGTTTTTTGTCAAACAGTTTCCCCGCAAGATCATCAATATTCATCCCTCACTGCTTCCTTCCTTTAAGGGCCTTAAGGGAATCAAGGATGCCTTTACCTATGGGGTCAAAGTGACCGGCGCTACCGTGCATTTTGTGGATGCCAAGATGGATCACGGGCCCATCATCCTCCAGGAGTCCTGCCACATCACCGAGAAAGACACCCTCACCACCCTCGAGAAGAAAATCCATAAAATTGAGCACCGCATCTTCCCCAAGGCCATTGCCCTGTTTGTGGAAGGAAAACTCAATGCCCTGGGCCGCCGGGTTCAGGTCACTGGGCTGGCGGAATAACCGGACTGGTCCCCTTTTTCACCCCTTAGGAAAGGATATCTATCCCTTGGGGCTGAAAATCGTTAAACCTTTCTTCGACTGTTTGCTTCGAGATTTTTCATATTATCGATGATACCACTTACACCCGACTTATGTTTGGACTACATTTCAGTTCCCATACGTCAATCGTCCACGCGGGCATTCACGGCGTCCTGATGACCGCAGGCAGCGCCACGCCAACCGCTTGAAATACCTTCCGCAGAATCTTGAAAATTACGGGATACTGGCCTTCACCTATGATTATATCGGTGATTATAAAAATGAATTGGAAGCGCTGAAATCAGCAGTCCGATATTTGCCGGAAGATCTTGAGGACAAAGATGTCATTTATGGAAATCTTGCTCGTGCCTATATGTTGACGGAAAAATGGGAGGGGGGAAAGAAATGGCTCGATAAGGCGGATGAAATTAATCCCAAAAGATTTGAAGCTGGCGTATGCGATGGGCACAGTTTTTTATTACAGACAAGAAAATGGTAAAGCGATTGAAAAACTGGGATATGCTTATACTCATGGTTTGGAGGGTGATCCTTTAAAGGAAAATTTAGCATTGGCATATAACAACAAAGAACAAGAGGGGCGCTTCGTCAAATTTTTGATGCCGAGCGAGAGCAGCGCTTTGGGAGTATCGCTACTTAAACTTTTTTCTTGTCCGTACCACACAAAAGGTGTTGGACTGGTTTGCTTCGTTACCTAATGCAACAACTGTTTCGTTATTTGACGCGCTTTGGATGCCTTCAATACCAAGCGCGGAAGAACGGAAAGCAATCATTAACGTTTTACAGGCGCACCATCTTATTCAGTTTCAGGGTGAGCTTGTCGAGGTAACACCAAAAGGGAGAGAATACATTCAATGGCGAGGGGCTTTGCCTGCCGACGTCGCGTAATGCACAGGATAAAATCAACGAATCAACGAAATCAACGTGCCAGGCGCTTTTGAACTTTTGAATGGGACAGGTTGAAGGTCGCGAAGGTCACAGGGCGAGGCCGGGCGGCGAGGTGGGCCATGCGTGTCCCAACCCGACAAACCCAAAGGCCGACCCAAAAGTAGCGATTAACCCATTGTGGGAAATAAGTATATTCCCACTTGTAATTATTCCCACCTTAGGGTATATTTGTAGCAGGTCAAGGAGGTGGTTATCATGCTGGAAAACAACATTGTCAGAGATTCGCATTTTGAGGCAGTGGCGGAAGTAAAGGTTGACTCCAAAAGCCGGATTACGCTGGGCAAAAACAAGAACATGGCAAAAGCCAGTATTTACAAGGTGTATAGCAATGCCATCGGACAAATCATCCTGGATCCGCAGGTCACCATTCCCGCTCATGAACAATGGCTTTTCAAAAACAAAGAAGCGGCAGGGCTGGTTCGGGCTGGTTTGGAAGATGCTAAAAAAGGACGATTGGTCAAAGCCCGTGAAGATTACTCAAAATACACGGATAGATGATTAACCATGTTTGAACTGAAATTCACCAAGACAGCGGATAGGCGGCTCAAAATAATTGAAGAAAGCCCTTCGCAGGCCGGCTTAGCCAGGCAAATCAAGAAATCGTTAGGATATCTTCAAACAAATCCCAAGCATCCTTCCTTAAACACGCATCCGTATGGTTCCATTGATCATCCTTTCGACCCTAAGGGAAAAGTTTTTGAAGCTTACGCTCAAAATAACGCCCCTTCCACCTATCGTATTTTCTGGTGCTATGGTCCGGATAAGAAGCAAATTACAATTATTGCGATTACATCCCATCCTTAAAAGATCAACGATCAACGGCCAGGCACTTTTGGACACCTGCTCACTAACGTTCGCGGCGCGACCGCGCTCTTTCCTGACATGCTTTTTGGGGAAGGGCTTGTCGAGGGACAGGCTGAAGGCCGCGAAGGTGGGGGGGTCGAATGATGAGAAGCAGGAAATTGAACCGTTTGAAGGATTATGATTATGCGAAGGAAGGGTTTTATTTTGTGACCGTCTGCGTGAAGGACCGGGTCAAAAGGTTTGGTGAGGTTAAAGACGGCAGGATGATGTTAAACGAGTATGGAGAGATGGTGAATCGTTATGGGATGGGAATTCCAGGATATTATAAAGATGTGGCATTGGACGAATTCGTTGTTATGCCGAACCATATTCATGGGATTATTATCATTGGGACGGATGTAGGGACAGAACATTGTTCTGTCCCTACTGTCCTAAATGTACGAAGAAATTTTATCCGATTTCCGCAATAAATTGACCGTCCCTATGGTGGCTTTGGAAAGGCTGGCCAAAGGTGAATAGGTTCCTCAAGAATTCCTCGAATTGGCCTCAAGGTTATTGCCCGCAGGCGATTTTCTGGTGTTATCGTAGGATGATATCCGGCTCGAAGAGGCGGGTCTTTCCGGCAGGAAGATCGTGCAGTTCCGCGCTGATCACATCGCGGAATTGATAATTCTCAAAGGTCATTTTAATAATACCAAGGATCTCCTCCAGGACATCCTCCCCGGGAGGCAGTGAAGAGCGTTCGTATTTGAAATGGATGCGGTAAATTATCTGTTTCTGAAGAAATTCCGGCCAGGTCATTTCTTTAAGGGCCAAATGGGTCCCGGTTTGATCCGCGATGATCGCCGGGCTTCCAGCAGGATTCTCAATGACCGCCCGCTGGACATATTCCTCTTGAAAATAAGAATCTTCCATCGCCCGTTTGAGATCGGGATAGTAGATGATCATCCGGGTTTCGATCCCCTTGATGATATCCGCCACGACAATAATCACAAATTCGGGCACTCCGGGAGCGGTTTCACCTTCGGAAGAATCCCCGCTCACTTTATTGTAAACGCGGGTTAAGGCTGTCAGGATATTCCTTTGGCTGGTTTGATATTTTTCAGAATAGGTGGACGAATATCCATAATCAATGGCATATTCTCTCGATGGAGAAACATCGTATTGGATCTTCAATTTTTTCTCCTCAAACTGACCTTCCAGATAGAGGATTTTTTGCTTCTGGCTGGACTTGGCGGACTTGCTGGGACCCAGGGGAGAGGCCTTGATATCAAAGAGGGGTTCTTCCAGCGCGAGGTAAACCCAAAGGGTATTGTCCAGAGGTTTTAAGACCACATTGATCCCGTAATCCTGCCGGCAGATCTCAATCAGTTTTTCCTGAGCCTCGGTTAAGGTGAATCTTTGTTCGGGGGTGATCTTAAAACAGCCGGTGAGACCGGCACAAAATAAAAACAGGAGAATCCTCAGGAGAAACAATTGGACGGCAGGCATTGATTAGGTTTCTATTGGCGGACGACCGGATATGGGTTTGAGGTTGAATTTATTAAAGATTGCCTGAATCTCATCGTATTCCAGCTCTTCTTTCTTGAGAAGTTCCTGGGAGAAATATTCTAAAAGATCGCGATGCTGAGTCAGGATCTCGTGGACGTCTTTCATGCAGGTTTGCAGGATTTCTTGGA
Organism: uncultured Planctomycetales bacterium; assembly: GCA_964373335.1. Taxonomy (GTDB): domain Bacteria; phylum Omnitrophota; class Gorgyraeia; order Zapsychrales; family CAYJUK01; genus CAYJUK01. The sequence goes on along the minus strand of CAYJUK010000005.1, from coordinate 9,112 downwards.
CATCATGGTCGAGCGTTTCCTTGGTCTTTTCCGAAACCATGTTTCGTTTCCAGTCTGACTGGTGTTGGAATTCTCCAATCAAACCGGAGGGCCCCATTCCATAGCTCCAGACCATATCTCGGGCAATATTAAGGGCCGTATAGAAATCACTTCCGGGCCCGCCGCCGACTCCGCTGGAGGTGGAACCAAAGACCATCTGCTCAGCCACGTAGCTGGCAACGGAGATCTTGATTTGGGCAAGGAAAAATTCTTTATTATAAGAGTAGGATTCTTCCGTCGGCCGATGCGAGATGAATCCCAGGTTGCCCTTGCGCGGGATGATGGTGGCTTTGATGACATCATCTTTGGGATGGATGAGATAGGCTAAAATGGCATGGCCGGATTCGTGATAAGCGGTCCATTTTTTATCCTCGGGAGTCATAATAATATTGGCCTTGTCCCCGAATGTCACTCGATCATAGGCCTCAGAAAGATCTTTCATGGAAATGGTGTCTCTCAATTCCCTTAAGGCAATCAGTCCCGCCTCCCGTACCATCGAATCAATATCAGAAGGAGTAAACCACAGGGCCTTACGGGCTAAGATGGCAGGATTGACTGAGCCGTCAACCTTCACTTTTTTCAGATAGAATTCAAAGAGATCCTTGCGTTCTTTAAGATTAGGCCGCGAGATATAAATCTTACGTTCAAACCGTCCGGCGCGCAGGAGCGCCTCATCCAGTTCGAATTCGCGGACGTTGGTGGCCGCCAGGACAACGATATTGTTTTCGGTCTGTCGGAGCCCGTCCATCTCGGTTAAGAATTGGTTGATGGTGGCGTTGTGGCTGATGCCACCGCCAAAGCCCATATCGGCCATGCGCGGACGGGCGAAGGAATCGATCTCATCGATAAAGATCACACAACCGCCTTCCATCTGAGCGAGGGCCCGGGCCTTTTTAAAGAGGCTTTTCACCTGCATAGCCCCTTGCCCGACTAAGATGCCGACAAACTCGCTTCCCACGGCCGTTAACATCGGCAGCCCGCATTCGGTGGCAATGGCCTTGGCCAGATAAGTCTTCCCGCATCCTGGTGGTCCAATCATAAGGGTGCCTTTGATGATCTTGCCGCCGATCGCGTGCACGAGCTGCCGGTCCTTAAGGAGCTTCACAATCTCCCAGGCTTCTTTTTTGGCGTTATCCATGCCGATGACCTCTGACCACTTGATATTGGCCTTGGCTTTTCCGATCTTATCGCGGCCAAAACGGCCGATGGCCCCATGCAGAAGATAATACTGCATGGCAAAGATAAAGGGGATGCTTAACAGCTGGACTAAGAAGAACATCGGCAGGAGGGCCGCCATCTGGCCGGAGATCTGCTTGCGGGTAAAGGCCTCCAGAGCAAAATAATTTTTAACGCAGTAATAAATATACATCCCACCGAAGAAGAGGATCAATAAACTCATCAGGATAATGAGGATCTTGATCCAATTGACTCGAAAGAAGATGAGAAGTCTTTTCATGAAGGGTTTCCTTTGAATTGGGTTTTCGAGGTCTTCGGATTAATAGCCAGATTTCTGATCGTAAAACGCGGTATAAATTAACATTTTTATCGGCAATAGTATAGCATAAAGTTCCGGACTTTAAAGAGAAGGGTTTGTTGACAAATGGGTTTGTTGACAAATGTCTGGGTAAGGATGTTTTCGGCATTTATTAGAAAATTATACAAGGGTCATCGTTGATCGATGCAGCAGCGGCAAGACTGCTATCTTAACCCCTTTGGCTCCGTTTTAGCGCTTGACTTTGATAATCAACTATGATAACTTTGACGATGCTTATACGATAAAAAAATGGGACAGCTCGATTTTTCGGATGAGATGGCGCACAGGAAAAGTAACCCGCCTTCATATTAAAGAACAGGAGTTAATGGTGAAGATCAAAAACGTCAAAGGCCGGCAGATCCTTGATTCGCGCGGTAATCCTACCGTGGAAGTGGATGTCACTTTAGAATCCGGGGCCTGGGGCCGGGCTGCGGTTCCCTCCGGGGCTTCAACCGGGGAACACGAGGCCTTAGAGTTACGAGATGGTGATAAGTCCCAGTATATGGGAAAGGGTGTTACCAAGGCCGTTAATAACATTAATGCGATGATGGCCAAGAATATTATCGGCAAGACCGCCGACTTTCGAGAGATTGATAAGATTTTGCTCACCCTTGATGGCACGGAAAATAAAAGCAAGCTCGGGGCCAATGCTATTTTGGGGGTATCACTGGCGGTGGCCAAGGCCGCGGCTCATTATGATAAAGTTCCTCTCTATCGTTATCTTGGCGGCAAAGATGCCAAGATCCTACCGGTGCCGCTGATGAATATCCTCAATGGCGGGGTTCACGCCGACAATAATCTCGATATCCAGGAATTTATGATCGTCCCTCTGGGGGCCAAGACCTTTTCAGAGGCGCTGCGGATGGCCTGTGAGGTTTTTCATAACTTGAAGGCGATCCTCAAGTCCAAAGGCCTTTCTACGTCTGTCGGAGATGAAGGCGGCTTTGCCCCCAGCCTTGCGCACAATGAGGAAGCCATCAACCTGATCATCGAGGCCATTGTTAAGGCGGGTTATAAAGAAGACAAGGATGTCTTTATTGCCTTGGATGTGGCCTCCTCGTCCTTTTATAAAGAGGGGAAATACCGTTATAATGGCGCCGAGTGCTTGACCGAAGAGATGATCGACACTTATTTTCAGATGATTAAAAAATATCCGATCATCTCCATTGAAGACGGCCTGGATGAAAATGACTGGAATGGCTGGCAGGCCTTGACCAAGAAATTATGCGGTAGCATTCAGCTGGTGGGGGATGATCTTTTTGTAACCAACGTGAAAAGGCTGCAGGAAGGGATCAAAAGGAAGGTCGGTAATTCCATCTTAATCAAGGTGAATCAGATTGGCAGTTTATCAGAGACCTTAAGCGCGATTGAGCTGGCTAAGGCGAATAAATATACCTCTATTATCTCGCATCGGTCCGGGGAGACGGAAGACACCACCATCAGCCATTTGGCGGTGGCGACCGGTGTCGGCCAGATTAAAACCGGGTCTTTATCCCGAACAGACCGCTTGGCCAAATATAATGAGCTTTTGCGTATTGAAGAAGAGTTGGGTAAAAACGCGGTTTACGCCGGTTCGTTGTGGGGGAAGATTTGGTAGATTGTCTTAGAGCGTAAGGCAGTCAGATGAGGACCCAATGTTTCGTAATCCCTTCTGGTTATTAGTATTGACATTCCTGACCCTGTTTATCTTCATTCCCTCTTACGCGCGGTTGCAGGATTTAAAACAGAAGAATCTGGGATATCAGCGGAAGATTACTGAGTTGACGAAAATCAATGCCCAATTGATTGAAGAAAGAAGGCTGCTGGAGCACGATCCAGTATATATAGAGAAGGTAGCGCGGGAGAAGATGGGTTTGGTGCGTGAAGGAGAGGTGGTTTATAAGATAGAGCCTTCTCCAGCAGTTGAATAATGATAGAATCGAAATCTCAATAATCAGGTATTTCTATAGATATCGCGGGGATGTGAGCGTAGCGGACGCCCGCGATAGCCAAAAAATATTGAGATAAATCGCGGGGTGGAGCAGCCAGGTAGCTCGTCAGGCTCATAACCTGAAGGTCACAGGTTCAAATCCTGTCCCCGCAACAAAATAACCCCTTGTAGGTGAATAACTTACAAGGGGTTCGTTTTTTAGAAGGCCAGCCAAAACTGTTTTGGTACCCGCTTGGTACCCCGGATAATCCGATGAATTTCTATTTAATGATACCCCATAGGGTATGAATATGAATAAATTATACCCTAAAGGGAATAAAATTATATATATTACACCTTTAAGGGTATAATATTTATAAAAAAATGTTGCAATTATACCCGATAGGTGGTATATTTCAACTACTATGAAAGATGAAGCTTTAAAGAGATACATTGTTAATATTGTCCTTCAAATAAGAAACTTGAGGAAGAAAAATGGCTTAACTCAAATTGAGTTTGCCAAGCGGGCGGGAGTTGGTCTACGTTTCTTAAGAGAACTTGAACAAGGTAAGACTACGGTGAGAGTAGATAAGCTCATGCAGGTTTTAAATTTTTTAGGTTATCATTTGGATTTAAGAAAGAACGAATCCGAAAATGAATTTAAGAATGAATCTGAAGCCCTTCTTACGAAACTTAGTAAAAGGAAAATAACGTAGTACAAGAAAATTTATGGAATCTTTAAGAAAAGCACAAGTTTTTTATAATAATGAATTGGCAGGATATCTTACGGAGACATCCGAGGGGTATATCTTTCAATACGATTCTGAATTTTTAAAAAAGAATATCCCGATCTCCATGTCTTTGCCTCCCAGAGAGGAACCTTACGAATCAAAAGAATTATTTTCCTTTTTTAAAGGGCTTTTGCCTGAAGGGTGGTATCTCAATATTGTTAGCGCGACACAAAAAGTAGACAGTAAAGATTCTTTCGGTGTATTGATAGGAACTGCAGGAACAGATACAATTGGAGCTGTCACTGTCAGGAAAGAGAAAGTTTAAAATGAATGAAAAATTTTTAAAAGAGATGTTTAGCTCATCGAAATTACCAGCCATAGATTTTGGTTTGGCGGATATATCCCAGCAAGCACAGAAGTTGGCGGGAAAGATATCTATCTCCGGTGAGCAGCCCAAGTTATCCGTTACGGTGGATAAGAAAAATAACGAATTGATCGTTGTGAATGAAGGTGGGGAATATATTTTAAAACCGCAAACATCCACTTTTTCTAATATTCCGGAGAATGAACAATGTTGTATGGATATTGCAGAGAAGTTGGGTATAGATATTCCGCTTCATTGCTTGGTGCCTTTAAAGGATAAAAGTCTTGCCTATGTGGTTAAAAGATTTGATCGGGAAAAAGAAATCAAAATTCATCAGGAAGATTTTGCACAAATACTTGAGATAAACGATAAGTATAAAGGATCAGTAGAGCAAATAGGCCGAAGGCTAAAGGAAATATCTTCGGCACCAGGTTATGATTCGCAATTATTGTTTGAGCGAGTTGTACTTAACTTTATACTTGGGAATGGCGATGCTCATTTAAAGAATTATTCCATATCATATAAGGGAGATAATATCCGATTAACGCCAGCATATGATATTGTTTGTTCAAAATTAGTGATCCCCGAAGAGGAAGATTCTGCGATCACAATCAATGGCAAAAAAAATAATTTGAAACGGAGCGACTTTGATAAGTTGGCTGATTATCTCGACATTCCGATAAAAATTCGGTATGAGAAGTTTGAAAAGAAATTCAATATGATGAAAAGTACTATTGAGTCTTCACATATTGATAAAGAGAAGCAAGCACAGTTTATCAAAATTACAAAGGAGAGGTTAAGCCGTTTAGAGTTGTCAGAATGAGGCATGGTTTTGGTACCCGCTGGGTACCCAGTTTGTGCAGAAAACGGGAAAACACCGGATAACAACAGAGAAAACAATTTCACGTAACTCTTTCCAGTAGATAAGTATATAGAAAACAATCGGATAACAGAAAACACCCTAAAAAACGTCGAATCCTGCTCATAACCTGAAGGCCGCAGGTTCAAATCCTGCCCCCGCAACCAACTTAACCCTTTGTAGGCCTAGCGCTTGCAGAGGGTTTCGTTTTTGTACCTTTCGCCCAAAACCCGCCGTGCTAGCACTGTGCTAGCAAAATAAAATTTCCTTCGTAATCAGTGGAGCGATTTACCCATTGTTTGATAATGGTGTATTATGTTTGAGGATTTTGGTATTATTGAATAAACCGCATTAACGAAAATGTGAGGACGATTTGATCAGGGCAGGAGTTTTAACCAAAAGAGAGAAGCTTTGTTTAAAGTATCGCTGGGAGTTCTTGAGAAGAAACAGGGAGTACCAAAAGGACTACCGCTACATCACAATAAATCTTAAAGTCACAGATATTATCCGCAATCAATATCCGAAACACCTTGTTAATGAGGCTTTAAGTATCCTTTCAAAATGGGATTTATTAAATCTTATTCCTCCCGGGTTGTCATTCAATGCCCTTCTTGAAAGTGACAAAAAGCTAAAAGGTTTTCACATGGATTCCTTGTTTGTGAATGATTTTGCCATTGATATGTATGACTCTCCGGATTCTTTGAGCCCAAAGGATCTCTACATTAAAGGTTCGCTGGTGAGGATATACGTTAATATGAGATTTCCTAAAGAAAAAATACTCGACGAGTTTGAGCTGTTAGTCGATAAGTGGCAAAAGCCATTGAAGAAGATGATGAAGAAGGTCTTTCGCGATAAACCGGAAAAAAGATTACAGATCAGCCAATATGAAAAGTACTTAAAGGTATATGATTCCCATAGAAAAGGAATGTCCATGGCTCAACTGGCCAAAAAGTTTTATCCCGGCTATATCGAATCATCAGGGAAAGACTATGCTGAGCGAAAAGTTTTAAGAGACATTAACGGCTGTCTGCGATTGATCCACGGAGGATACAAACAAATAAGGTAACTACCTTGTTTGTCAATGACACACGTTGTTTGGTCTAGTAACTTGATCCTGTAACCACAAGTTGCAGGATTTTTTATTTTATCGAGGAGGAAGTGATGATCAAACTAACAGAAATTGAGATTGTGCCGGTGAGACCTAATAAAGGATTGGTGGCGTTTGCGTCGTTTATTCTCAATGATTCGTTTTTTGTGGGCGATGCGGCCATTTATACGCGCATCGATCAGCCCGGATATAGGCTAGTTTATCCGGTGAGATATTTAGTCACAGGATTAAGAGTCCATTGTTTTAAACCCATTCACAAGCCGGTGGCGGATGAGATTGAAAACCAAGTCAGCCGTTACTATGAAAACTTGATTGAGAAAGCGAAGAAGACGGAAGGAACACCTCATGATCGATTATCAGAAATTGATTAAAAATGTCCCCGATGAATTAAAGAAGTTGCCCAACTGGGTCGGGTGCAAGATTGTCCCCAGTAAAGAGCGGCCGGGCAAGACCGATAAAATCCCCATGAACGCCCTGACCGGCGAGTGTGCCAAGTCCAGCGATCCCACCACATGGACAGATTTTGAAACCGCATCAGATCTATCTATTCAGCGCAATTACGATGCCATTGGATTTGTGTTTCAACCGTCGTATGTCGGTGTTGACCTTGATCATTGTGTTAAGAATGGCGTGATTGCACCGCATGCTTTAAAAATTCTCAAACAGCTTGGATCATATTCAGAGCTCTCACCCAGCGGCACCGGCATTCACGTCATATGTAAAGGAGAAATCAGCCGCGTCCTTAAACAATCCAAAATAGAGATTTATTCCAGCGGTCGATTTTTCACGGTTACCGGTGATCGACTGGAAGAATATCCCGCAGTAATAGAAGATCGCACAGAACTCTTAAATCAGTTAATCGAAGAATATTCGCCCGCCAAGGCAAAGACAAAAAAATCAGCTAAGAAAAATCAAAGAAATGTCGAGGAGATTTTAGACGCTATCGCTAAAAGCAAAGACGCCGATAAGTTCAATCAGCTTTTTAACGGAGAAAGGGAAGGCAATTATGACTCACAGAGTGAAGCGGATCTGGCGTTATGCGGAAAGCTGGCATTCTGGACGGCGCGTGATCCGGCGCTCATGGATTCCATCTTCCGGCAATCGAAATTGTTTCGGGATAAGTGGGACACTGTACATCACTCGGATGGCCGGACGTACGGCCAAGGAACCATTGAAGCAGCCATTGGGTCGTGCGAGCAAGTTTATTCACCTGAGTCAAAAGATCATGAGCCGAGCAACAATAATGACGTTGCGGCGCAGATTCTAACAGAACGCATTTTGCTTCATTATGCGGACAAATTTTATGAATATCGAGAAGGCTGCTATCGCCCGCTTTATGTCGAAGAGGTGCATAGATGGATTAAGGTAATTCTTCGAAAAAAGTTTTCTGTGAGTAAGGTCAATAATATTCTGCTCTCACTCAAGACTGAAGTTTTCAAGAAGCCGGATGATATCAAGCGCATTCCGTATTTGAACCTGAAGAACGGTTTGTTTGATATCGACACTTACGAATTAAAGCCGCACTCACCAACTGTCTTTTCCATAAATCAACTTAATGTCAAATATGATGAAGTCACTCAGTGTGCATTGTGGTTAAAATCATTATCAGAGATCTTTGAAGGCGATGCAGATCGTATCGCTTTACTTCAAGAATATTTTGGTTATTGCCTGACGCGTGAGACTGATTACGAGAAGGCGCTCTTTTTAAACGGCGAAGGCGCCAACGGCAAGACAGTTATTTTGTATGTTCTCGAACAACTCTTAGGTAAGGAAAACATTTCATCGGTGCCGCTTGAGAAGTTTAATGATTTTCATTACTTGGCGCGTTTGTCCGGAAGTCTGGCGAACATCAGCATTGAAACCAATGCGAAAAGTGAAGTCTATGATAATACGTTTAAGGCGATTGTCACCGGCGACACCATTTCTGCCGACGCAAAATATGGTCAGCCGTTTGAGTTTAAACCATTTTGCAAATTAATCTTTTCAACCAATAACCTGCCTCGGGTTGACGATAAAACAGAAGGTTTTTATCGACGCCTGCTTATCATTCGTTTCGACCGTCAATTTTCCAAAGAAGAACGTGATCCAAAACTCAAGTACAAAATCGTTAGGAACGAACTGGATGGTGTGTTTGTCTGGGCGCTGGAAGGGCTTCGGCGACTACGCCAGCGCGGTTATTTTGATGACAGCTTCGGAATGGATGAGATCAGCAACTATCGAATGGAGAATAACAATGTCATGATTTTTGTAGAAGAAACCTGCCAGGTCGAGAAGATTGGCACAGTTTCCATCGAGGATTTGTATAAACGTTATGCCCAGTGGTGTAAAGACAACGGTTATCGCGGGCTCAGTAAGATTAAATTCGGGAAGGAATTGGTTCGTGCTATTCCCGATGTTAAGCGAGGCCGTTTTTCAAAGTCGCGGTATTGGGAGGGAATTGAAGTGCCGGAAAAAGATGACCCGCGGCCCTTTTGATGACGCTTGTGACAGAAATGACAGCTTTTTATAAATAGTAATGTATTCAATATATATGAGGGTGCAGTCGGAATGGTGAGGTTGAATGTGATA
>CAYJUK010000004.1:0-25747 GCA_964373335.1 uncultured Planctomycetales bacterium | reverse complement strand
GTTCGGATTCACTTCATTGGCTTGCCATTGGTGCGCGCTAATTTGGACTTACATGTTTTCCCTTACCAAATCATCCCTTTCTGCTCCTGCGGTAAACTTTCAAAAGATCCCACAAACCGCACTTCTCGAATCAAATTCAGATTAAAATGCTTCTTGACGAGCTTGGCCATTTTCTGCGAAAGCTCCCGGACGTTTTCGGAAGTGCAGTTTGCGCCTTTGACAATGATATTCGCATGCTTTTCGTAAATGAATGCCCCGCCGCAGCGCAAATTCTTGCCACCCGCCTGATCGAGAAACCATCCTGCCGCCTGCCGTTTTCCGGCCAGGGAGGTTGGTTCAATGTTCCGGAAAAAACTCCCGGCGCAAGGGTACGTCCGTAAATCCGGATGTTTCTCTCGACGGATTCTCAGAATCTCTTCCCGTTCCCGCAAAAGAGCCTGACGGTTACCAGGCTTAAAAGCAAGACGAGCGGATAACACGATCTCACCAGTTTCTTTCAGATGAGAATGACGATAACTGAATCCCAGATCCTGTGGACCAGCCTCACGTTTCTTTCCTTGCAGACTTAACAGGGATACTGATTGAAGGACATCGCCAATCTGTTTTCCAAAGGCACCCGCATTCCCGACAATCGCTCCTCCCACTGTTCCCGGGATACCGTTCGTGCAACTGAGACCCTCGAGTCCCTTTTCGGCGGCAGACAAGGCCACATCATCCAGAAGGCTGCTACCGGAGACCAACAATTCAGGACCTTCTTGCTGGATGAGGGGTCTTTCCGTCACGTAACGAATGACACAACATTCCACCCCGCGATCAGAAACAACCAGATTGGATCCCCCGCCGATAAGGATAAAAGGGAGATCATTAGGGGATAAAACTTGCACGATAGATTCAACTTGTTGAGGATACTGGCAATGAATGAGGAGAGGACAGCAACCCCCCAGATGAAAGGTCGTGTAATCAGAAAGAGAGGCATCCTGATGGACTGGCACATCTTGAGGAAGGGGAAGGTCCAACAGGAATTTATTAAATAACAAACTACTGTCCCATTTACTTAAGGCTTGCTTCATTTCGTATTATGAGATTGAATTTCACGGTAATGAGTTCTCTGAGTTGATCCCTCCACCTGACAATTGACCCAGCCGGAATTACCGTCTTCGTAGAATTCCTTTTTCCAAATGGGCAGGCGATATTTCACTTCATCAATCACATAACGACAGACCTGAAAGGCCTGATCCCGGTGTTCCGTGATGACTCCCACCCAGACGGCCACATCCCCGACCGACAGCCGGCCGACACGGTGAACACATTGCCAGGCAATCACCGAAAACTTTTGTTGAGCTTCTTCCAGAATCTTCTCGGCTTCCTTTTCGCAAAGCTCTCCACATGCCTCGTATTCAAGGGCGATCACCTTTCTGCCATCCTGATGATTACGGACGCGGCCTTCGAAATGACAATACGCTCCCGCGAGAGGAGAAGAGGGCTTTTCCTTTTTCATCCAATCGTCCAGGGATGTCGTGATTAATTTAAACATATTAAAACGTTATCTTGACCATTCCCGACTTGATAAGACATTGACAGCTCAAACGATTGTTACGATCCATCCCTAATTCCGATTCTTCCTGATTCAGATCCCCCAAATTGTCCTGACCATCCCGAATCTCGATCTGGCAGGTCCCGCACACCCCCGAATTACAGCTGAAAGGGATTCCCGCCTTCTCACAGATCTCAGCAATAGGGGAATTGTCGGGAATCTCGTGCTCTAAATTATCAATGATTAATTTTGCCATAGGATCATTTTATGATTGTGACATCCAACTTTAGGTGAATGTCATAACCATTCTATAAATCAGGGAGCTTAAAGACAATATTTTTTTCCGGATTATCAAAAATATGAACCTTTTCGACCGGATACAGTTTTTTGATCTCGTCAACCAATTCATCCACAATGCAGCGGGGAACCGAGGCTCCTGAAGAGATTCCAATTCGCTTTTTATCCTTCAAAAGATGCATATCGAATTCCCCGGCTCGATCGATAATATAACTGGGAACACCAGCGTTGGCACCGGTTTCTCTCAATCTATTGCTATTCGAACTATTGGGGGAACCGCAGATGATAATCAAATCACAAATCTTGGCCAATTCCTTCACCGCGTCTTGGCGGTTCTGGGTGGCATAACAAATATCGGATCGGGGAGGGCCAATCAGATGGGGAAATCTAGATTTAAGCTTTTCAATGATGCCTTTGGTTTCATCCATAGAAAGTGTTGTCTGGGTCAAATAGGCCACCTCGCTATGAGAGTCAATTTCTAAATCCTCCACATCCTGTTCATGTTCGACAACATTAATAAGATCGGGATCCACATAACCCGAGGTCCCAATCAATTCTTGATGACCTTTGTGACCGATCAAAACGATCTCATACTTCTTCTCCGAAAACTTAACGGCTTCGTTATGGACCTTGGTAACCAAGGGGCAAGTGGCATCAATAAATCGAAGCTTCTTGGACTTGGCTTTGTTAATGATCGCCGGAGGCACTCCATGCGCCGAAAAGATAATGCGTTCTCCCTCCGGGATCTGATCCAAATCGTCCACAAAGACAACTCCCCGTTGACGAAAATCACAAACGACAAAGGTATTATGGACTATCTCATGATAAACGTAGAGCGGGGCCCCGTATTTTTTAAGGGCTAAATCCACAATATCAACGGCACTGGCAACCCCGGCACAAAAACCTTGAGCTCGGGCTAAGAATATTTCCATTGGGTTAGTTGAGTTTTAATGATGATTGAATTTAACTCGAAGGACTTCCTGATTACAGAATCTCCGAGCAGAATTTCAATTGCATAATCAGGTTTTCTTCTTTATAATTTGTAAATCATTATAACATTAGTTTTTATTTATTAAATAATATTTTCCCTCGGGGAGAAAAAGTTCAGGCACTCAGGATATGAGACTTCAAACAAGACGTCTAACGCCGACTGTCCGTATAGGCCCGGTGGTCATTGGCCGCAACCAGCCAGTGGCTATTCAATCGATGACGGATACCCCCACAGCCGATACCCAAGCTACGGTCAAGCAAACCATTGAACTTATTGAGGCGGGGTCAGAACTGGTCCGCTGGACAATCAACGATGACGCGGCTGCCCGATCAGTTCCGGAGAATATAGCAATCTTGAGAGATCGTGGATTTTCAACGCCGATCATCGGAGACTTTCACTTCAACGGCCACCTTTTGCTCAATAAACATCCTCAATGTGCCAAGGCCTTGGACAAATACCGGATTAATCCCGGAAACGTGGGGAAAGGCCAGCGGCATGATGAAAATTACTCTGCCATCATCAAGATTGCCCTTATCAATAACAAACCGGTCCGCATTGGAGTCAATTGGGGATCTCTGGACCAAGAATTGCTCACGGAGTTAATGGATCAGAACGCCAGGCTTAAGGATCCCAAAAATTTCATGGAAGTGACATACCAAGCCATGATTGACAGCGCTATCCACAGTGCTGAACTCGCTCAAAAACTCGGGCTTCCCAAAGAAAACATTGTGATCAGCGTTAAAATGTCTAACCTCCAGGATATGGTCACTGTCTATTCTCAACTGGCACACCAGTGTGATTATGTCCTTCATCTTGGATTGACGGAAGCCGGAGGGGATCTGAAAGGAATCACGGCCAGTTCGGCTGCATTGGCAATCCTTCTCCAGCAAGGGATAGGAGATACTATTCGCGTATCCTTGACGCCTCAACCCGGAATCCCTCGTTCCCATGAGGTTGAAATTTGCAAATATCTTTTGCAGGCCATGGGATTGCGCTATTTCAAACCCAGTGTGACCAGTTGTCCTGGATGCGGCCGTACTAATAGCGATTATTTTCAGATCTTAGCCCGTGATATCAATGATCATATTGATAAAAACATGCCCGCCTGGAAGAAGGAATTCCCAGGGGTAGAAAGATTGAAGATCGCGGTCATGGGCTGTGTGGTCAACGGCCCGGGAGAGAGCCGGCATGCCGATATCGGGATCAGCCTGCCAGGCACTTCGGAGAAACCCATTGCCCCGGTCCATATTGATGGAAAACCTTTCTCCATCCTTAAAGGAGAACACATCAAAGAAGAATTTATTATTATTCTTGAAAATTACATTCGACAACGGTCTTCTTCTTCATAAAGAGACAGTCAGGATAGTTAATCTTATGAAAAATAAAATCTCACATTATCTTTGGGCTAAACAAAAATTTGATAAAAATTATGAAACGATTCACTGCAAAGAATATGACTGCTATCAGGATTTTAAAAGAGATCCCACCGGTTATTACGTCTTAATCAAAGTCGATTTCGCGTCTTGCCGCATTGAAGTCGGGATCTGCGACAAACGGCATAGGATTATCAAGGTCTTTTCCGGCCGAAAATGTCAGGATATTTATGACGCGATATTTGATTATGAACAGAGGCATAAGATCAATTGGTTTAAGGAAAAAACTCACATCGCTTATTTAGGCAAGGAAATCAAAAAGGCTGAAATGGCCCTGGCGATGGGGCAAGATTCCTATTTTCAAGAATAGCCGGAAATATGGTATACTCCTGATAAATATTTTAGGAAGGAAACCTTAAATCAATGGCGAATAAATCCCTAAAACAAGGCTTCATGATTGTCGGCTCGATACTATTGAGCCTTTCCATAGCCTCGGCTCAAACCTCTTCCGAGCAAATCCAGCAAAGGAACATCATCCAAAGGATTTCAGATTCCATCAGCTCCCTGATGCAGCGAAACAAAGAGACACAACTAAGACTCCGTGACACCAGAGAAAAGAATAAAGATGCGGTTGCTCAACAGAAACGACAGAGTGAAATTACCCGGGAGGCCCAAAGGAAAGCCGATGAATTTAGTCAAAGTCAAAAAGATCAACAACAGCGCCTCTCGGACCGGCAAAAGAACAATGACATCAAAAGATTAGAGGAAAACAATCGCATTCGTCAGGAGCAAATGCGGGATCAGCAAAGACGCCTGCAAGATTCCTTAAGATCACGCAATCGTTGAATTCTCTCATGACCGCTCATCTGCAGAAGATTATTCCCTTATCTTTAATCCTCTTTTTCTTCTTTTTCCTCAACTTGCCTTTCAGTTGGGCCAACCATTTATTAGTAGTTGTTGACAGCACAACCATCAGCGCAGAAGGAACTCTCCTTAAGCCCATTGGACTTGAATCCCAAAGGGGGACTTTAACTCCGTTACTTGCCAAAGATTGCCATCTCCCTTGCCGCTCAACGTTTATCCTTAAAATCCTCGATCATAGTCCGAAATCATTAACGTTTGACTTATACGAGGGGGATGGGCAGAGGGTGTCTGAGGCGCATCTTATTGGGAGGTTCGAAATTGAAGGGGTCACACTGAACCAGGAAAATGAGGCAGAGGTCGAGGTCACCTTGACGGCCCGATCGAGAAATATCTTTTTATCGGCAAAAGAAAGGGCCTCCCAACAAAGTTATCATATTAAAATGTTAGAGGATGAAAAGACTTCTCAAAAGGCCGATAAAAATCCACCCGATCTTCCCTGAATTAACTCTAAGATTACAAAAATTAAATGATCCGGGATTATTCAAGCAGGGCACACCTTAAGACATTGTCTCATTGGACTTGACGGGGCAGGAATAATGCGGGTTTTATTTGACCTTCAGATTCTCTTTGAGGATATCCTTTAAGCCTTCCAAGACCTCCTGGTTATGGCTATTGGGTTTGACCTTCTCAAAAATCCTAACGATCTTTCCCTTTTTATCAATCAGAAAAGTCGTTCGAGCTACTCCTTTATATTTTCGGCCGTACATATTTTTGTCAACCCAGACTCCATAATCATCGCAGACCTTTTTATCCTCATCAGATAAAAGAAGAAATGGGAGATTGAATTTGGTAATAAACTTTTGATGATCCTCTAATCCATCCGGACTGACTCCCAGAACCACAGCATCAATATCCTCCAGCTGGGAATTGAAATCCCGAAAACCACAGGCCTCGATCGTGCAACCCGGGGTATCATCTTTGGGATAGAAATAAAGAACAACATTTTTCTTCCCATGATAATCCTTAAGCCGGACGAATTGTCCATGGCTTGCCAAGAGTTGAAACAAGGGGGCAATATCGCCAACTTTCAAATCGACCATACGATCCTCCTTCAATATGGCTTCCAATTTTTAGAATGGGGCTCATAGATCACTTTAGTCCGTTTTTCTATCGGGACTCCGTCTTCCACAGGCCAGGCCGTCATCTCGAGTTTGTTACCATCAATATCGTAAAAATACAAAGACCAAGATTTATCCCGCTTTTTGGCGAAAGCGATTTTAACATTGTGATCTTCGAGATTCTTGATCATCGGATCGAAATCCTCTGAGCGGATGCGAAAGGAGAAATGATTACCTCCCAATCCGTCTTCCTGCAGAAGATGCTGATTATGAAAGTCCTTGGCTTGGATTAATCCGATCAGAGAATGGCCGCAGTCAAGGAAATATTCAACACCTGGTTTGGAGGGTTCGCGTTCCGTGATTTTTAATCCTAATACCTTCGTATAAAACTCCAGGGCTTTATTAAGATCTTTAACATTGATCGCCGCGTGATCAATGCCTAAGACTTGGATCATCTTCTATGACTCCCTTAGGTTAGTTTGATTGTCCGTTCGATCTTGCGATTTTTAAATAAAACATATCCCTGATACCCAGCTGATTTCGCCAAGATAATGGCTTTATCGAAATCACCGCCCACGTCTTTGGGATCATGGGCATCCGAACCGAAGGTGAGAGGAACACCGGCCATACAATAAAACCTTAAAAATTCCGGGGCCGGATACATTTCATTAACCGGTTTCCTCAAACCCGAGGTGTTGATCTCAATGGCGACTCCGGAGGTTCTAAAGACCTCGGCTGTTTTTTTGACTTCCTCGGTCATGTCTTCACTAGCCCGATTCCCAAACTTTTTGACCAAATCCACATGTCCCATAATATCAAACATTCGTGACTGCGCGCTTTTCCTTAATAGACCATAATAAGCCCGATAAACCTGATTCACATCATTTTGATCCCATCCCGCCCTTTCCTCAGGGTTATCAAATCCCCATTCATTAATAAAATGGACCGAGCCAATCACGTAATCATAAGGATAGCCTTCAAGCATCTTTTTGGTTTTCTGTTCATATCCAGGGAGATAATCCGCTTCTAAGGCTATTTTTATCCGCAATTGGGATTTGAATTGAAATTGGACCTCTTCAATCATGTGCTGGTAATCAGGGAGCTGGTTCATATTCATGGTTATCCCGGGGGCATCTCGGTTAACCATAGGGGCGTGATCAGAAAATCCAATCTCCTTTAATCCCGCCTTAATAGCTTCTTGAACGTATTCCGCGGGGGCTCCGATCGCATGCCCACACAAAGGGGTATGCATATGATAATCAATCTCAGGGATCATTTCGGCTTAACCTTTCTGGATAAAATCGTTTGATAAAATGGGCGAGATCAATATAACGAATCTCCCTTTTGAATGCAAAGGATTTTATCTCATACCTGACCAGTCCAACATAAAAAATTTTTGTTATTAGTACAAATATACTTTATACTTTACTTATCTCGTTACTTACCCATTAATCTAAAAAAATGCGAAAATCTTGCCAGATGAAAAAATCTTGTTTTTTAAACAGACTAAAGATAGGGTTTGTGCTCTTTAACTTTGCGACGAATTCTGTCTTTTTTAGTGTCGTATCGCCTGGCTACGCCCAAACACTGACTCCATTACCCGCACCGGGAACTATGGTGGCCTTAAGTGAAGGATTTATCCCGCCGCTTCTCAAAGGCATTAAACTTTATCCCAACAACCCTCTTCAGTTTGACTTTTTTATTGACAGCGGAGACATTCAGCTCAATGCCCAAGGCCTTAAGGAAGCATCCCAGACACTCGTCAAATATTTCTTAGCCTCTCTCACCACCCCTGAGGATGATTTGTGGGTGAATCTCTCACCCTATGAACAACAGAGGATTATCCCTGAAGCCTTAAGCCGGACGGACATGGGCAGGGATCTTTTAGCGCAGGATTACATTCTCAAACAGCTTACGGCCTCTTTAGTCTATCCCGAAGAGGAATTAGGGCGGTCTTTCTGGAAAAAAGTCTATGACAAATCCGTAAAAATATTTGGCCATTCGGACATCCCTCTGAATACATTTAACAAGGTCTGGATTGTCCCTACTAAAGCCGTCATTTATGAAAATGAAAATACCGCCTTTGTAGTTCAATCCCATCTTAAAGTCATGCTGGAAGAAGATTATCTTTCCTTAACCCATCATCTGGATGATCAAAAGCTCGGTACAGATCAATTAGATAAAAAGGAAATCGAAAAACTCAATGAAGTCTCTGCTTCCGTTTTACGTGAGGTGATCCTCCCTGAGATTGAGAAAGAAGTCAATGAAGGAAAAAATTTCGCCCGCCTGCGGCAGATCTTCCATTCCTTGATCCTCGCGACCTGGTTTAAGAAGTCACTGAAAGAGAGCCTGTTAGGGAAAGTCTATGTGGATCAAAATAAAATTCGGGGAATCGATCTTGAAGACACAGCCGTCAAACAAAAAATCTACGATCAATACCTCGAGGCCTTTCAGAAGGGAGTTTATAACTATATCCGCGAAGAATTCGATCCGCTGATGGAAGAGACCGTTCCTCGTAAATACTTTTCCGGTGGGATCCGTGGGAAGTTTGATATTTCCGATCTTAAGATTACCTATGACCTCGGTCAAGTTAAGAATACTGACTCGATTTATCAGGGATCTGTTCGCTTACATGTTGCTGACGAATTGATGCTGGGTGAGACTCCTAAGCGTGACTCAGAAACTGAATCTTCGCAGATCAACGAAACCATTGGCCGCATTCACGAAGCGGTCCGTCACCCCCGCAGTCTCATCTTCACCGATCAAGTGGATTTCCTGGACAGCGAGCTCATCACATTGGCCAAAGCGAAAGGAACCCCTTTTCTGCGAGTGACCGTGAGAGATCAAACCGATCTTGACCGTCTGTTGACAATAGTTCAAATTGACAACAATGGAGATCCTCAGCCTAGAGAAGGGAAGTTGGTTCAAATCATTCAAAACGGCGGCATCCTGCTGTTCGATTATACCGATTCCGACCCCAAATTGGTGGAAGGATTTAACTCCCTTTTTGATCCCAATCCTTATTTTCAATCATATACAGTTTCAAAGGATGTCCGCATCCTGGGCGTCATGTCAGAGAAGAAGGTCGGAGATTTTCCGGCCTCCTTTTATTCCCGGTTTAGTGAAATCACCTCGATCCAATCCACCTTCAATGATCCTCTGGGGACTATCCGCGGTCCGCCGGACGGGGGATTCTCTGGAATAACCGTGGATCTCTTTGAATCCCCGCTGGTCCGCGAGACTTTGGTGGGCCGTTATCTTCTGGATGAGAAAGGGAAAATCAAGGTCATCCCGGGAGCGCTGATTAAAGCGATTCTGGAAAATAAGCCCCTTCTAATCCGGGGAGGCAATTGGAATGATCCTAAATTCACTGATTTCCTTCGAGGAGTCCTGATGAAAAGAGAGATTGAATCTAACGGAAAGACATTACGTATTCCCGATGACTTTAAGATCTATAGAATGGATGTGGATTTTAAAAAAGATATTAAGAATAAGAAGATCATCCTTTCTGAAGAATCCAACCAAGAAGGAGATGTCTGGGTCATCAACCGTGAAAATCAGGATCAATTATTCGCCTTCACCCATATCACCCAAGATGGGAAACTGACGCAGAAACCAGGTTTACTCTCTCATCAAAAACTGCGTCTTCGCGTCACCGATCAACTGGCCAATTGGATCTGGCACCAGATCATGCATAGTGATCAGGAAGTCGAAGTTCAAGTTCTGCCGGGTGTTTTTATCCCATCGGAGTACAGTTCCCTCCGATCAGAAGCCTTAAAAAAATCCGACCGGCCGAGACAAACCCAAACTTTAACCCAAACCAAAGGACAAAAGGTCGTTTTCATCGAAGGTGACGACCTAAGTTTCATCCGGGCCCAGTTGAGAACACTTCACCCTCAAGAGGATCTTCTGATCTATCCGATCACCGGAGAAACAAATCTCGATCAGTTAACCTCTTCCATTGAGATAGAAAAATCCACGGAAGGGAAGAAACAAATTTTTAAGGCCCAACTTAAAGATGTGCTTGATGCTCTTAAAGAGGGTAAGACGGTTGTGTTGGAAGGAATTCACGCCAACGAATCTCTTTGGCGCGAACTGGAAACCACGTTACAGGAAGTTCCTTATTTATTGGTTAATGGAGAGAGAATCTCTTTGAATGATTTACCGGGCCGGCTTTATTTAACCGCTCATCCCCCCAAAGGAATCTCTCCGCGGGCTCAGAACCATGTCGTTCTCCCCGCTGATGACAATGCCCTGGCGGAGATCCTTCAGCAAGAGTTTAAAGAAATATTTAATCCGGATGATTTCAATAAGATTCTACGACTGCGCCAGATCTTCGAGACCATCCCCGCGCCGCAGCGACCCGGATTGTATCCAACTCCAGTGCAATTTAACCTGGCCCGGCTAAGACTGCTTTATGGCTTCGACAACTGGCTAGAGGCCTTTGAGCGGATCTTTATCTCGCACTATCTTCAGGATCCGGAGGTAACGGCCTTTATGCGGGTCATGGTACGATTAACCCTTAATCTTGATCAACCGGGGTTAAGACCGCAGACTGTTCATGGCCGGAAGTTAAATCATGTTTTAAACAAAACAATCTCATCTCTGAGTTGGGATAAACATTTCTGGGAATTTGCTGACACCTTAAGCCTGGATGTTTTGAAAAAAGTTAATCCGGGCACGTCTTTTGATAAACCTCAAAAAACGAAATTGTTCTCGCACATTCAACAGGCCTTGGTTAAACAGCAAATCTTTAAGGAAAATGCTGAAAGGGAAAATTTTTATCGGCAGCGATTTAACCTTAAAAATCAAGACGTTTCCACTGCCCCGGATGTTGATGAGCAGACAACTGCCGGTGAGCAGACCTGGCAGGAACGGAAAGAGAAGGTGATCCGCATCTTGAAGATATCCAATGCCGTGATGCTCAAAGGCCCGCCGGGAACGGGAAAAAGTTTCATCACGGAGGACATCGCGCGGGAACTGGGCTACCGCAACGGTGAAATCTTTGGACCCTTGACCGTTGGCGTTGATACCCAAGAAACGGACGTGGTGAGCCGACGGCTTTACAATAATCAGCAAACCCAGATTCGAGAAGAACGGATTGCTCAATGGGCCAAGAGTCCTCAAGGAGGGATCCTCATTGTGGATGAGGCGAATCTCACTAAGCCGGCTTTCTGGAATTTCTTAAGAGGACTTTTTTCCCAGGACCCTTTTGTCTGGATTAACGGAAAGAAGTATAACCTCACCTCCCGTCACAAAGTCATCTTTACCGGTAACCAGGATACCCTGGCCGGGCGGCAGATCCAGCAGCTCATAGAAGAATTTGTCATGACCGTTTATTTCCCCCCCTTTGATACGGAGTTTATTAAGGATCGTCTTAAGGATTATATTGCCAGTCATAAGGCCGACCGGAATCAATTGATTGACTTGATCCGGCAATTGCACATGACCTTTGAGAAGATGAATGGAGATTTTGGATTCTCTTTGCGTGACATTCAGGAACTCTCCGCCAGGGTCAATGTCATGTTAGAGACCCAGTGGAAGAAAGAAGATGTGGTCCAAATCGCCTGGAATATTTATAAAGGATATTCTTCTCCCGAGGAGCAGCTCGCCCTTCAATACATCATCACCAATAAATTTGGGGTCGTGCTCCATGAAATCGAAAAAGAAAAAATTTTCCAGCTCAAGAAAGAGAGCTCTTCCCAGTACGCCTCTGGTGATATCTATTTAGCCGATTCAACCGCCGCGATGGTGGATTCGATCAATGACTTTCTGGTTATGCGTCAGGCCCGATTACAGGGGAAGAGTCTTCTGCAAGGAAAACGCGGAATTATTACTGAGGGCCCTTCCGGACGGGGGAAGGATGCTGTGCTGATAAAAACCCTCAATCTAGCTGGTTATCAAAACGCGCAGACAGCCGAGGCAGGCACTCCAGCCAATCAAAGATATTACCGCATCAACGCCTCGATGGACTTTGATCTCATGGTGGCAACGATCCGCAAGGCCCAAAAGGAAGGATCAATCGTCATCATCAGTGAAATGAATCTCTTACCATCCGCGTTCTTGGAAGGGAAGCTGAATGACGTCTTAACCGGTCAGGCTCACGAAGGCTTTGCCTTATTTGCCACCATGAATTCGGTTGATT
Source organism: uncultured Planctomycetales bacterium (assembly GCA_964373335.1). Lineage (GTDB taxonomy): Bacteria > Omnitrophota > Gorgyraeia > Zapsychrales > CAYJUK01 > CAYJUK01. The sequence continues at coordinate 13,425 of CAYJUK010000004.1, read as the reverse complement.
TCAGCGGGAGGGAAAAACTTTCCACGGCCCTTTTGAATCGCGTGATCTATCAGCGCATTCAGGATTACGATGATAAGGATTTGCTGGACATCGCCCGGGAACATTTAAAACGTTATCCTCTCTGGCAGGGGCTGGAAGAAAAGGAGGTGCGCAAGGTGCTGAAGGCTCATCTATGGATCAAGAATCAAATCAAGAATCCCCAGCATCGTCCCACCTTCCGGGAGTTCTTATCTTTATTAATAAGCAGTATTAAGACGTTTCCGGATAAGTTACCGCCGGATCAAAAACTGCTGCAGCAGCCAAGTTCCGTTGAAGAGAATATTCAGCGGATTTATGGACCGGTTTATTTAGAGAAGATACTTAAAGGCGCATCTTTACCGCGGGAAGAGGAACTTCTGCAATATCAAGAGCCGTCCGTGGACATGACCCAGGTCATGGAAAAGATCGCCGGCCATATCGTTCCTTCTTCCTTTGGGGCGATAACGATAAATCTAGATCCCTCTGACCGTGAGCAGGCAGGGGGATATGCCTCCCTGAATCCTGCCACCGGAAAATTTTCCGTTACGATGCGCGCCAGGGCCTTTAATAGTGAAGAATGGATCAATACCTTATTTCATGAGGCCAGCCACGGACTTTTCACCCGGACATCCGCCATCGCGGCAAATCCGCTTTTTCAAGACCTGGAGGACTTAAGGCACGAGGCCGCCTTTCATCAGCAGTTCCCTTATTCAACATTAGGCCTTCCCAGGGATAATGAAGAGGAATTTGCCCAGATTGTCACCCAATTGGATGTGGACAGTCTTTATCAATGGACTGTCCGTGAAAAGGATCGCTTAACCCTGCGCGGCATGTTTCAGTATACTTTGCTGATCTATGCCAAGGGATTGGTAGATAGAGGACACCTAGAGGCCATTGCGGAAGTCATTGAGGATTTATTTGCGGTCAATCCTCTGCGGTTAGCCTTGAAACATCTGGATACCGCGGTTCAGATTCATCAATCTATTCCCACCACTTTGGATGAAGAAGAAATTGCCTTTCAACAATATCGAGCTATGGAATTCATGAAAACCATTCTCGAGGATTATTTAATTATCCCGGATGAATCAAAGGATATCCCTGACCTCAGTGAGACCGAACAAGAACTTGAACTGAACGAGGCAAAAAAGAAATTGCATCAGGGGAATTGGAAACCCACCGGGGGACAGGCCGCCGGCCGTCAGAAGGGCAAGGCCTCGGTTCCTTCAACTGAGGACATTGCCCGAAAAAAGCAGGCGCTGGCGGAAAAGCGGGAGACGCTTCTTAAAATGACCAAGACCGATGTGCTGAAAGAATTAAGCCTGATGGTGAAAGACATCTATTCCCCTTATGGAATTTCCGATGATCGGCTGGATGAAATCATGGCTCAGCTCACGGAAGTCAAACTGCCGTTTTCTCTGGTCCACAAGATCAAACAACTAAACGATCCGCAGATCAACCAATGGGTCGAAGAGATCAAGATCATGGTTACCGATGCTAAGAATTTCATGAAGTCACAAACCGAGGGAGCAGCACCTGAAGGGAGTTTTCATCCCTTTGATTTATTGAATGATTCGATGAAATCCAATGTTGATAGTCTCCTTGAAAAAATCAAAGCGGGAGAAAAACTATCGTTCCGGGAAAATTTATTATTAAAGATGACAAAATTGAGATCGCTGATCAGAAGGATTTTGACCGGCATGGGAGCATTAGCCGTAAGTCCCGGAGCGGGTAGCCTCTTGAGGGGAGGAGAATCTTCCCAGGAGCCGATCAAAAAACGTTATGGCATGGTCCACAGCCAGGAAAGATCGGAAAAGCATAACCCGGTTCCTTTATCACCGGCTAAAGTTAAACCGGCAGAGGTTTTATTGCGAGCCAGAGAAACAATGAAGCGAGATGCCATGATGAAAAAAATTACGGAAAACACGCAGGGTGAGCTTCAACAGGCGATTGATTTTTTTATCCGCTATAAGCTGAACCCCGAGAAAATCTACGGCCATAAAGGGAGTTTGGATGTCGAAAGATTCGTCACGGGAGACCCCACCACCGCCTTTGTCAGTTCGGGTGGAAGTCTAGAAAAACAGCAAAAGGAGATCGTCCTTTATGGAGATTTGCCCCATTCTCAATGGAGCCCCTTACTGCAGGAATTATTTCATTTCCTTTTCGAACAGGGATTTAAGGTAACGGTATATCCTAGCTTAGATAGATATGTTGAGGGGATTTCCACCCTGGGAGATCTTATGGCCATTTATCCCAAAAGGCAAGACCGTCCTACCCCTAAAGAGATTCTAAAAGATTTAGAATCCAGAAAATCGAACAGTGATTATGAACTGACCAATTTATTATTATTGCAAAACCAGGTGGAGGCCATTTATGCCTACGGAGCCTTTAAGGCCGCATTGCAAAATAGGTTGTCCATCGCTTCCTCCCTGAAAGAAAAAGAACTTTCCCAAGAAGAACAAAGGCAAAAACTTGGAGAAGAACCGATCCTTAGCTTCGAAGAACAACTTAAAAAGATTGAGAAAGCCTTAAATGAGCTGCAAACGTCTATGTTTCAGGTTGCCCGCCATGGGGTTCTAGGTGAAACAATCCAAGACAATATCATTAATTTAAGCTTAGCAAAAGAGGGGAGATTGGTTGAACTTGGTTTTCTTAAGGGGGTCTGGAATCTTAATAAATTGGATATTGAGGGGACGAGGGTCAGCGATATCTCCCCGTTATTTGGCCTGCCGCTTTTGAGTCAGCTCAACTTGACTGGCACTGAGGTTACCCAAGAACAAATTTATGAACTCTATCGGAACCATCCAACCGGTTATCTTAATGTCATTAATGCTCAGGGTGATAGATTTTTCTGGGGAAATGTGCCGGAAAAATTTCACCCTCGGCCGTTAAGCTTTGCTGAACAAGTGACCTATGCCAGATTTCTGTTTGAAACCTCCAGTATCCCCGAAGCAGGTCATCTGATGGTGGATTATGAAAAGAATCAAATCATGATCGATTTTGAATCCTTTGGCAAAGCAATTTACATGTCCTTGCTGACTCCTTTAAAGGACCTAACCCACCTCAATCTAGGTGGGGTTAAAGGTCAGATTGATTTAACGAATATCTGGGAATTTCCCAATCTGAAATGGCTGAATTTAAAAGGAACTGATAGAAAAGAATTTTCGTTCTCCGACCTTAAAACAATTAAAGAGATTTACCCCGATTCGGAGCTTCAGGTACAAATGGATGATGATACGATTTTGAAAGTAGAAGATTTCACTCAGTTAATCCTTCAAGAGCAATTGGCTAAGGCCAGGGAAATTTTAACTTCAGCCGGTAAACCAGCGGGAGATGTGGAAGTTTCCAATAGTTCCCCTGGTAGGCTCTATTGGAATTTGAGCAACGCGGACTTGGAAGATCCCTTACCCGACTTAAGTGAGATCACTTATTTGAATGAGGTGGATCTTGATTCAGCGAATATAGCTAACATAAATATTTTAGAACCATTGGTAAAGTTAACCAATTTAAAGAGAATCAACCTTGTCGGAGTTTCTTCATTTATCTTAACTGAATCCCGTTCTTTTCAAGAACAGATTGTGGAATTGCTGAAGCGGCATCCTAATAAAAAGCTGATCATCCGAACTTCTAAGGGGAAATCCATCACGCGGGATGACAACATGGCTGGGATTACGCAAAAGGATCTGCTAGAGGATGAGGAAGTTTTCATAAGCGCTGAAGAGCATCAGATCAATTACGTAAAGCAAATGAACATCGCGATAGGGATATTGATGGGATACAACTTGCCGCTGAGTAAATTATCAACGATAAAGGTGGGATATCTGGGGAGCGGTGAACGGCCTAGAGAGTATCTTTCCCTTGATTTGTCTTCTGGCGTGATTTCGATCAATATGACGGAACTCCGTCAACTGACTCTTCTCAATAAATTGAAAAGTCCTAAAGTTATATTGGATTTGTCCGGACCAGCTTTTGAATCAATAACAGAACTCCGTCACTTGGAGAGACTTGAAATCCCCGTAAAAGCCGCGTTGGATAGTGAACTTCTCCGAAGAGCCTATTTATTTTTTCAGAAACATCCTAATCGTGAGGGGCTCGAAATAATATTTGCTGATATGACGATAACTTACAATGATGTTCCTCCCGAATATAAAGTTGAGACAGGTAAACTCGGTTTCAATGAGCAGAGAGTCAAAGCCTGGGACTTTCTGGAGGCTCATGGCACGTCGGGCGAGATGGGTGTTAGTTCTCAATTTACTGTTGAGTATGAGACCCCCACGCATTTTATATTGGATTTGAAGAAAACGGCGAATATTAAAGAACAAGATTTGGTTGAGTTACTTAAATCCATCCCGGATTTAACCGGACTTTATCTGCCGTCTTATTTTAATATGACAGATTATCTGATTGAAGGACTAAATTCTTTGCCGAAGCTCAAGGATCTGAGAATATTACATGTTCAAACCGAACCATTAACAAAACAGATAAATAGGTTATTGGCTGTACATCCTAACAGGAAAACACTTGAGATTAAGTTGAGGGATACTCCATTTAAAGCCGCGGATTCTGAGAATGTCATTTTATTTCTAACTCAATTAGCCAATTCCTTGGTGAACCCCGCAGAGACGCTGGAAGATTTGCGCAAGCGATTTAAAGTGGATGGCCAAGAGGAGGCCTTTAACAAAATTTCAGGAGAGATTTTAAATTCTCAGCAATTATATGAAAGGACAAAGGAAGCCTTTGAGAAATTACCATCACCCAAAGAAGATAGTCCTCCCGTAAAAGAAAAGGACAACTTGATGCTGGGCAAAGAGAACAAGGTTCCCGGAGGTATTAATCTTAATCCGGAGCTTTTTGATCTGGAAATCCAAGGTCATGAGGGAAAAGGAGATGCCTTCCCTGAAGAATTCCTTAAAGATAATCTGGATCCACGGACCCTGGAGCACATCCAAATCAATGGTTTTACCCCGGTCATTTTTAATATCATCCCCGTAACCAACCTTCCGCTAATTCTGGGCGCCACAGATAAAAATCAACCTGTCGCTAATCCAGAAGCCTCCTTTTTAATAAATACCTCCATTAATTAAAACCCATCTCCCTTACCCTTAGGGAAACATAAAATTTCTGTATTCGAAGGCCGATCGTAGGTGGCGTTTGACATCATTTTGCGGCTATGATAATATGCCGCAGTCCAAATTGATTACCAAAATAATATCTTTAAAAATTGATGGAAAAATTCTTCAAATCTTTACTGGAACAAGTCGGCGAGGACATTGAACGGGAGGGCTTAAAGGCGACTCCGCGCCGAGCGGCTCAGGCATTCCGTTATCTGACCAAAGGCTACCAAGAGAATATTGATCAGATTGTCAATGGGGCGATCTTTGAATCGGACAATGATGAAATGATCATTGTTAAAGATATAGAACTCTATTCCCTCTGCGAACATCATTTACTTCCTTTCTTTGGCAGATGTCATGTGGGGTATCTGCCCAAAGGCAGGATCATTGGACTTTCCAAAATCGCTCGGATCGTTGATGTCTTTGCCAGACGGCTGCAAGTTCAAGAGAATCTGACCAAACAAATTGCCGAAACAATCCTGAAATGTACCGGAGCCAGAGGGGTGGGAGTCGTGATTGAGGCGAAACATTTGTGCATAATGATGCGGGGAGTTGAAAAGCAGAATTCGATTATGAAAACATCCTGTATGCTGGGAGCCTTTCGCAAAGAGATCTCCACCCGTTCAGAATTTTTAAGTTTAATCCACTCTTAATTGGGAATATGTCTTTGAGAATATCCACTCAAGGAACCGCTTTAATCACCGGAGCCGCTCAACGGATCGGTCAACGGATAGCTGTTCAACTATCCCGCCTCGGTTACAAAATCGCTCTCCATTATCATCAATCAGACAAAGAAGCCCAGAAGACAGTTCAAAAGATTAAAAGACTGGGTGGCGAGGCGGGTCTCTTTCCTTGCGACCTTTCCCAATCCCAAGCGGCACAATCCTTAATTTCTCGTGTCCTTAAAAACTTTCCCGATTTGAATCTCCTCATTAATAATGCCGCAATTTTTAAGAAATCTTCCTTTCCCGATAAAAATTGGGATCTTTTCGATCGGCATATCGATATTAATTTAAAAGCTCCCTACATTCTAACCGCTCAATTTGCCACCGCTTGTTCCCAGGGCCAAATTATCAACATCCTTGATACCCATATTGTTCAAAATCAAACGTCGCATATGGCTTATCTGATTTCCAAAAAGGCCTTGGCAGAGCTCACGAAGCTTTCTGCCGTGGCTTTGGCGCCACACATTCGGGTCAATGGGATAGCGCCCGGGTTAATCCTGCCTCCCAAAAATAAAAAGGACAACTATCTTCATCGTTTAGCCAATAAGATCCCCCTTAAAACGAAAGGCAATCCCTATTTTATTGAACAAGCTGTCGAATTTCTTCTCCAGAATCCTTTTGTGACCGGACAAATACTTTTTATTGATGGTGGAGAAAATCTAATATAAAGACTTCCAACGAGGAATTGATTTATGAGCAACACCGCCACGATAAGAATCACGGACCTAAAAGTCTCAACGATTATTGGAACAAATGCCTGGGAGAGAAAAATGAGGCAAACGGTTATTATTAATGGTCTCTTCCTATATGATGCCCAAAGGGCGATCCAAACTGATCAGCTGAAAGATGCGATGGATTATAAGACAATTACAAAAAAAATCATTCAGTGCGTCAGGGCATCCCAGGATTATCTATTAGAGAAGTTAACCCACCGAGTCTTAAAAATTATTATGGAGGATGCGCGGATCAGGGAAGCGGCTGTCCGAATCGATAAACCCAGAGCCCTAAGATTTTCAAAAAGTGTCTCTGTTGAACTGAAAGGGAAAAAAAATTGATGACATTAGGTGTTATTGGAGTAGGTTCAAATATCGAACCAGAAAAAAATATCCCTCAGGTATTAAAAATACTAAATGAACGTTTTGAAATTATCGCGGAGTCCCGCTTCATTTATACCAAACCTGTCCGAAAGACTGATCAAAATGATTACATCAATGGAGCCGTTCTCTTAAAAACAAATTTGGCTATGAATTCATTAAAAGATTCCTTAAAAAACATTGAACTTCTATTAGGGCGCAAAAGTTCCCCGGATCCCCATAGTCCCAGGACCATAGACTTAGACATTATCGTTTGGGATGACAAAATAATTGATCCCGATCTCAATGAACGGGATTTCTTGAGACAATCGGTCTTGGAATTATTGCCCCATTTACATTTGGGGGGAAGAATACTCATTAAAACATCAAAAATCAATGATTTCCGAAATCAATGATTTTATTCTTGCAAATCATTGAAAGACTGTTATCATGACGTCATCAAAATCCTTTCTTTTGATGATTTGTCCCCTAAAATTCTTAGCGGGTTATGACCTAGGAACAAAATGTTCAATAATGATATAGTCATGATCACCGGATCGACACGGGGGATAGGAAAAGAGATAGCCAGGGCTTTCGCACAGGAAAGAGCCTTTGTTATCATTATCGGACGCAATTCCAATGCCATTCAAGCGACCATTGATGAATTCCATCAATCCGAATTCCTCGCAGATGGATTTATCTGCGACGTCACCAACCAGCAAAATGTGCAAGAAACTGTGAACAAAATTCTTGACAAATATAAGAGGATTGATATATTAGTTAACAACGCTGGCATTACCAAAGATAATTTACTCCTCCGAATGACGGAATCTGACTGGGATGATGTCATATCTGTCAACCTCCGAGGAGTTTTTAATTGTACAAAGATCATCTCCAAGGTGATGCTAAAGGTCAAAAAAGGAAAAGTCATCAACATTACTTCGATCATTGGCATCACCGGAAATATCGGTCAAGCTAATTATGCAGCCAGCAAAGCCGGCATTATTGGATTTACTAAATCGATTGCCAGAGAATTAGCTAGCCGTAATATCACCGTCAATTCCATAGCTCCCGGATACATCGAAACAGATATGACATCACAATTAAAAGTTCAAACCCGCGAAGAAATTCTGAAAAAAATTCCCCTGGGGAAATTGGGTACTCCTCAAAATGTAGCGGGAGTTTGCTTATTTCTCGCTTCAAAGGAAGCCGATTATATCACCGGACAAACCATCATCATTGATGGAGGACTAGCCATATAATCTTTATAGATTTAAGGACTTAAAGGAGGCTTTTTTATGTCATCAGTTGAAGAAAAAATCAAGGCAATCATTGCAGAGCAATTAGGTGTGAAACCAGAAGAAGTAACCCCACAGGCATCCTTCATTGATGATCTGGGGGCCGACTCCTTGGATACGGTCGAACTCATCATGGCCCTTGAGGAAGAATTCAACATTGAGATTCCTGACGAAGACGCGGAAAAAATGACGACTGTGGGAGATGCCATCAGCTATATTGATTCTAAGACTGCGAAGAGCAAAGAATAACTTACAGAAGATTCCCCAACTAACTCTCTGTAGAATATAAAAATTGATTTGCCCCGATGTCCTCGGGGCAATCGTCTATATAGAGAAGATCATGATTAACAACAAACATCGAGTGGTCGTAACGGGTTTAGGGATCATCTCTCCTGTTGGAACCGGAGTGGAAAAATTCTGGCAGTCCCTCCTCAATGGGAAAAGCGGCATCCGGCCGATTACTCATTTCGATGCCAGCCAGTTTGATTGCCGGATCAGCGGGAATGTCATTGATTACAAACCTTTGGATCATTTTTCCACAAAAGAAGCCAGGCACCTTTCCCGTTTTGTGCAATTTGCGGTAGTGGCCACCCGGGAAGCGCTCAAAGATGCAAATCTTAACATCAAAAATATTAATTCGGAAAGGGCCGGAGTATTAATCGGTTCTGGGATCGGCAGCATTGAAACGATTGAGACTGAATTTCTAAAATTTCAACAAAAAGGTCCATCGAAAATATCTCCTTTTTTCATCCCCCAAATTATTATCAACGAAGCGTCCGGACAAGTGTCTATAGAAACCGGTGCCAAGGGAATCACCACTTGTGTTGCGACCGCTTGTGCTACAGCTACTAATGCCATCGGTGATGCCTTTCGCTTTATTCAATATGGGGAAGCGGATGTTATGATCGCTGGAGGAACGGAAAGTGCTACCACCATCTTAGGGGTTGGTGGATTCTGCGCCCTTAAAGCACTTTCTAAAAGAAATAATGAACCAGAAAAAGCCTCGAGACCCTTTGATCTGCATCGCGATGGATTTATTATGGCCGAAGGAGCCGGAGTGGCGATCTTAGAATCCCTGGAGCATGCCAAAGTCCGAGGAGCAAAAATTCTGTGTGAGCTTGTAGGTTATGGAAGGACATCGGATGCCTACCACGTAACTGCCCCTGATGAGACCGGGAGAGGGGCGGCAAAGGCCATGGAATTAGCATTAAAAGACGCCTGCCTTTCACCGGAACAGATCTCTTATATTAATGCCCATGGAACCTCAACAAATCTCAATGACAAGGTGGAATCCCTGGCCATTAAGTTAGTCTTTAATCATTATGCCCCTAAGGTCCCGGTAAGCTCAACAAAATCAATGACCGGTCACTTGCTAGGTGCCGCCGGTGGTGTTGAATTTGCTGTCTGCATTCTGGCAATGAGAGATAATATGATACCCCCGACAATCAATTACGAAACCCCTGATCCTGAATGTGACTTGGATTATGTCCCAAATCAAGCCAGAAAGATTCCAGTCCATGCTGTCATGTCTAATTCCCTCGGATTTGGCGGACATAACGCTAGCATTATTGTCAAACGATACCATCCTTAATTACACCCCTGTTTCAAGATATTCGCCTCAGGGCAATAACCTTTTAACGAATTTGAGTCCTTTAGGGTAAAATAAAAATTTTGATAATTTTAAAGAAACGTATTTAAATCATATGAAAACCTATAAAATTGCTGTTATTCCCGGAGACGGTATCGGGCCGGAAGTCATCCGAGAAGGTCTTAAAGTTCTGGATGCAGGTGCAAAAAGATTCCAATTCAAACTGGAAAAGCAGATCTTTAATTTCGGTGCAGAGAACTACTTAAAAACCGGAGAAACCCTTCCCGAATCTTTTATTGAAGAAGTAAAAAATTTCCAGGCTGTTTACTTAGGAGCCATCGGTCATCCGGCCGTTAAACCCGGCATATTGGAACGCGGGATATTATTAAAGCTTCGCTTTGACCTGGATCTTTATATTAATCTTCGGCCAGTCAAATTATATGAAGGCGTGGAAACCTGTTTAAAGAATAAAACTCCCGAAGATATCGATTATATTGTTATCCGTGAAAACACGGGAGATGTCTATACCGGCGTGGGAGAGTTTAAAAATAAGGGGACTCCGGATGAGATTGCCGTTCAGTCCATGATTTATACTCGTAAACAAGTGGAGCGTTGTCTGCGGTTTGCCTTCCATTATTGTCGTGTACGACATAAAAACTCTTCTTGGCGAGGTTTATCCAATGAAGACAAAAAAAATGGCTTTACTGGAAAATGCACTCTGTGTGGAAAAACCAATGTCTTAACGTATGTCTATGATCTGTGGGATCGCACATTCCACGAGGTGGCCAAGGATTTCCCGGAGATTAAGATTGATTATGTGCATGTTGATGCCATGTGTATCTTTATGCTTGAAAATCCAGAACGTTTTGACGTGATCGTGACGGGAAATATGTTTGGTGATATTATTACGGATCTTGCAGCCGTAACCCAAGGGGGGATGGGACTGGCTCCCAGCGCCAATATCAATCCTCAGGGAGTGAGTCTCTTTGAACCCGTTCATGGGACTGCCCCTCAATTTGCTGGTCAAAATATCGTCAATCCAATTGCAGCCATTGCCACTGCCGTGTTAATGCTTAATCACTGGGGAGAAAAAGAGGCTGCCCAAAGTATAGAAAACGCTATTAAAAAAAATATTAAAAAGATGAAATCAATGTTAGCAGGAAAAATGGGATATACAACCTCAGAAGTAGGAGATATGATAGCAAATTCACTCTAATTTCCCAATTCAAGGTTAAGGTACCTAGATGAAAAAATATAATGTCGCCATTGTAGGGATCCGCAGTGCCGTTGGACAAGAGATGTTAACTGTGCTTCAGGAGCGTCATTTCCCTATTAATGAATTGCGTCCTATGTCAACTCATCCCGAGGATTGCCCTCCTTATCATTTTCAGGGAAGAAGCGTTCGAGCTGTCAAATTGGACCACAATGCCTTTCAAGGGATTCATATTGGCTTATTTTCACCGGGTGCTGCCGTCAGCAAGGTTTATGTTCCCTCGGCAGTGAAGGCAGATGTTGTTGTTATCGATAATACGAGTCAATTCCGTATGGATCCTGATGTCCCTCTCGTTGTCCCCGAAGTGAATGCCCATGATATTAAAAAACACAAGGGGATCATTGCCAATCCCAATTGTGCCACCATCCAGATGGTCGTGGCTCTCAAACCACTTCACGATTATTCCAAAATTAAACGGATTGTGGTGTCAACTTATCAATCGGTCTCTGGGGCAGGATCAGAAGGACTAGTGGAGCTAAGAAATCAAACCCAAGACACTAGTTATAAACCCAAAAAATTTCAGCACCCGATCGCCTTTAACCTGATCCCTCAAATTGATGTCCCCCTTGAAAATCTTTATACCAAAGAAGAGATGAAGATGGTTCAGGAGACCCAAAAAATCATGGGGGATAATTCTATTCGGGTGACAGCAACCTGTGTGCGGGTTCCGGTTTTCCGTGGCCACTGCGAATCGGTCAATATCGAAACCGAGAAAAAAATCACTCGTCTCAAGGCCATGGAATTATTAAAAGATGCTCCGGGAGTGAAAGTGATTGATGATCTTCCCTTACACCAGTATCCCATGCCTATTATGGCGGCTGGAAAGGATGAGACTTTTGTTGGCCGCATCCGAGAAGATTCCTCTCTTGAAAATGGATTAAATCTTTGGATTGTTTCGGATAATCTGCGAAAAGGAGCGGCCACGAACGCGGTTCAGATCGCTGAATATTTAATCAAAAATGCGTAATATCAAGATAACCATCGCCTACAATGGGACTGGTTTTCTGGGTTGGCAAATCCAAAAACCCCGCCAAAGAACAGTCCAGGGTGAGATCGAAAAAGCCCTTAAGAAAATATTCAAGAAAAAAACGAAACTCATCGGATCTGGCCGGACCGATCGTGGGACTCACGCCCTCGGCCAGGTAGCAAATTTTCAGACTTCTTCCCGCATGAGTCCGCTTCAAATCCAAAAAGCCTTAAATACTCTCTTAACAGATGATATTGTGATCATAAAAGTTGAATCTGTCAGTGCCCAATTTCACGCTCAATTTTCTGCCCATTCTAAGATTTATCGCTATTCTCTTTATACCAAAAAAGTCAGACCAATCTTAGAACGTCCATTGATTTATCATCATCCTTATCCACTTCACCTTCCATTAATGCAAAAAGAGGCCCAATGTTTGCTGGGTGAACATGACTTTCGTTCTTTCATGGCTGCTGATCACGCGCAACGTCATCAACTCTCCCTTAAGGGGAAAAAAGATACAACCAGATTCATCTCAAGATTGGAGATTAAAAAAAAGGGGGCATTGATCACTATTGATATCGAAGCCAATGGTTTTCTTTATAAGATGGTCCGGAATATTGTCGGAACCCTCCTAGAAGTAGGAACCGGAAAAATCCTACCTGGAAGACTTAAAGAAATACTCCAAGCCAAGGATCGTTCATTGGCTGCCGAAACGGCTCCTGCTCAAGGGCTTTGTCTATTAAAGGTCATATATTTAAATTGACAATTAAAAGATAAATGTTATTATTGTCAGCCTATGAATAAGTCAACCTTTTTTGCTAAACCGCAATCCCTTGAAAAGAAATGGTATCTGATCGATGCCAAGGATAGAATACTTGGTCGTTTGGCAACCCAGATCGCTGTCATTTTACGCGGCAAACACAAACCGATGTTTACTCCCCATATCGATTGTGGAGATATGGTTATCGTTATTAATGCCGAAAAGATCAAAGTCACCGGCAAAAAGCTGCAAGATAAGGAATATCAGAGATATTCGGGTTATCCTTCCGGTCAAAAACGAGTCAGTTTAGAGACAATGCTAGAAAAATCTCCGGCGCAAGTTCTCAGATTAGCCGTTAACCGAATGATTTCCCGGGGTCCGCTAGGTTTTAAAATTAGAAAAAATCTCCGGATCTATGCTGGAGATCAACATCCCCATATAGCCCAAAGCCCAATTTCTTTTAAGGTTAAATAATACAAAACGGAATTTTAATAAATATTATTGAAGGAGTCTCAGTAATGATGGAAGCAGTGAAATATGGAGCAACAGGTCGTCGCCAAACCTCGGTCGCAAGAGTTACTCTGGTTCCAGGGACGGGTCAGTTTTTCATCA
>CAYJUK010000003.1:20738-26586 GCA_964373335.1 uncultured Planctomycetales bacterium | reverse complement strand
AACTTTTTTGACTTTTTACTTTTTGACTTTTTACTAGAATCGGCTTAAGGATTACCTACTGCAATAGAGTATCAATTGAATGTAAAAGAAAAACTTTACTAAAGGAACTTTTTCCATATAATAATATTCATATAAATTTTCAAATACAAAAAAGCAAACGCCATATTGGTTTAAGGGTTTATGAATAGACGTGGTAAAACTTTAACAATTTTTGTTGTCATTCTTTTTATCCTCTCTTTCTGTCTTATCGGAATTCTTCTGTTTTTTTATTATAAAGAGATTGAATTGAGAAAGACCGCCGAAAGCAAACTTATTCAGTCTGAGAATCTAACATCCCAGCTGCAGACAGATTTAAAGGAATCCCAAAAGAGAAACTTTCTTCTAGAGGAGAAAAATAAAGAGGCAGATGAAAAAATCAATAGCCTATTAGACGATCTCGAACTAGAGCAAGGGCTAAGAGAAGAGATAAAATCTGAAAATCTTGCCCTGAATGAAAGTATTCAAAAAGATAAACAACTGACTGAGGAGTTCCAAAAGAAGGTTGTCAGTCTGGAAGAACGACAGGCTCAGATGGAATCTCAATTGAGTGAGGAAAAGGCTCTCAATCAGAAACTGGCCGGTCGTAATCAAGAATTGGAGAATCAAGAAAAATTTCTTCAGGACAAACTTGAACAGTTGGAGGTCGGTCTTAAAGCCGATAGTTTGCCTCCCAGCGGATATGGCAGCCCTCAAGGCACAGTGGAGTTAGAGAAGATTGTCATTTCTCCAAATGATGTCCCTCAAGGTCGAATCATTAGTGTGGATCAAGAAGTGGAATTTATTATTTTTAATCTTGGGTTAAAAGACCAAGTTGTCGAAGGTGATGTTTTTGCCGTTTATCGCGGTAATGAATATTTGGGGGATGTTAAAGTCACTCGGGTCCAGGAAGAGATGTCGGCCGCTGATTTTATCCCACCTTTTTCGAGTCGGAAAGCCCGCAAGAATGATATGGTTGTTCTTAAAAGATGATCCTTTCTGTTAATCCCACCGAAAAGTTAGCTGGTCATCTCAAACTTCCATCTTCAAAATCTTATTCCATTCGTGCCTTTCTAATCGCCGCCTGTGGAGGAGACTCCGTCATTAAAAATGCTTCTCATTGTGATGATGCCCTTGCTGCAAAGCGTATTGCCCAGGGCTTAGGAGCCCGCATCACAAAATTGAATGAAAATTCCTATCGTATAAGAGCTCAAATCAAATATCGCAATAAGACGGTTTTTAATGTCGGTGAATCAGGAACGGTGCTGCGCTTTTTGTTACCTTTATTATCTTTTTATACAAAAATGGCTAAGGTTATTGGTCATGGGACTCTGGTGGGGCGGCCTAATGTTGATTTGACTAAGACGTTACGTAGCATGGGAATGAAGATTTTGGGAAGGGGACCCAGGGAAAGTGTTCCCATCATATTTCATGGAGGTCAGTTACAAGCAGGAGAGATCTTTATTAAGGGAGAGACAAGTTCCCAATTTATCTCAGGACTTCTGATTGCCTGCCCTTTATTAAGTTGGACATCAAAAGTCGTCATTAGAGGCAGACAAGTTGTGTCTCGCGATTATATCATCATGACCAAAAAAGTACTTAAAGAAGCAGGCATTAAAATCATTGAACGATCCGATAGAATCTTTGAGATTCCCGGGAAGCAATCTTATCGCGGACTCCATGATTTCATCATTCCGGCTGATTATGGTTTAGCGGCCTTTATCCTTGCGGCTGCCAGTTTAATTAAATCAGAATTAATTCTAAAGGGGCCTTTTCATGATGAATTCTTACAGGCCGATGGTAGAATTTTAGGTTTTTTAAGAAGGATGGGAGTGAGTATCCTCAAAGATCATCGGACGATCAAAATCAAGGGGCCTTTTCTGTTAAAAGGAGGAAGTTTTTCTTTAAAAGATTCACCAGATCTGGTTCCTATCATGACAGTCTTAGCTTTATTTGCCAAGGGAAGGACCCGATTATATGACATCAGGCATGTTCGGATTAAGGAATCGGATCGGATTAGGGATTTAAGAACGGAGTTGATTAAGATTGGAGCACAAATCCTTGAGAAACCTAATGAAATGATTATTATCCCCCAAATGGCATATCGTCATTATGTCCTTCTTGATCCTCATCATGATCATCGTTTGGCCATGTCTTTTAGTGTCCTGGGACTAAAATTAGGAGTCTCAGTAAAAGATATCGAATGTACCCATAAGTCCTATCCTGGCTTTGTTAGGGATTTTATCAGTATAGGGAGTAGAATTACAAAACGAGCCTAAAATATTCCCTTATAAATATATGTATATTTCTTTATTCTTACCATTCTTATATAAATAAAAACATAACCAAAATGAGTGTTTACATCAGTCTGCCAATGGAAAAATCCATTTGACAGTCTATTTCTTTTCATATAATATTGAAATCCTTAAGTCACAAAAATTCTTAAATTCTTAACTCATAAATCCCACACGCCTTTATCATATTTCAAGTAAGGACTCACCTTATGCCACAGAAAACCTTCAAACTTTTAAAGAAGTTTGTTAACTATATTCTGGGATTATTTTCTTATGATATGGGGATTGATCTGGGGACGGCAACGACTTTAGTTTATGTCAAGGGAGAGGGAGTCGTCCTTTGTGAGCCATCGGTTGTCGCTATTGAGAAGGATACCAACAGAGTTATTGCAGTTGGAGATGAAGCCAAGAAGATGCTGGGGAGAACTCCTGGGAATATTATAGCTATTCGTCCTATGAAGCATGGTGTGATCTCAGATTTTGAAATCACGGAAGCTATGTTGAAGTATTTTATTAAGAAGGTACATCGCAGAAAAGTCCTGGTCCGTCCGGCCATGGTGATTGCCGTTCCTTCAGGAATTACGGCTGTTGAAAAAAGGGCTGTACGGGAGTCCGCCGAACGAGCCTCTGCCAGATCGGTTGAATTGATTGAAGAACCCAAGGCTGCTGCCGTAGGAGTGGGACTTCCTGTGGAGGAACCTGCGGGAAATATGATCATTGATATCGGTGGGGGGACTACTGAGTTGGCCGTGATTTCTTTAGGAGGCTTGGTTTATTCAAAGTCGATTAAAATCGCAGGAGATGAGATGGATGATGCCATTATGGAATATCTGCGTAAGACTTATAATCTCTTAATCGGGGAGCGTACAGCAGAAGAGATTAAGATTCGTATTGGATCGGCTTATCCTTTAGAAGAAGAGTTGACCATGGATGTACGTGGCCGAGATCTCATTGCCGGATTGCCAAAAACCATCATGATCACTTCTGCTGAGATTCGGGAAGCCCTTCAGGATCCTATTCAAACTATTGTTGATGCATCGAAAATGACCCTGGAGAATACCCCTCCGGAACTGGCTGCTGATTTGATTGATCGTGGAATCGTGATGGCAGGAGGAGGGTCTTTGCTGCGGGGAATTGATAAACGGATCGCTGAAGAAACCGGGCTACCGGTTCATATTGCTGATGACCCATTGACGGCGGTCGTCTTAGGGACCGGTCAAACATTGAATATGCCGGCAAAACTCCGAAGACGAATCACCATCCCTACGAAATACGATTTTTAGTCGGAGTCCACTGTATTCATAGATGTGTCACGAAATTATCTAAAGATCATTTCTTATTCCCTCATCGTTTTAATTCCTTGTCTTTTTCTTATATTCAAACCTTTCTCTCATTATAATCCTGTCTCAAGATGGTTGGTTGATGTGACCATCCCTACGATACGCATTCTTTCCTGGCCGGTTCACGAGCTGAAAAAAATGTTTTTTTACCATCGGACTTATGAAGAGTATCGAAGGTTAAAACGAGAGGTCGATAGCCTCAAGTCAAGACTGATCGGTCTTGATGAGATTCTTCAAGAAAATCAACGTTATGAACAATTGTTAAATTTTAAACGGTCATTGGTGTATTCTTCAGTAGCCGCGAATGTTATTGGAAGAGATCCAACGAATTTCAACCAGGCGATGATTATTGATCGAGGGGAAAGGGACGGCTTAACTATTGGAATGCCTGTGGTGAACGCTCAGGGTGTGGTCGGCAAGATTGCTGAGGTCGGTCAGAAAACAAGTAAGATCATTCTTTTAACCGATCCGCAATTTTCCGTAGCCGCCGTTTTGCAAGGTCTTCGAGTGGGAGGGGTTGTCTCTGGAACACTCCAAGGGATTTGTCGTATGCGTTATCTGTCCTCTTCTCAAAATATGACCATCGGAGATAAGGTGGTCACTTCCCAATTAAGTTCCTCTTTCCCAGAAGGACTTCTTATCGGAGAAGTGGTTGCTATAAAGACAAATGAGAATCGTCCTACTGTGGAATGTCTTATTAAACCTTCTGTCTCTTTTTTTCAGGTGGAAGAGGTTTTAATCATAAAGGGTTTATAATTGGAATGAACTCCATAAGTCAATCGACTGGTTTTAATAAAATATTTTTCCCTTAATGAAAAGAATCTCCTTTATCATTCTTGCTGTTTATTTGATCTATATCACTGAATTTATCCTTTTTAATGTGTTAGGAAAGTGGTTTAAACCTAATTTATTATTGATTTTGGTTGTTTTTTCAACCTTGGGATGGGGTATACGTTACGGTCTTCTCACCGGAATCATCAGCGGGCTTATCAAAGATAGTTTCAGTACATGTCTAATGGGGACTCATCTTCTGGCCTTTGTGATGGCGGCTTACTCCAGTGTATTGATCAGAAAGTATTTATATGCGAGCGGGTCCTATACTTCAAGGATCTCATTGATAGTCTTTGTTTATAGCAGTTACTTTATAATTACTTTTTTGGCCAACTTGATGATTGATCCCATCAGCATAAAACAAGCCTTCATATATATTTTTCTGCCAGAGGTCATAATAACAAGCTTGATCATCAACTGGTTTATATATCAGATTAAACGATGCGTCTTAAGATTTTCCGTATAATCATCTGGGTTTCTTTTGCCTTTATTATTGGTGATCTGATTTATCTTCAAATCATTCGAGGCCCTTATTATCATCGTTTGAGTGTGAATAACCGCATACGGATTGTTCCGATGGAAGGGAGCCGTGGCAGGATATTTGATCGTAATGGTGTCGAGTTGGCTGGTAATCGGATTTCTTTTGATCTTATGGTTATCCCTCAGGAGATTATGGAGGCAGAACCTTTATTTGCTTTTTTAGCCAAGGAATTAGGAATCAATCAGGAACAGTTGAAGGTGCGTTATCAACGTCGTAAAATTTATCCCTTTGCCCCGGTCCTCCTGGCAGAAGATATTGATAAGGATGATTTATTTCTCATTGAGGAAAATAAGTTTCGTTTTCCCAGTCTTTATATCCAGGAGACATTTAAAAGAATCTATACGTTCAGAGAAGTTGGGGCCCATGTCTTAGGATACATTGGGAAAATTAATCCGGCTAGAGAAAAACGATTCAAGGAATACGGGTATAATACCCAAGGGTTGATTGGATATTCCGGTGTAGAGGAGTATTATGATCAGTATCTTAAAGGTGACGTGGGCGGATCCCAAATTGAAGTCAACAGCCGAGGGCAACAGGTGCGCCTCCTCAGCTTAAAGGAACCAAGTGACGGTCAAGATATTGCTTTAACGATTGATCAGAGGTTACAGCAGGCTGCTTATGAATCCTTAAAAGGGAAAAAAGGGGTGATCATAGTCATGAATGCTCAAAATGGAGAAATATTGGCAATGATCAGCTCTCCTTCTTTCGATCCCAACATTTTTGTGGCTCGGCAAAATCAGGGGCTCTCTGCCTTTTTTACTGATACCAATGCCCCTTTATTAAATCGAGCAATATCAGGGAGATACCCTCCGGGATCTGTTATGAAG
>CAYJUK010000003.1:16215-20728 GCA_964373335.1 uncultured Planctomycetales bacterium | reverse complement strand
CAACCCTCAGCATAGTTTCCTCTGTTCCGGTGAATATGAAGTGGGAGGGATCAAATTTCATTGCTCCCACGCCCATGGGTTACAAAATTTTTATGAATCATTATCTCATTCTTGCAATATTTACTTTTACCGTTTAGGGCTGATTTTAGGACCAGAGGTGATTCAACGTTATGCTGCAATGTTTGGGTTGGGAAGACTCACCCATATTGATTTACCGTATGAGGTCTCAGGACTTATACCTGCTCCCAATCTGATGATGCATCTTAAGAACCGCCGATGGTTTAAGGGTGATACGGTTAATCTTTCCATCGGCCAAGGGGATGTTATAACGACACCTATTCAGCTTGTTCGGATGATAGCTGCGGTCTCGCAAAATGGCATAGAGGTTCAACCCCATGTCATCTCTTCTATTGGTAATCGAATTGTCGAACAGTACGGATATCATCGGGAAATCTCTTTGCCCCCCGGTACTTTTCAGGAAGTTCAAACCGGTTTAAGAGCGGCTGTGGAAGATTTTTCTGGGACGGCACACGTGCTGAATATTGATGGAATATCAGTCCTGGGAAAAACGGGAACAGCACAGACAACAAAAGATAAAGATCATCATGCCTGGTTTGTTGGGTTTACCCGAATGGGGAAGACGCCTATTTCGTTTTGTGTTTTCCTGGAACATGGAGGCTCTAGTATGCATGCTTGTACAATCGCTTATGATTTGTTGCAAAGGATAAAGACAGAATCAATCCTATGATCTCGCTGAATCGACCCCAATTGATTTGGATAGCTATCTTTAGCATCATGGTGTTAGGCGTAATTATTCTCTTTAGCGCCACATTTAATAATGTTCGAGTTGAACAAGATGTTTTTTATGATCAAATAAGATGTTCTATCTTAAGTTTAGGTCTTATTTTTTTATTAAGTCGTATTCATTATCGAAAATTCTATGATCTCGCTTATGTGCTCTATATCTTTAATATTTTTCTTCTGTTATTAGTTTTTATTATGGGACGGTTTGCCTTAGGAGCTCAGAGATGGCTTCAATGGGGGTCCTTTAGCTTTCAGCCATCGGAAGTGATGAAAATTAGCATTATTTTAATGTTAGCACGTTATTTCAGCGATCGACGTCCTACTCTCTCTTTTGATTTTTTTTCCAAATCTCAAATTATCCTTCATGATATCGTTATCCCATTTTTAATAACGATCCTGCCGGTCATCCTTATTTTCTTGCAACCGGATTTAGGGACAGCATTATTAATTTTTGGAATATTTATTGTCCTGTTATTTCTGAGTAATTTGGAATCTCGTTATCTCTGGGCATTTGGGGCTATTTGTCTTGCATTTGTTCCCTGGGGATGGAAATTGTTAAGACCTTATCAAAAGGATCGTTTGTTAGTTTTCTTAAATCCTAATATCGATCCTTTAGGAAGTGGTTATACGATTATTCAATCAAAGATAGCGGTGGGCTCGGGCCAACTTTTAGGAAAAGGATGGCTTGCTGGAACACAAAGTCAATTGAATTTTCTCCCGGAAAGACATACTGATTTCATTTTTTCCGTAGTGGGTGAGGAATGGGGCTTTGTAGGTGCTTTGGTGTTGGTCATGTGTTTTTCTTCATTGATCAACTTAGGGTTTAAGGTGATGGAATCGATAAAAGATAAGTTTGGAATGATGTTAGGAATGGGCATTGTCTCGATCCTGGCTTTTCAGGTTGTCATTAATCTCGGGATGGTTCTGGGATTATTCCCGGTGGTGGGAATCACCTTGCCTTTTGTCAGTTATGGAAGGACTTCCTATCTAACCTTTGCTGTATTAATGGGTTTGTTATTGAATTTGAGTCGCCAAAGGACCATCTTTTAATCTCCCTTCGCACTTGCTGGAGGCAGGGAAATCTATGGGTCAATTTGATGACATTATCCGAATCGTCATTCCGTGGAAACGGGAAGCCACTTCAAGAAAATCGGATGACTTTTTAACGATTTTCAGCCCCAAGTGATAGATATCCTTTCCTAAGGGGTTAATAATTAAGTGTTGATTTGACACAGTCTGTAGGGTCAATGGAGCTACGGTTTTTGTGAAGCTGAGAAATTCCCTTAAGATTTATTGTGAACAATCTGGGGTTATAGTAAAATGACAACGAACAAAAAGTTTAAAAAGGGACAGTGATCTCAAGATGAAACAATTCAAGAAAGTAACCGATAAACAACTGGGAGAACTTTTGATTGAACGCGGAGTTATCGATCATGATCAATCGAAGATGGCCTTGTCCTATCAAAAAGAAAAAGGTGGAATGTTTGGAGAGGTCCTGGTGGCCCTTCGGTTTGCTACGGAAGAAGACATTGCTCAGGCCATAACATTTCAATACGGCTATCCCTACCTACCATTATCAAACTATGAAATTGCAGAGGAAGTCGTTAAGTCTGTCCCGGAAAATCTCTGTCGTGAATTCAGTCTTATTCCCATCGATAAGATTGGAAAAAGTTTGACCCTGGCGATGTCCAATCCATTAAATCTCCAGGCAATTGAGGAAGTTGAATTAATAACTGGATGCACTGTACAGATTTTTGTCAGCACATTAACGGATATCAAAAATGCAATTGACAAATACTATAAGTTAACTCGTTCATGAGGGGTATGTCCTCATTAAAGGCACGTTTACAAGAAATCCTGATTAGAGACAAAATCATTCTTAAAGAAGACCTGGAAGAAGTTCTGGTTGAACAAAAAAAGTCCGGGGGTGATTTAGGCAAGATCCTTCTTAAGCGGAAACTCATTAATGAAGACCAATTGGCCCAGCTTTTAAGTGAAGGACTGGGAATCCCTTCTATTAATATCGCTCGTATCAAGATAGATCCATCCGTAATCAAGGCCATTCCTCTAGAAATAGCTGAGCAATATAATATTATCCCTATTTCTCAAATTGGAGAAATCCTCACATTGGCTATGATCGACCCTCTGAATATCTTTGCCATTGACAATATAGAGGCTCTCACCGGATTTCACGTGATACCGGTGATAGCCCGCCCTAGTGATATTAGGGCCGCTATCCAACGATATTATGGAGATGACTCAAGTGAAAAATTGGAAGAAATTATTAAGGATATCCATGGGGAAGATTTAGAGCTTATTAAATATGATGAGCAAGGGTTAGACAGCATAAAGGTAGAAGATTTTACTCAAGAAGCCCCCATTATAAGATTAACTGATGCGATCATTCAACAATCGGTCCTGGCAAAGGCCAGCGACATTTTTATTGAACCTCTTTCAGAAAATCTCCGTATCCGATTTCGTATTGATGGGGTGATTAAAGAAGTTGATCGGATGTCCAAGGTTCTTCATTTTCCGATTATTTCACGAATTAAGATCATTTCAAACTTGGATATTTCAGAGCATCGTTTACCTCAAGATGGACGATTCCGTGCTCAGATAGAGGATCATGAAGTAGATTTTCGCGTAAGTGTCTTACCTACTGTCTTTGGAGAAAAGATTGTCCTGAGGGTTTTAGACAAAAATTCCGCTATCCTTGACATCTCTAAATTAGGATTCGATCAGTATTCATTAGAAAAATTAAAGGAATGTTCCTTGCAGCCCTATGGGATGATTTTAAGCTGCGGCCCGACGGGGAGTGGAAAAACAACGACTCTTTATGCCATCCTTAATTATATTGATTCTCCGGAAAAGAATATTGTGACAGTAGAGGATCCTGTTGAATATCAAATGAAGGGAATTAATCAAGTCAATATCCGAACTGAGGTGGGTTTGACCTTTTCCACTGTTTTAAGATCGATTCTACGCCAAGATCCGGATATTATTCTTATTGGAGAAATTCGTGATACTGAAACGCTAGATATCGCTGTTAAAGCGGCTCTTACAGGACATCTCGTTATGAGTTCCATACATACGACTACAGCCGCAGGGTCAATTATCCGTATGATGAATATGGGTGTGGAGCCGTATTTAATTTGTTCATCTGTGATCGCTATTATCGGCCAACGACTTTTGAGAAAATTGTGCACCCAATGCCGAGAGCCTTATAAAGTTCAAGCAGAATTGATTGAGAAGTTGGCACTTCACAAATTATTTAAAGAAAAAGAGATTCAATTTTATCGAGCTAAGGGATGTCAGGAATGTATGAACACCGGTTACCAAGGGAGGGTTGGGATTATCGAATTGTTAACTTTAACACCCGCTGTTAAAGAGTTAATCTTAGCTCGAGTCGGGGAATATAAGATCAAAGAGATAGGCCGTCAGGAAGGAATGCGGACCATGCGGGAAGATGGCCTTATCAAAGCCCATGACAGTTTAACTAGTCTGGAAGAAGTTCTGCGGGTTACTGCCCCGGATGATATCATAGAAACCAAAAGTTCATAAAAAAGAGTCTGATTATGAGTTTCAGCTCATTCCTTTCCTATCTCACCAGTGAAAAAGTAGGTGGATCTGATTATATTGATTTTAAGAATTGATAAGGGATGATAAGGAATGAGTTCCTTAACAAAAGAAAAATTTATTCAAATGTTGA
>CAYJUK010000003.1:10915-16205 GCA_964373335.1 uncultured Planctomycetales bacterium | reverse complement strand
AGGGTGTGAGTTTAGGTAAGGCTTTAGCTGAGAAAGGTCTCATGAATGAAAGAGATTTGCTTCTTTTATTCGTTCGCGAATTAAGGATCCCCACGATTAATTTGTCTAAATATCGGATAGATCCAAACCTCAAGGAGCTCATCCCCGAGCGGATTGCACGACAATATCGGATTGTTCCCGTTTCCAAGCTTGAGAATACAATTACCATTGCCTTATCAGATCCTTTTGATTTAAGGATTATTGATGATATAAAAAATATTACAGTCTGTGAAGTTGACATCATCTTATGCACGGAAACCGACATCTTACAAATCCTGGACCAATTTTATGGTTCAAATACTGTAAGCAGTGCGACGCAGGAGAGTAAAGAATTGGCTGTTGCTAATTTTGAGATTATCAAAGTTCAGGAAGGAGCCGAAGGCACTGATATTGTAGTCGATGCCGGGGAACAAGCCCCCATTATAAGGATCGTGAATTTGGTGATTAAGGAGGCCATTAAACAACGGGCTTCGGATATTCATATTGAACCTACATTTGAAGAATTGCGTGTTCGTTATCGAATTGATGGGATCCTTAGGGACGTCTTAAGTATTCCGAAGGGAAATCAAAATGCTGTTTTAATCCGTATTAAGATCATGTCACGGATGGATATTACCGGTACACGCAAACCACAGGATGGTCGTTTTAAGCTAAGAATAGATTCTCAAGAGATTGATTTTCGGGTCTCCTCCTTACCGACAACTCATGGAGAAAAGGTGGTCATGCGGCTTTTGGATAAAAAAAATCTTGATCTCGGGCTTAATAGTCTGGGATTTTCCCCACAATCTTTTAATTTAATGAGAGAGGGTATTAAGAAACCTTTTGGAATGATCTTAGTCACCGGACCGACCGGGAGTGGTAAATCGACAACTCTTTATTCGGTTATCAATGAACTTAATACGGTGGATAAAAATATCATTACGATCGAGGACCCCGTTGAATATTTAATCGAAGGTTTGACACAAATTCAAGCTCATACGGAAATTGGATTAACATTTGCCTCTGGATTACGTTCCATTTTAAGACAAAGTCCAGATATTGTTATGGTTGGAGAAATTCGTGATACCGAAACTGCCGACATTGCTATTAAAGCTTCTCTGACAGGACAATTGGTCTTTTCGACTTTACACACGAATGATACAGCGGGGTCATTAACACGTTTGGTTGATATGAATGTGGAGCCTTTTCTGGTGGCTTCAAGTTTGATTTTAGTTTGCGCTCAACGATTATGCCGAAAGATCTGCCCTTATTGCAAGGAAAAAGCCTCGATCCCTGATAAAGTACTTAAAGATTGGAAAATCGAATCTCATCGCCAAATAGTTTTTTATAAAGGGAAAGGTTGTGATTTTTGTCGTCAGACAGGATATTCTGGTCGAATAGCAGTGACAGAGATATTGAAAATTGAAGATACGATTCGGGAGATGTTAATAAGAGGGGAATCTTCTTTTCAGATTAAAAATTATGCTATCAAGCACTTGGGAATGATGACTCTTTGGCAAGATATTGTTCAAAAATTTACCTCGGGAATGACTTCGATGGAAGAGGTCATTCGTATTGTTGCCAGAGATTAGAACTGTATTATCTAAAATTTTGTTTAGATGAACACAGGTCGTCTTACCTTTTAAGCAAGGCATGTAGCGGCTACATCTCAATCTTTCAGTAAAGCATCGCAGTACTATAACGAGTTCATCTTTACCGTGGAATTGCATTTGTCAATTAATAGTTTCTGCAATTTTAGTGTTGAAAATAAAAATTTTTAAAATTTTAGGTAACATGGTATTAGTCAGAAGCAACGTTAATTCATGTCTCTTTAAGGAGGGGCCATCCTATGGAACCGAAGGACATTCAACCGATTCAAAAACCACGTATTGGCGAGATTTTGGTAAGTCGTAATATCATAACGAAAGTGCAATTGCAGGAGGCATTGGAGGTTCAAAAAAAAGAAAAGACTTATTTAGGAGAAATACTTCTAAAATTGGGTTATGTGGAAGAACGGGATATTGTGGTGGCCTTGGTGGTGCAATGTAATATCCCATATATTGCCGTGAATAAATATACTATCGCCAAGGAGGTCTTAGATTTAATTCCTGAAACTATTGCCAGGAAATATCAAGTGCTTGCTTTGGATCTTGTTGGAGATGTGTTAAGTGTCGTGATGGCAAACCCTCTGGATGAAACCGTAAAAACTGAATTGGAACTTTTGACCAAATGTAAGGTTAATACATTTATAGCAACTCGTAAGGAGATTACTGAGGCTATTGATCAATCTTATTCTCAGAATGTTTCTAAACAGTAAGGATTTCGTATATGGCCAATTTTAAATATGTCGCGAAAGACGAAAATTTAAAGGACATCACCGGGAAGATTATTGCCGATCATGAAGAGGCGGTTATCGAAGAGTTGAGGAAACGGAAGTTTACTATTATCTCAATCACCCCGATCAAGGAATCAAAATTTCTTCAGATATCCTTTACTCGCAAGAAGGTGAAATCCGAAGATCTCGTCATTTTCTCTCGACAATTAGCCACAATGGTTGAGGCAGGCATACCGATTCTGCAGGCCCTAGATGCCCTCCAGGAGCAGATGAGTCATCCTTATTTCAAAAAAGTGATCACTGCTATTCGTGATGACATCCAAGTGGGCAGTAGTCTTTCAGCAGCTTTCGCTAAGCATCCTACAGTTTTCGATTTACTTTTTATAAATATGGTTAAGGTGGGTGAAACAGGAGGGGTTTTAAGTTCTATTTTGGATCGTATTGCTTTCTATATGGAAAAATCATTGAAATTAATCAGAAAGGTGAAATCGGCTTTAATTTATCCTTCGGTTGTTATTATCATGGCTATCGGAATTACAATATTGCTGTTAGTGAAGGTGGTTCCAACATTTGCTTCTATTTATGACACTTTTCAACAGGAATTGCCAGCGATGACTCAACTCTTGATTAACGTTAGCAAATTTTTGCAATTTTATATTTTATGGGCATTTGCGTTTTTATTTTTGCTTTTTATCATTCTGAATCGATATCAAAAGACAGAAAAGGGTGGGTTAATAATTGATGGATTGAAACTCAAGATCCCCATTTTTGGCGATCTGATTCGCAAGGTAGCAATCAGTCGCTTTAGCCGGACATTGGCGACTCTCATTCAAAGCGGGGTCCCTATCTTAGAATCACTTGAAATTGTTGGAAAAACGAGTGGGAATAAAGTGCTGGAAAAGGTCATAGAAGATCTGAAAACGAATGTGCGAGAAGGGGAGAGTATCGCCCAGCCATTGACAAAGAGCAGAGTTTTTCCAGCCATGGTCACTCGCATGATAGCCATTGGAGAAAAATCAGGTCAATTGGAAAAAATGTTGACCAAGGTGGCTGAATTTTATGAAGATCAAGTTGATGCGGCTGTTGCAGGATTAACGAGTATTATTGAACCAGTCATCATTGGTTTTCTAGGGATTGTTGTGGGATTCATCGTCATTGCATTATTCTTACCTATTTTAACGATTACTCAGATCATTTAATATGGGGATTTCATTTAAGGGATTTTAAGAGCATCCTTGAGCAAGTGATGAATAACTCTTCGGAATATCTTATTAATGTATTTTCACATAGTGGTTCTCATTCGCCATCGCAAAATCTGAATGTTGACCGCCTTCAGAACAGGGAACTTTTTCTTTGCCGGGTAAGAAGTATTAGGTACTGTTGTATAACTTTTTTAATATACATTATTTTTGTTAACTTTAGAGCCGAATCTTATGAATGGCCTCAGGAATCACCAGAGTCTGTTGACGCAGGCCTTCAACAAGCCTCTCAGGCCTTGGAAGTAAGTCTAAAAGATTTAAAAGACTTTGTAATTATCATGCAGCAGAAAAATGATCAATTGAGATTGTATAATGAGTCCTTACGTCAGAGAATAGAGAAGCTTCAGGATTCATTGGATAAGTTGAAAGAGGAAAAGGAAAGTTTAGATTTTGAATCCCTAAAATTGAGAGAGCAAATAAAATTAGAATCAAAATTGATGAAGTTTGCCAAGAAAGATACGAATCGACTGCAACAATCTATTGTTAGGTTTGAGGCCGAAGAGTTGAAATTAAAAGAAACATCGTTAAAAAGAGTAGAACTTCAAGAGTCCATAATGAAACAAGTTAAGGAACTTCAGCAATATATCCTTCAGTTAAGAGAGGATATTCAGGAACTTGCTTTTAGTCCTGGAGGAGGGGATGACAGACCTGGAGATCCAGACGTCAATAAAGCATTAATTTTAAGTGAAGAAAAATATCTTAAAAACCGGCAGGATTTAACAAGATTGAAGGATGAAGCACTGTATATCTCTGAGGAGCTTGAAACGTTAAAAAGTCAGAGGGAATATTTACAGATTCATCTCAATCAGATCAAAGAGGATCTTCAGTTAACATTTTTAGAAGAAAATCAGACGATTGAGCAGAGAGAAGAGATGGAGAATACGCATCGAGAAAAATTAAATCAGATCAGTCAGAATATTGAACAAACCAGAAAGCAAATCTCTGAATTATTGGAGATTTGGCCGGAATTGGCTGATCAAACCAAAGATAAAAAGGCCATTGGGGAGCAAATAGCAAAAGAAGAATATCAGGTTCAGGCGAATTTAGATGATTTGAAAAAAGAAAACCAGCTGCTTCAAGGGGAAGTCCTTTCTCTTATGTCGATCATGGCTCAGTTAGAGAGGGAAAAGGTAAAATCCCAATTGCCTATGGAAAAGACTGAAAATAGTTCGGAATTGAATAGAGACGCGCAATAATTTCTTTAGAAATTGAAGTATTTTTTATTAGGATTAAAATTCTATCCGCAGTGAACCAGAGGACAATGGTTTGTCCGTCTCAGCATATCCTATCGTAATTTACTGTAAGAGGGGGAACTCCGCTCAGCCTTGTTTATCCATTACCCTCCCAGTTATATTCGGCGATAAGTCCCGATGCTCGTCATCGGAGTATACGAACGCCTAGACAAAAAAATTTTGTGATTAAATAAACCCCATCGTAATCCCATAAAATGGGGTAAATCTCTTTGATTTTAGGGCTTTTGGTTATTCACTTTGGATACTTAGTACAGACTTTGTTATGGCTTTCACTGAAATGATGGGGTAAACTTAGATTAAGAATGCTGATCTGAGAGATACCTCAGGACAGTGTTTAAAGATTTTTTAAGTTTGAAGGGAGGCAAGCCCTTGACAAGCGACTTTCTAAGCGAGTATACTTCACATTAAGGATGAGTTGTCCTTTG
>CAYJUK010000003.1:301-10815 GCA_964373335.1 uncultured Planctomycetales bacterium | reverse complement strand
ACTTATTGAGAAAAAGGTAAACCATTCGTAAGGATGGGACACAAAGCTATAGGGCCCCGATACATTCTTGGAGAATATGAGAAACGGGGTTGCCAGTTGCCCGATAAGTATTCAGAAAGAATTTATCGAGCCTATTCTCAACGAGTGAAGAATAGGTTTTTTATTGCTCTTTTAATTTGTTTCTACGACTTATTGAGAAAAAGGTAAACCATTCGTAAGGATGGGACACAAAGCTATAGGGCTCCGCTACATTCTTGGAGAATATGAGAAGCGGGGTTGCCAGTTGCCCGATAAGAATAAGGTGATTTGAGAAGCCTATTCTTATGAATGAGAATAGGCTTTTTTATTGTGTCAGAAATTTGAGGAGGAAAGGAGGAAAGCGAAGTTCAAGGATTAAAAAAGTGGGAAAAAAGGCCAATAGGTCAAAAAAGGTGGGATGTTAGGGAAGATTAATGGTCTTATAAGATACCGAACTTCTCCCTAACCTTCGAAATGGTTCGATTTATTGGCGCAGTTTCAAAAGTTGAAAAAAGGAGAAGAAAAAATGAAAAGAACTAATAAAGGTTTTACACTCGTTGAAATTATGATTGTCGTGGCCATCATTGCATTGCTGGCCGCCGTGGCAATTCCTAACTTATTGAGAGCGAAAATTTCGGCTAACGATGCATTAGCTCGAAGCACTCTTCGTGCCCTCTCGACATCTTCTGAGACTTTTGCCACAGCTCAAAATGGAAATTATCCCTTAGAAATGTCTTCTTTGTCAGATGCTAATCCTCCTTATATGAGTGGTGAATATTGTGATGAGATTATTTCTGGATTCTCCTATGAATGTGATTGGGGAGTGGATGGTTATACCTTTACGGCTACCCCGGTGACCATTGGAGCTTCTGGAACAACTGTCTTCACAATGTCAACTGGTGGTGTCCTAGAATAATAGCATCGTTTTAGTTACT
This sequence comes from uncultured Planctomycetales bacterium, assembly GCA_964373335.1. Classification (GTDB taxonomy): domain Bacteria; phylum Omnitrophota; class Gorgyraeia; order Zapsychrales; family CAYJUK01; genus CAYJUK01. The sequence goes on along the minus strand of CAYJUK010000003.1, from coordinate 9,862 downwards.
TGAAATTGATCTTAACCTAAGGGGGGCTGCGTCCCCCCTTTTAGGTTTAAATTCGATAAGATCAATAGGGGATTAAGATAATTTGAGTAGGTTGATGGCTGATTTTTGTGTGGATAAATAACTGGGAAAAAATTAAATTGGAGGCTAAAGCAAAGGGTCAGTTTAAGCCATTTTGATCAGATGGAAAATTCTGCAAGGAGATCAATCCCGCAGGAACATTCTCGTTAGAAAAGGGGTACATGATTAATGGCCCAAGACTAAGAATTGGACATCGAGTAATCGCTTAACCATGTTTGAGAGTTTAAGGATCAGGACATCGATGGACTTAAAAAGAGATTTTTATAGTTTTATAGATCTTGGCAGGAAAAAGTCCTGCTTTTGTAATTGCCCGAATATCGTTCGACACATTTTTGAAATTCGTACCATGGAATAAACTCCATGAGTTGAGAGAAAATTGTTTTGCCGGTATTCATGACGCGCTCCTTTGTTGAAGCGCTCATAATAACCGAAAACTCGATTCAAATCGAAAAATGTAAAATTTGTTGTAACCATATTTAAAATAACAAATTACGAGATTTATAAAATTTTAAACGGGACACTACTGAAAATACCTGTAAATTCAGTTCCCTAAAAAAGGGCATGAGGTATTCTTTGGTTAGAAAGAAATAAACCCTGGCTTTGCCAAAGGCCAAAACCAAAGGAGATACCACCATGCCAAAGAAAAGAATACCACCAACTCAAAGAATCGACAATGAAATCAATGAACTTCGTTATAACCTGGGTGAATCTGCTCCCCCCAAGGACGTTCTGGGAAAACTGATGAATTTAGCCATGCGCCGTATCGTTCAAGAGGTTCTCGAGAGTGAAGTCAACGACTTTACGGGTCGTGATTATTACAAGCACGCGACCGCCAAGAACGGATACCGCAACGGCTATGAACCATCGATGCTGCGGACCGCCGAAGGCCACTTGGACATATTGCGTCCACAGGTCCGGGATGGAGCAACATCCTTCGACTCTAAGACCTGGCCTCATCTGAAAAAGAACACAGTACAACTAGAATCCATGACCGTTGAAATGTACGTCCGCGGATGTTCAACCCGCGACATTGAAGACCTACTCAAGACGACCAAGGCCGGATTCTCCTGTCGCGCAGCGGCGTCAGCCGGCTCAACGAATGCCTTTGGAGCGAATATCAAGCATTCTGCCGTCAGGATTTGAGCGCCTTGGATGTCCTGTACATTTTTATCGACGCTGTTTATGAACCATTGCGCCTTTTTAAGAGCCGGGCGGAGGCCATTGTGGTCGTCTGGAACATCCTGTCAGATGGCCGTAAGGCCCTGTTGTCGATCCGGCACGGCAATAAAGAGTCGTATGAAAACTGCAAAGAGATCCTCCATGATCTCAAAAAGCGCGGGATGAACGAGCCCGTGCTGGGCGTCATGGACGGCGCACCGGGAATGATCAAGGCCTTTAACGAGGTCTTTCCAAATACCCTGCGCCAGCGATGCCTCTTTCACAAGAAAGGCAACATCTTAAGCAGAGTCCCATCGGAAGGCATCTACTTGGTGAAGGTCGATCTTAACGCTGTCTATTACGCGCCGGACCCAAAAATTGCTCGTCGAAACACCAAAGAGTTCTGCGATAAATATCACGCACGTTATACTTCAGCAGTCGAATGCTTCAAAGACGATCTTGAAGCTTGTATTCAACACTTGCGTTGTCCGGCTAAACACCGTAAATATATTACGACAACGAACTTGGTCGAACGATCTTTTGGCGAAGAAAATCGTCGTAGTAAGGTCATTCCGCGATTCTTTACAGAAAAAAGCGGCCTTAAATTGATCTACAGCGTCTTAATTCGTGTTGCCCAAGGGTGGAAAACAGGGTCAAAATTTCATTCAATGAAAAGGCGCAGATCTTGGCCTTGCGCGATGAACTCGGTCACAAGGCTGTCAAAGAACAGGTCGTAAAGATCACCAAGAAATCTTATGCCCTTAAGTGATCGAATTTACAGGGAAATTGGGACTTGACCTAAAAATGAAATAATTTATGAATAATTTATGAAACTCCACTTGATGAAGTTATATTAGTCAATTAGAATACAATTCATGCATGCTTTCCTCGAAAAATATCTTCCCTTTTTTTCTCAATTTATTCCAGATTCAACTCCCCAAACTACTATCGGCCTTGATATCGGGAAATCGTCCTGTAAATTTCTTGAGTTAAAAAATAAAGGGGAATCCATTGAATTGATAAATTGGGGAATAGAACCCATTGTCCATAATGATCTTGCTGCTGTTGTCAAAAAAATTTCCCAAAAAATCAATTCTCCATTTTTTTCTCCCAAGACTGCAGTTTTTGGGAAAGGGACATTAATCCGTTTTTTTGAAATGCCTAAAATGACTTTACTGGATTTGCGAAAATCGCTAGGCTTTGAAGCTGACAAATATTTTCCTTTTCCCAAAAATCAGATTTATCTTGATTGTTATATCCTAGAAAAATTTAAAACCGAAGAATCCAAAATGTTAGTTCTTGTTGCCGCGGTGAAAAAGGAGATTATTGATGAGCGAATGCAATTATTCAATCATGTAGGAATCCCTGTTGATTTTGTTGGTATTAATGCAATCGCTATTGCCAACGTCTGGCAGGAATCGAAATTAACTCAGTCTTCCAGTCCTGCGGCTCAGGGGCAAGAGTCTTTGGTCGCGGCGATATTGGATATAGGTGAGGAAGTGAGTAATCTGATTATTTTCCAAGAGAACTCGCCTCTTTTTATCAGAGACATTTTTTTTGGGGGGCGTGATTTTACAAAAAGTATTTCTGGAGCTATGGGATTAGATTTTAATGATGCTGAGTATTTAAAATGTAATCCACTTAAAGAGAATTATAAGGTTGTGTTTAATGCTTGCGAGTCTGTTTTGATGAACCTTGTCCCCGAGGTCAGGATCTCCTTTGATTATTTCACTACCGAGAAAAATTTGATGATTTCAAAATTATACATAACAGGCGGTGGAGCCCTTTTGGAAGGATTTGCTGAGTATCTGGCAAAAAATTTGGAAATTCCAGTTGAAATTTGGAACCCATTGGCTCGATTGAAGACCTCCTCTTCAATTACCCTAGACCCCATCCAGGCCACCCGTTTTAGTGTGGCATTGGGACTAGCTTTATATGGATAAGGTAAATCATCATGATTGAGATTAATCTGGTCCCCCCCCAACTCAGAAAGATTAAAAAGTCTAGAACTTTATCAAATGAAGGAATTAAAGTCCCCAGGGGAACCCTATTAGTGATGGGGGGAGGCTTAATTGGTTTTTTAATTTTTTTAAATTTAATCTTTCTCATATGTATATTTCTTAAAATGAAACAGAATAATCGTTTAATCAGCCAATATGAAAAATTAAAGCCAGAAGGTGATAAGTACGAAAGTATTCGAGCGGAAATGCAGATCCTATCTGAACAATTAAAATTTGTCGAAAGTGTTTGGGATGAAAATAAAATCTCCTGGGCCAATAAATTAAATATCATTAGCGATCATGTCCCTAGAGAGCTATGGTTAACAAAGGTTGCCATGGAGGGAAAGAATATTTTTATTGAGGGTAGTGCCGTTTCGCATGACAAGTCTGAAATGTTTCAAGTGCATGCATTTATATCGAGTCTTAAAGAAGATATGGTTTTTATGCAGCAATTTGAAGATTTAGAATTGGGTAAAATTCAGAGAAGCAAGACGAGTGATGTCGATGTGGTCAGATTTTCCATTACGGCGAAAATCAAATGATTAATATCCAACAGTTTTTTTCCTCCCTTTTACAAATGGATCGGAAAAAACAATACCTTGTTTTTGGGGGAGTATTTTTTCTCTTTCTTTTGAGTGATGTTATTTTTATTATGGGGCCTCAGTTAGGAAAACTAAGTCAATTGAATACTGAAATTGAGACTAAGAGGCAGGAGCTAGAAAGCCTCAAAGTCCAAATCAAGCAAATTCCTCAATTTCAAGAGGCATTGGGAAAACGTAAATTTCAAATGGAGGATTTTAAGCAAAGGGTTAAGCTGAAACAGGAGATCCCTCTTGTGCTTGAAAAGTTGTCACGTATGGCTACGGAGTATGTAATTGAGATTGATCAGATGATGCCAAATGCAGAAGCCCAGCAGATGATTTTGACGGATCAATCCAATCAATATTCTGCGCTTCCAATTCAGGTTGAGGCTAGGGGAGGGTTTCATCATCTGGGAAGGTTTTTAAATCATCTTGAAACGGATGATGTCTTGTTTTCCCTGGATCGTTTTTCAATCGTTTCCAATATTAACGATTATCAAAATCACAAATTTCAGTTAACAGTAAAGACTGTAGTACTTGAGCAAGTTAAAAAAGAAAGTGCTTCTGTGGAAGATTCTTCAAAAAGTAAGAGAATGAAGTCTTCAAAAAAGAAAAAAAAGCGATCCAAAAAATAAAATCTGAAGGATTAGTGAATGAGATTGTTAATGTTGTTATTTGTTCTGATTATCGTAACAAGAAGCGTTGCCGAAGAAAATCAATTTATTTATGATGATCATGGGAAACGTGACCCTTTCTGGCCGCTCATTAGTGCCAATGGAACATTCATTAATTATGAATCAGATTTGCTCATTACAGATTTAAGATTAGAAGGGATTATATCAGAGGAAGAAGGAGGAAAAAATTTAGCAATAATTAATGGTAACATAGTACAGACTAATGATACAATAGGGCCGTTTCAAGTTAGAGACGTTAGCACTGACAGTGTGTCCCTCATTAAGGGGAAGGAAATATATACATTAAAATTGAAAAAGGAGTAATAAAATGTTTAAGAGGTTCGCTCATTTAGTTTTAATAATTTTTATAACGACCTCATATGCATATGCCCAAGAGTCTAATAATATCCAGGACTCAGCCCAGCCAACATCCTCAGAGCAGGAATTGCTCGAAGATCAGGTTACCGTCTCTGAAAGTGGATTAGTTAGTTTAGATTTTCGAGATGCCGAAATTCGAACTGTATTAAGAATTCTTGCTTATAAAAGCGGGGTAAATATTGTGGCGGGTCCAGAGGTGACTGGTCTTATTACTATAGAGTTAAAAGATGTTCCTTGGAAGCATGCCTTAACAATAATTTTGGAGACTTATGGTTATGCCTATGAGCAGAAAGATAAGATTATCAGCGTTTCAACAGTGGAGAATATCAAAAAAAGAAGAGAGGATGCCTTGCTTTTAGCTGAACAGCAGCCGCTAGTCATAAAAACCATTATCCTCAATTACGGGAAAGCTTCTGATATTATTGAATCGATTGAAAAGATGAAGTCAGAACGAGGGGTTATTAATTATGATGAGCGGACTAATTCCATCATCATCCGTGATACCTCCGATAATATTGAATTGATTAATGGTGTCGTGGAAGCGTTAGATAGGACAACACCCCAGGTGCTCATTGAGACAAAGATTGTCGAGACGACTTTAACCAATCAAGAAAATCTGGGCATTGACTGGACAGCCAAGTTTACTGTGAGCGGATCCAAGCTTCCAACTGTCTACCCCTTTTCAAATAAATCCGGAAATAAATATCTTCCAGACGCATTCCCCGGAGCGAAAGCTGCTGAATTTACTTATGGGACTATTAATTTTGCGCAACTTCAGGCTGTTTTGGAGATGTTAAGAACTCGAACAGATACAAATATTCTCTCCAATCCTCGTATTGTTACCTTGGATAATAAAACCGCAAAGATTGTGGTGGGAAGCCAATACCCGGTGCCTAGCTATACTTATAATGAGGAACAAGCGAGGTTACAGGTCAGTGGTTGGGATTATATGGAGATTGGTATCATTTTTGAGGTCACTCCTCATGTGAATAATGCTGGTTTTGTGACCTTAGATATTAAACCTAAGATTACAGAGATTATTGATTTCGTTACAGTCGAGAATACTTCATTACCAAGATTATCCTCAGAGTCGGCAGATACGACTGTCATGATCAAAGATTCAGAGACATTGGTGATAGGAGGATTAATTAAGACTAAGACTATTGATACGAAAAAGAAGACACCGATATTCGGGGATATTCCGATTGTAGGACTAGTTTTCCAAAAGAAGGAAAAGACAATAACAAAAACTGATTTATTGATTTTCCTTACCCCTCGCATTGTAACACCAGAAGTTGAAGTCTCTGCTGCCAGTTCCTAACTTTTTTAAGGCATCCCATCATAAGTTTAAAATTAAAAGGAAAGAGGATCTTTTTTGTCTCGAGAAATTTTGATTCATATTGAGATCGGTGAACGACGTGTGGCTATTATTGAAGATGGTAAATTGGTTGACTTCTTAATAGAAGTCGATCGTCACCAGCCTATCCTTGGGAATATTTATAAGGGAAAAGTGGAAACAATTCTTCCCTCCATCAATGGAGCGTTTGTTAATATCGGACAGAAGAGGAACGGGTTCCTTTATTTAACGGATGCCGTTAACCCTTTGTTCGAGGATGAGATCTCGGGGCCTAGAAAATTTCTCAACAGATTACTGAATAAGAAGGAAACTGCTCAAGGCAGGAAGGAAGGACAAAATGTAACTTTGAAAGTGAATCAAGATGTCTTAGTGCAGGTTGTGAAAGAACCTTTTGGGAATAAAGGAGCTCGTTTATCAACCCATATCAGTTTGGCGGGGCGTTTTGTCGTTTATATGCCCATGGATCAACATTGTGGGATTTCTCGCAGGATTGAAAATTTAGAAGAACGGCAAAGGTTGAAAGATGTTTTTAAGGAATTTTCGTTTGCTAAGACAGGAGGATTTATTGTTCGGACAGCGTCCTTAGAGCAAGGGAAGCATGAGATTCTTCGCGATGGCAAGTTTTTATATAGAATCTGGCAGCAAATCACGAAATTGTCTGAGCGAAAAGTAGCCCCCACATTGATATATAAAGAATATGATTTAATCTGGAGAGTGGCTAGAGATTATTTAACTGAAGATGTGGATAAATTGATCATTGATTCCTATGAAGAGTATATTAAAATGCGAAAATTCGTTCATACCCTTATTGGCCGTCACATGGTTAATAAGATTCATTTTTATAAGTCGGAGATCCCCTTATTCAAAGACAAGAACGTGTCAGGAGAGTTAGAAAAAATCTATGACCGGAAGGTCAACCTCAAATCCGGGGCCTATATCGTGATTGAACCAACTGAAGGGTTAACGGTCGTTGATGTCAATAGTGGAAAATTCAAAACGAATGCCTCTCCAGAAGAAGCTGCCTTCCGGGTGAATATGGAGGCTGCTCCGGAGATTGCTCGACAATTGCGCTTGAGGGATTTAGGTGGTATCATTGTGATCGATTTTATCGATATGAATAGAGAGCAGCATAAGCGGAATGTCTTGCATGTATTACAGGAAGAGTTGTCTCGGGATCATGCAAAATGTGAAGTGAGTCGGGTTTCAGCTTTAGGATTAGTCGAGATGACCCGAGAGCGAACAGGCAGAGCCCTCGAAGCTATTTCCTTTGGAGAATGCCCCTACTGCGAAGGAAGAGGTAAGGTTAAGATAGATTGAAATTATTCATTTCTTACCATTTCAATTCCCGGAAACCTCGCTACCCCAATTAATTCAATTAAGGATTATCAATAAAAGGAGGAAACAATGTACGCTATAATTCAATTAGGCGCTTTTCAATATAAAGTGAGTGAAGGTGATCTGTTGAATGTCCAAAGATTATCTTCCGGAGAGAATGGAAAAAATATTACCATTGATAAAGTTTTACTTTGTGATGATGGTCAGAACGTTCATGTCGGTCGTCCTATTCTTAGTAATGTAAAAGTAACTGCCGAAGTCATCGGTCAGGTCCTCGATGATAAAGTTGTTGCTTTTAAATATCGTCGTAGAAAAAATTCTTACCGAAAGAGAGGCCACCGGCAGAAATTGATGACAGTCAATATCAAAAGTATTTCAGTTCTATAAAAACAATTAGTATTGAGAAAATTAAAGCTTCACATAAAGTTATGCAGTTTATTGATCAAGTCAGAATTTTTGTACAGGCTGGGAATGGGGGGAAGGGATGCCAAAGTTTTTATAAAGATAATTACACTCGGTACCCTAGGCCAGATGGGGGAGATGGTGGTAAGGGGGGTGATATCCTCTTTATAGGGGATCACAGGTTGCAAACCTTGCTGGATTACCGTTTTCAACAACACCATAAGGCTCATATGGGAGGTCATGGAAGCAGTAAAGGAAAAAAGGGGAAAAATGGTGAGGATTGTATTCTTAGAGTCCCTTTGGGAACCATCATCCGTGATGTTGATAATGGACTGTTAATCAAAGATATCGTTCATGATCGGCAATCTGTTATTGTTGCTAAAGGAGGATCTTCGGGACATGGTAATGCTCATGGTCGAATCCATACTTCTCCTGGATTAGGAGAAAAAAGAACCATTCTTCTTGAATTAAAACTGATTGCTGATGTGGGGCTTATCGGTTTTCCTAATGCTGGGAAATCCACCTTGATATCAAGTATCTCTAAGGTTAAATCAAAAGTGGCCAATTATCCTTTCACCACCAAACAACCAATCTTGGGAGTGGTGGAAGGAGAAAAACTGAATTTCATTATTGCTGATCTGCCCGGTCTCATTGAAGGGGCTCATTTGGGACGCGGGCTGGGAATTCAATTTCTAAAACATGCAGAGCGTACAAAGATTTTAGTCCAGGTGATTGATATGGCGGGAACTGAAGATCGAGATCCATTGGATGACTATAAGAAAATCAATAACGAATTAGTTGCTTATAGCGAACAGTTATCGGATAAACAAAGAATTATAGTCGCTAATAAAATGGATCTACCTTCGTCTGAGAAGAATATAAAACGTTTCAAAAGGAGATACTCTGAAAGGATAATCCCTATCTCTGCCTTAGAGAAAAAGGGACTTAAAGCTTTTATCGACACGGTTGCTGAAAAGCTCAAAGAGGTGATTTGAAAATCAATGGAAAGAAGATTTCTCAGACCCATTAAGAGAATTGTCATTAAGATTGGATCCAGCGTCTTAGCGACCTATCAAATGAAGCCACGGACAGCTCAATTCAAGTCGTTGGTCAAGCAGATTAGTATTGTTCATCGGGAGAATGTTGATGTTATTGTTGTCAGTTCCGGAGCTATTGTTTTTGGTTTAGGAGAACTGAATGAAGAAAAACGACCAACGGAATTGATCGCTCTTCAAGCTATTGCGGCTGTTGGTCAGGTTGTCCTGATGCGAAAGTATGCTGACATTTTCAGAGAGTTTGATCTTCAGTGCGCCCAAGTGCTATTAACGTGGGATGATTTTGATCATCGAGATCGTTATAATAATGCCCGCAATACTTTGCTGGCTATCCTTCAACGAGGATTTATTCCTATTATTAATGAGAATGATACAATAGCTACGGATGAGATTAAGTTTGGTGATAATGATCGTTTATCCGCATTAGTGGCAAGCCTCTTGAATGCTGATTTGTTGCTGATGTTAACAGATGTGGAAGGATTTTTTGGATATAAAGATGGAGAAAAAAAAATTTATCGGGAAATTAAGGAGATTACAAAAGAA
>CAYJUK010000003.1:0-291 GCA_964373335.1 uncultured Planctomycetales bacterium | reverse complement strand
GGCCTCTGAAACATTAAACAAAAATATCTCGAAAGGGGGCATGAAGACAAAGTTAGAAGCGGTGAAGATTGCCACCCATGCTAATGTCCCTTGCATTATTGCTCATGGAGAAACCAAGGACGTCCTGAAGCGTATCCTTCAAGGCGAGCAGATCGGGACATTATTTGTGGAAAAAGAGGAGAAGTTTTTAGCCCGCAAGCACTGGATTTTTTTTGGAGCCAAACCTAAGGGGCATTTGATAGTGGACAATGGGGCTAAGGAAGCCCTTTTAAAAGGTGGACGGAGTCTGCT
>CAYJUK010000002.1:16360-35739 GCA_964373335.1 uncultured Planctomycetales bacterium | reverse complement strand
AACCCACAGGCTGAATATGAGAAAGATTAAAGTAGTCAAAACCGAACGAGAGACACTCAAATTTTTCATAGGGGATATTTTTGTCCTCTAAACTGGAGAATACCTTCTTCCAGTTTAAGATTGAATATTTGAACAACGCATAATTCCCCCAAAGCAACTTTAGGATAACACCATCCGTACTTGATCTCTAAATCATCCAACCCTCCCTACAGCCATCAGTGAAGTTCCTGATGGAGGATTGTAAAAAAACGATGTCTCCAATTTCATCAAAATTTTCAAAGCATCATTAAAAAATTTATTGGGCGGTTGGAAACCCAATTGATAGATTTGCTGGGAATCTCGTTTTAAAGAGCACAATATTTTCCGCAACCCTAAGAGCGGAATGAGAAAAAATCCCCAGTAGCAGATATCCAGGACAGCTATCCCCGCATTATTAAGTGTTGCTGCCAATGAAGCTTTCGTGTAACGCCGATGGTGGCCTTGAACATGATCATAGGCGCTCCACAAACACGGTAAAGCCGGCACATTGATAAAAATATATCCGCCTGGCTTAAGGTGAAACAAGCATGCCTTTAGAAAATCCCTGTCATGTTCGATATGCTCCAGGACATCATATAAAATAATAAAATCATATTTATTTAGAAACTGGGGATTCCTTTCCATGATATCGTATAAGTAAAGATGGCCACGGCCGGGTCTTCCGTTTCTAAGGGCGTATTCATCAATCTCCACCCCATCGATTATCCATGACGTTGTCTGTTCTAATAGAAACCGGTGTATTCCCTGACCGCACCCTATCTCTACCCCGCAAGATAAATTCTGCATATCCAGATCAATTGCCCTGGTCTGTTTAAGAAAAACCCGCAATCGCCACTGCACCCAGAAATGATCCTTACTGGCAAATACATTATATTGGTTGGAGATAAACTGATAATGAGCAACATTAGAAATAATTTCAATCTGTTGCATAATGAGAGCTATAACCCCAACTTATCTTCAATCCAGAAACGCGGTCGGTTTTTAACCTCATCAAAGATATCCCCGATATATTCACCGATAATTCCCATCACAAAGAGATTCAATCCACCAAAGAAAATCACCAGCATAGCTATGGATGTCCAGCCAGGGACATTTATGCCTATTGAAAATTTCATAATGATAAGGATCAGGGCAAGAAGGAAACTTAAAAACGATATACCGATACCCGTTACGGAAATAATTCTTAGAGGAATTTTAGAAAATGAAATCAGACCGTTAATGGCTAAAAGGATTAATTTATAAAAGGAATACTTGGGCTCTCCGGAAATTCGTTTATGGCGTTCATATTCAACACCGATCTATTTTCCTCCGTACCAGCTTCTTAAGCCACGCAGGAATGGTTTTTTTTCATCCAGGGATATTAAAAAGTCGGCGACCTTTCTGTTAAAAATCGCAAAATCACCTGAATCCAGAGGAACATCAAAAGGGACAAACTTTTTATAAATAGTGTAGAACAATTTGTAGTAAAGGCGCTTAATGAGACCTTCCTTACGCTTTTGACGGACAGCGTAAACCACATCATATCCCTGTCTGCACTTTTCGAATAGAGATGGAATGAATTCCGGTGGATCCTGGCCATCAGCATCTAAGACAGCCAGATAATCTCCTGAAGAGTATTTAATCCCGGCAAAGATCGCCATCTGGTGGCCGAAATTTCGGGAGAACCGCAGTCCTTTAATGGATTGGTTATGAATATGCAACCTGGCTATGATCTGCCATGTACCATCCGTACTGCAGTCGTCAACACAAATGATTTCATACGGTTCGTTTATTGAGGCCAGGGCTTTTTGAAGACGCTCAAGCACTTCTTCCAGGCATGTTTCTTCGTTATAGATAGGTAAAATGGTCGAAATCATGAGAATTCCAAGCCGACAAATCTTTTATTGAGAAATAATTAGCTAGCTTTTGTTCTTTGAAAAATTATCCGTAGAATAGCGTCCCTGGGGTTAAAACCTAAAGCGGGATTATTCACCCTGAGATTGAACTTCGAGGTCCTTTGACTCATGGACAGACATCTTCCTTTTTTTATTAAAAAGATAACACATTTATTTTTAATACGCATCACAAAAGTTAAGTATTCTCCGATTCTCAAATGATCATTGATCTATGCCATGTTCTTTGATTAAGAGTTACCCAATTATTCTGATCGTAAACCACCTAAAAGGATTCCTTATGCCCAAGATACCCTTTTTTCTCAGCCTGCCCAAACTGCTTAGCCCACTTATCTTCTAAAGCATCCAATCTGATTGGTTTTCTAAAGATATTTTCGGTTTGACCCATCGATTTTTTTCTCCTATACGCATCCACAGCTACTGACTCCATATTATATTCACAGATAACACGGATTTTATTTTTTCATAGTAAAAACAACAATAATAATCGTTCTTTTTTTAGTTTTTCCTAATTTCCCCCATCCCACTTAAACTGCAAAAGACCTTTCAAGAATCATTCACTCGGCCGGCTCTGTCAAGAGATAAAATCGGCTTGAACATAGCTTTTCAAACCCTGTTATAATCATCTTCAATCCGAATAATATCATCCTCACTTAATACCTTACCCCAGGCAAGTTCGATAAATACAAGCGGCATAATGCCCGTATTCCCCATGCGGTGTACCGCTCCTAGGGAAATATCGATTCGACTGCCCGTCTGGACGGGAATTTCACGGTCATGAACTGTGGCCGTCCCCTGGCCGCTGACAACAATCCAGTGTTCCGAGCGGTGTTGATGCCTTTGAAGACTCAGGCGCGATCGCGGATTGACTTCAATCCGCTTGATCCAGACGCCGGATTCCTGAAATATCTTTTCATACTTGCCCCAAGGGCGGATGGAGAGTTCTTTTTCGAACATAACTATTTTTACCTCGTAAATCCGAGAAGTGTTTGCTCAAACGAAGCTGAGATAATCACAATCCGGTGCCCCTCACTCTTGTGCCATTCTAAGTGATTGATTACGGTCGACTGGATGATGGCCGGTCGTCGTTCTCGTAAATACTATTCTGCCGCAGCCACAAAATTCTTTTTCTACCATCCTTTGTAAAAGTAGGCGAAAACTTTTTGCTTGGCCTTTCGGTTCGGTATGATCTTCAGGGCATATAAAACCAATATCGGGTTGACAACCAGGATACCCCGAGCGTTCTAAGGACGCCGTGGCTGTAAAAAATAAAATTCTCAAAATTGTCCTTTGTCGTAATTGTTCCATCAAAATTGAAGATGGTAAGACGCATATTTTTAATTTTTTAAGATGCGGCCAACTCCAAGAATAATTGTTCATATTGCTGTACAATTTTTTCCTTTGAAAATTGACTCGATTTTTTATTGGCATTCTCACGCATGTGGTCCGTGAGGGTCTGGTTATTGAGAATCTGTAGCAGGGCTTCGGCCATGGCCTCGACATCTTGATTGGGGATAACAAGCCCTTCTCGATGATTTTCAAGGAGTTCTTCGGTTGAAGTGCTGTAGCGAGTGGCCACAGCAGGCAAACAGCAATACATCGCTTCTAACAAAGCATTGGGGAAACCCTCAGAACGTGAAGGTAACAAAAAAACGTCCGCGTGTTTTAAAAAAATGTAAGGATTTTTCTGGAAGCCTAGAAAATATGTATCTTCAGAAATCCCTAACTGTTTGACCAATTCCTTTAAGTTCTTTTCTTCCACCCCCTGCCCCAGAATCCAATAGTATGCGGGAATCATTTTTTGAACTTCAAAAAAAGCCTGAATACCGAGATCAAATCCTTTGATCTTTTCCAATCTCCCCATGGAAACAATAATTTTTTTATCAGTTTTTACTTTGAGTTGATCAGGATTCCAAGACTCTTGGAGTTTCTCATTCAGGTATTGAGTGTCGAGAAAGTTGGGGATGACCCGTTTCGTTTTAATATTGCAGTTCAGATAGTGTTCCAAGTCATCAGCCATGGCCTGGCTAGGAAACGTGATCATATGAGCCCCAGGTAGACACATTTTATAGAGCATCTTTTTGATACCGGCCCAACGGTCTTCGGCTAAATGGTGGCTTAATATCCCGGCTTCTCTGATAACGACTTTGGCATTGATGTTCATCCCTATGTTAGCGAGAGTACACATAAAATTCGTCGAGCCCATGGTGCTGAAAATGATCTCCGGTTGGACGCGCTTGAGTGCCCACCCCAGTTTCCAAACCCAGGCGGGGTTAATCGGTTTGTTCATTTCGAAGGATTGGATATCCAGATTGATCATCGTTATGTCTTTTCGTATCAAATGAAAATACTCGCCATCGGCTTTGAGTAAAAGCAAATGAATGTCGAACAGATTTCGTGAAAGGTTATTAATCAGATGGATCATGAACCGCTCTGCCCCACCGCCAATGGGAGAATTGAGGACTAAGCAAATTTTTCTTTTCATCGTAATGATAAAATTACGTGATTTTAAAGATGTTTTTTAAAACCATCTCTTGAATACTGCCATTGTATTGGTTGAAATATCGTAACGGTACCCCAAACCCCATCTTGCCACGCTGAATGATCTGTCGCGGAATAATTTCCCGGTAAGCTTCCTTCAGCAATCCTTTGAGTTGCCCATTGAAATAGCGGACATGCTCAGGCAAGGAAAAGACATATTCGATGATTTTACGGCTCAATAACGGAACGCGCGCTTCCAGTGATACAGCCATGGTGACTCGGTCGACTTTCGTTAAAATATCCGACGGGAGGTAAGTATGAAAATCAAGGTATTGCAAGCGGGTTAAAACAGGTAAATCCTTGCGGTAGTATTTACGGAAATACCAATACGTATCATAGTCCTTGGGGATGCCCCATTGTTCTGCATAGGATATTTTTTCTGGTGAACTCATAGCCCCCATCAAAAGAGGATAACAGGTGACTTCATCACTCGTGAAGATTTCGCCGGCTAAAAAGAATTTATATGCCCATGTTTGGCAGTTAGCGTATTTCCATTGCGCAAACTGCGCATTGAATCCCTTATGAGTCAAGTGCGGAAGTTTAAAAATTAAATCATAAATCTTGAACCGTGAATATCCACCGAAAACTTCATCTCCCCCATCACCAGTTAAGACAACGGTCACGTGCTGGCGCGCGAACTTCGATACCAAAAATGTCGGAAACGCCGAAGTGTCGGCAAAAGGCTCATCGTACCAATACACAAGGTTCTCGAGCATTTCCTGGGTCATGATCGGAGATAAGGTTTCTATGCGGTGTCGTACTTTAAATTTCTCAGTCAGAGATTTCGCATAATACACTTCAGTAAATTGGGGATTATTAAAGCCGATTGAAAAAGCCTCCAGATTCGGTTTGATCAAAGAGGCTTCCGCTACAATTGTGCTGGAATCCATCCCTCCACTTAAAAAACATCCCACAGGAACATCGGCCACCAGTTGATCGCGGATCGATTCTTGGATCAATTGCCTTATTTGCGTCGTAGCTTCCTTAATTGTAATCTCCGGTCGCGTGCACTGCGGGTTTAATGTCCAATAGGGCCGCAGAGCCGATATGGTTTTTGTGACGATGTTAAAAGTTAATTGGTAGGCCGGCAGAAGTTTAAAAATATTTCGATATAAAGTTTTTGGTTCGGGGATATATGAGTAGGTAAGATAATCGAAAATCGCGGTTTGATCATGCTCAAAGTTGATGCCGTGGCACAGCCGGACAATACCTTTCAGTTCCGAGGCAAAGGCAAACTCCTTCCCGTCATAGAAATAATACAGCGGCTTAATCCCTGCCCGGTCACGGAAAATTTTCAGTTCGTGGGTGCGCAGATCATGGATGGCAAAGGCAAACATCCCATCCAGATGATCGACGCAACGGTCTCCCCACTCCAAGTAAGCATTGATAACGACTTCCGTGTCCGAATGCGTTTTAAATGAATACCCTTTTGTGATCAATTCTTGCCGCAAATTTTTGTAAGCATAAATCTCGCCGTTAAAGACAATCCAAACCTGACTTTTTGCGTCCGACATCGGTTGGTCGGCTGCGGGTGTCAGGTCAATGATAGCTAAACGGGCAAACCCTAAGGTCAAATTCGGGTTTTGGACAACCTTTTGCGAGTCGGGGCCTCTGTGTTTAATACAATCGACTGCTGTTTGGTATTGCCAGGTGGGGCGTGTCCCACCAATAATCCCGCACATAAAATTTTAAGCGCCTCCGGTCAGCCTTCGTTTTGAAAAAGAAACCAGTTGTTACCAAAATGATTGGTCGATTTTATATTCACGAGCTTGAATTTTGGAAAGTTCGATTTCATGAACTGGAATATTTCTTCTACTGTGGCGAATTCGTACGGATATCCTCCCACCCAATCAATAGCGTCTGTCTTAAAACTCATCCCTCGTAATGATTTATAGTTTCGGATGAAATGGATTGGGTTTTGTAAACTCACCAAACACCTTAAGATAATGGCCAGACAATACGAATTGACTAAAAGCGATTGGATAGGTTTTGGAGAATGATTATAGAATTTTTTAATTTTTAACCAGAAACGGGAGCCTAAAGTTCCATCAACATGATTATAGAGGGCAATATAGTAGAATCCATCTCTCTTGACTAAACTAGCCGAATTTTTTATGGCTTCCCACATCTGTCCCGTGTGATGCAGAACTCCCCAAGAATAGACAATATCGAAATCCTTGAATTGTAAAAGGAATGCTTTATCCAGCATAGATCCCTGAAAAATTTTCCAGTTAGCAGGACGGTGAGCTTTTTCATACATGTGTTGACAGCACTGTACGGAAAAAGGATCGATATCGATACTGACGATCCGTTCGGCTTCCAATTGGAAGGCACCATAAGAAAATAGGCCGCTGCCACTTCCGATATCTAAAAATGACTTGCCTTTAAAATTTTTTATTCCCAGGAACTCCTGCAGTGAAGAACGGGCGACACGAATCTGTTCTTCATTGCAGTTTTTTAGAAACAACAGCCAATTTCGCCCGAATGAAAAATTCATTATTGCCCCCTTTTGAAAATTTTAAATTGATTGGCCATCCGTCGTTGCCGTAAGTTAACAATCCACCGCATCATACGACGGGGAATCAACGGCCCTCCGATTGCCAGGAGCAGAGAAATCCAAATGACAAAACTAAACGGGGTCAGACGCCAGGCTTTTCTAAATATTGCCATGGCTTCTGGAAAGTTTCTGTTCATAATGAAATAATAACCCCATAAATGATAACCGCGCAACGCCATGTGCTTGTCCGTAACTCCAGCGGTCAATGCCCGATGGTTAACTTTAGTCATTTCTATCCCATTTTTTTGACGTTCATAATACCACCGGATGGCAAGTGCGGCGCAGCGTTCTTGAATAATTTTCTTTTTTACGGAAATGGATTCCAGCGTCATCCGCCATTGATAAAGAATTTCCGGTAAATTGGCCATAGCAAATTTTTCAATGAATCTTAGCCAAAGTTCATAATCTTGAGAACAGGGAAGGTCGGGGTGATAAAACCCTACACGTTGAATGTGCGACCGACGCAGCATCACCGAGCCATGAGCAAATGGATTACAAATCAGCAATAACTGCTGTCTGATCTTTTCCGACACGAGGGGAGGATAGATATCATGTAGCGGCTTATTCCATTCGTCTATCATCTGATAGGCCGTCCCGACTACCCCGACATCGGGATGGCGATCAAGAAATTCAACCTGTCGTGCGAACCGGTCAGGCAGTGAAATATCATCGGCGTCCTGGCGTGCGATGTATTTCCCGAGGGACAATCCAAATCCCTTGTTTAAGGATTGTGTCAGTCCTAGATTTTTTTCGTTTTCGATCAATATGATCCGGGGATCTTGGTACGATTTGATAATGTTCTCCGATTCATCCTTTGAAGCGTCATTCACGATGATCAATTCAAAATCGGGAAATGACTGACTAAGAATACTTTCGATACTTTCTCGGAGAAACCGAGCACCGTTATAAACGGACATGACCACCGACACTTTGCGGGAATCGTCATTTGTCATATTCTTGTCTTCATTTGATCGCTGTATATGATGTCGGCCCCCAGGGTGTCTGTTTGATTTTCGTACAATTGAGATGAGACAACCATCCTTCCACTTCGGCCGCCGTATGAGTGGAGGCATAGTGTGAAGTGATGGCATCAAACATATCTAGAATGCGCCAGCGGGTATCGGGTAAATTCAGGAATAATAGCAGGTATTTTGCAATGGCTAAAGGAATATAGCGAATACCGGGAATCAGTAAAAAAGGTTTGAACACATAATACAGCCCATACGCGGAGAAGTAGGAATAACCCATGGCAAAGTGATGGGCCGCGCGCTCATGGATGCGCTGTTTCAAAAATCGATAAAAAGCCCGCAACATACACAAAGATTCCGCCGCATAGATGGATCGCAGATCGTTGGAATAAACGCATACTGCAATTTTTCCATTCTTTTTGACGGTGCGGTGCATGGCCTGTAAGCCGGCAAAGGGGTCGGGAATATGGTGTATAACTCCGATGGAATACGCCGCATCAAAAATTTCTTCACGGAAAGGCGGATGAATGATGTCACCCTGTATAATAAGAAGATTACTGTCATCTTTGAAATTCTCCCTTGCCGATTCAACGGCCAAACTCATATCGATCCCAACGGCAATCCCTCCCCCTTTTCTGACAAAATCCAAGAAACGGCCGGGTCCGCAGCCAAATTCTGCCACCGTTTTATGCTGGATCTCTTGGGGATTTAATTCCGTGCAAGCATAGAACATCTTGCGCGTATGCCCTTGCATCGGACCATGCTGGTTTTCATCCTCAAATTGGACTCGTGACCATTTCTTCCATTCGAATCCGAACGTATCAGTGTATTGTTGATCTTGAACAAAGCGAGGAATCCCTTTGATGATGGGATACGAAAATCGGCCGTCCTGAGAAGTGAGTGTCCCGGATTCGATCAGTCCGGAAGCTGATCTATTCTCAACCGACAAAATCAGATTTTGTCGGCTTTTGGGGCAATGAAGGATGTGAAGAAATTTTTCGTGCATAAAATTTCCTATGCTTTTACCTTGAACCAATCGTCCGGTAAGATATCCCTGATATCGTACTTTAAATCTTTAAACCAAGGCCAGGGAGCAATGACGATCTTGTCTGGATTTGGGTTCAACCAGGCCGACCACCAAGAAAAACTGCTGTTGGCTAGGATATGGTGTCGACACAGGTTCATCAGTCGGAAATCCTCCTCATGCCGTTGCTGGTTGTTGTCAATAAAATTTGCTGGAAATGGAATTCTTAGGTTTTCTTTAGCCCATCGATGGTCATCACTGAAAACAAAAAAAACAGGACTCTTGACCACCTCATCCACCTTATGCACCGCTCGCTCATAGTAATCAAGGCTGCAGACGCCATGCGTTTGGTGAGTATTAGTGTCCATTAAAAAATCTCTACGGCGGACGTGCACGCTGACCGAGGAGCAAGATTGAATCCTTTGAACCCAGTCCAGATTTTCACCCGCAGGCTGACCCTTTAGCGTCAATTCCTGTCGTAGAATTTGTGCAATGTCCTTAAAATATTTCTCACTCTGCCAATATCCCTCCAAGTAAACTCCATCCGGCAAATTCAAAATGTGAGACTGAAAAGGCACCTCAAAACAATGGATATAAGTTGGGGGACGCCAAGGAAATCTTCGGAATAAATGAGGAAAAAAATTAACCGTTTTGGCCGCAGGCCACAGCGTCAGAGCCTCTATCTCATCAATGGAGGCAATTTGCGATTGAATATTAAAAGGTGAAAGAGCGTATTTCCTGTCAGTGACGAATCTCCTTTGGTTGAATGCGGAAATATCCAATTTGAGCACGGAATTGTGTGCGTGGGCCAAACGCCGACCGGTAGCATACTGGAACATTTGGTTTCCTAAACCGCCTAGCAACTGGACAATTATCATGGCCTGATTTTTTGAGCAAAAACATGAATACCATAACAAAGAAGTTCCGAGGAGCCGCGGTCCGTACGGCTTAAGCGTTTTAGCATAAAAAGAATCCATGCCAGGACCCCCAAACTGAAAATGGAAATTCTCCGGGTGCAATAGCGTTCGGTCACCTCTTTAAGGCGCAAAAGCTCTTGAGCTAAATACTCAAAATAGTTACCGTTCCGTTCCATTTCCAAGATCGCAAAGCCATTATCCTTCAGATGGCGCTCATAAAAATAAGAATTAAAGCCGGAATAAAAATGGTATGGGGCAAGATGCGTGAGGCTGCAAAATGGCGCGGTAAGGATAAGATAACCACCTGTCTTCAATAAACGTCGAAATTCTTTTAGGGCCGCTAACGGATTCGGGAGATGTTCAAACACTTCTACGCATAAAATAGCGTCAAAGGAGGCATCCGGTTGAGGTATGGCCGTAATATCCGAGACGATATCAAATGTACTCTGGGCCCACTTCCCCGTTTGCAATCCCAAACCGTCCCCTCTTCCGTCATATTGCGCGAAGTCTTGGGCGACATAATTTAAATGGGCACAAAGACTCTTATATTTTTGTTCGCCTGCACCAGCATCCAAAATCCTTGCTCCGGGAGGAATTTTTTTAAGAGTCTCTCTCAGCCACGTTTCCCTGACTGAAAGATTTTCTGTTCCAACACCGAGCAGCTTTACGGCTTTTGAAGCCAGAAACATCCGCATCCATACTCCTGCTGGTCAGCCAGCTGTTGAGTTGCGTTTTGAATAAGTCCTCCCTGTGCGGGGTCATCTGGAATTAAAGAAAATTCGCGCACTTTGAGAGGAGTAAATGCCTGGAGGATCTGGTCATAGCTGTAAATGCGATGAGCATTGAACATGACTTTGGGCTTGCCGATGGGAACTACAAATAGAAGATCGCCTCCTCGTCGTAAAACCCTTTGCAATTGGGCCATGGCTTTGAGATCTCCATCAGGGTCTAAAGGATCTCCGTATCGGCCAAGACCAATATGTTCGACCACATGCATGCAGGACAGTGACACAATCGAGTTATTTTGGAAGGGCAGCGCTGTCAGATCCGCAAAATTGGAACTTAATCCGCTCAATTTCAAGTCAACCGGCCGATAATCATAAAAACGTACCGGGACAAATGCGGAGACCGATGTTACAAAGTATAACGATGAAGAGATGTCCACGTGCTCTTTTGGATGGATTTTCGTCAGGACCCTAGCTGCCCAGGCGGTATGATATATATAGTGACGGTCAAACGGTGTCAGGGGGAATCGATCCGCCAGGCATGGATAACGGTCACTCCAGCGGATTGGAAATCGACAAGGGTCACTTTTCTTTTTGAACTCCTCAAAATCCCTGCGGAAAGTGAACCGACTCGGCAATTCCGTCAATTTCCGGTAGAGATACGATGAACCAGGGATTTTTTTGATAATTTTTTTTACAGTATAATTCACTTTCGACCTTCCCATCGGTACAAGTCTACAAAAATAGTATTGATGTAGGTATCAGCATAGACCATATAGTTTTTATCCTGCATAAATTTGATAACATCCTTCAATTTTTGTTCTTTTTTGTTTTCATCATATGTTAAGGTTTCAATACAGAAAATCACCGGCCGATATTCTTGAAAGTTCAAGGTTCGCAAAATGTCTAAATCCCAGCCTTCCGTATCGATGGAGATAAAATGAGGGCACGTGCCGAAATGGTCTTGGATAACTTTATTAATTTTAAGAAGTGGAACTTGGAGGATACTCTCTATTTTTTGATGTCCAAACGTTGAAAATCGTTCAGCCTCCGGACGTGAAAAGGTATTGAGCGTGGATTCCGTCATCAGATAAAATTCTGCATACGTCCGATCATCAATGCCGATACCTGCATTATATACAGTATCTCGAGGACGAGATCTCTTAATTTTTTTGCAAAGTCCAGGGTCTGGTTCGATGCATACTCCGGAGCAGCCTTTCTGATAAAAGAAATAGGTGTTATTAATGGCTCGAGGGTGATTAGTCCCAATATCCAAATACGTCAAGGATTTTAAATTCAGCGCCCGGGCAACAAAGTCAACGATCAAATCCTCTCCACATTGAGCATAACTGACCTGTTTTTGCAGGCTCAAAAGTTCGAGAATAAGAGCTTTTCTTAAAAATTGAAAAATTTTATAATTTTTGATTGAAGTCATTTTTAAAATTCTTTTTTCCCGATGCCGCCCACACTGAAATTCGACATGGCATTGGGATAAAACCTCAGTACCCCTATGGTAAAGCAGACCCAAACGCAAAGGCCAGTGATCACTTGTGTGATTGTTGATTGTCCCCCGACCCATTGTTTGACGGAAATTAAAATTATGGTTACAAGAAGCAATATGAATACACAGGAAGAAAATTTTTTCGAGTAGCTACTTTTAAAAATGGTTAAAGATTCTTGATTAAGATAAATAAATACGCAAAGACAACTGGCCAGATGCGTCAAGACGGTTGCCAGCAATAACCCGTTGATGCGTAAAAATTTCATCAGGAGCAGATTTAGGAAAATTTTGATTAGAAAAAGTATTGCAGCTAACCACACAAAAAAGTGGTTCTTTCCGGTCGCCGAAATGGCCCTGGCCCCCACCGTTGCTATCACTCCGAAGTAAATGCTCAACCCATACACTTGCAGGGTGCGGCCGACCAGTTGCGTTGATGCTTCCCCAAAAGCTCCTCGTTCAAAGACTACCGTAATAATGGGGAGAGCGTAGATCATGAGAAAGACACAAAGTGAAGCGATGATTAACGTACTCAACAATATTATCTTCTGAATGGCCTCGATCAACTGAGATTTTTCTTGATTGGCATGCCATTGTGAGAAATGTGAAAAAACGGCGATCCCCAGGGTGGATCCCAGTATTTCCGCCAGACCGTCCGGCAACCGGCTCCCGAACATAAAAACAGAAAGTGCCCCACTTCCCAACGTGCTGGCCAGGTGCTGGTCGACGATCATAACGAATGAAGGCAATACAAAAGCCATCACCAGAATGGCGAACTGCTCATAGCCTCCCGGAATTTTTTTGAGTTGCCCATGGCTAAATTTTACCGCGATGATTTTCAATCGCCAGATTTGGAATAACAAAATCAATAGACAAGCCGAAGCGGCCAGGGTTGCACCTTGAAATGTTGCCAGGACTTTAGTCTCCAGGGGGCTATGGATCAAGGCGGCGATGCTTAAGGCAGGAATCAGCATTTGCGGATAGATGGATATTTTGTAATGATGTTCGGCCTGCAGCAACGAAGACGCGAATGACGTTGTCACAAAAAAGAATAAGAATGCGCCTGTCCAGACCGACGCCGCAAGGAACGGCCCAATCACTTCGGGAGCATGAAAGAATTTTGGATTCAATTGAATCAGTAGACGAGGTATTCCGAAAGCGCAGATTATGCTTAAAAACAACATCCATCCCGCGCTTTTATATAGAACATAGAAGGCGTAATGCGCCACGATGTTGGCGCCATAAGCGGCTTTGATCCGATGGTAGGCGGGAATAAAGAAATAATTAAAGCTTCCAATGATGATGTTCACCAGGAAATTTGGGATGATTAAAGCGTAAAAGTAGACGTCGATATCACGTTGAATGCCAAGGTATTTCGCAAGGAGAACCTCCCTAAGGAACAACGTCCCTTTCAGCACACCGATGGAAAAGAAAATGGAAAAGGTATTCTTCTGAATAGGAGATAGCTTCGGGAGAAGGGCAAAAAATTTATTCATATCAGGTTCGCTTTAGCAATCCTTGAAATTTGGTTTTTAGAATAGTATAGGAATATAGTCCGTATTCTAAAATCGGTAGAATAATCCTCCATATTCTTTTTTCAAAGGTTAATTTTGAGCGTACCAAGGAGGCCTGTATCCAAAACAGATTAAAACGCTTAATGTGTGTGCATAAGTACCAGAATCTTCTGCGCGTAACAACCGGTGCGATTTCTTGAATCTGAGTTTCAGTCATCTCGCCATCCATAGGAAACCGTCCGTAAGTTTCCGCTTCTTCTTTTGAGGGGTTATTTAGAAACATAAACAAAATTTTATCGAGTATCCGATGCCCCGCTTCCGATTTAAACTTTTTTAGGTCATAGCGATTGGCAAATTCTTTAGCAAAGGCAAGGATGCTTTCTTGCTGCAACTGGATATCCCAGGCCATGTCTGCGTCTGCTTTGGGCTGGAAAACTGACACAAATTTTTCTTCTTCCTTCACAAAATGCGATATTTTAGGCTCGGGGGCTGCAGCAAACGCCTCGTAAATATGGTTATTTCTTATCTGACAACGATTGAGTGATTTGCAAAGATCGAATAAAAATCCGGATATTTGATCTCCGACAGAAATTTCCTGCTCCTCTGTAAGTCCGAAGTAAAAACCTTTTATGCCAAGTCTGGGGCGTATCCCTCCCCTGACGAGGATTTTATTAAGGGCGGCTTGCGGTTTCCCCCTCCACCCGATATCGGCAAGAAAGAGACGCTCCCCTTCCCCCACCCCTGATTGTTTTAAATATCCCAACGTATTTTCAAAAGTATTTTTTAAAATACCAATGATTCTTTTGTTGACCTGCTCGCTCCGAAGGAATTCCTTAAATTTATTTTTTTCGGATGTGCTAAATTTTTTCCCCCAGGAGGAATCGCCCCAGCCTTGGCGCTCCAACAGATCCTTAATATCCCACGGCTTGATGCCAAGACGTTTGCAGGCGGTATGAATCGTCAATTCATACCACCAATCCGAAAGAATCCAGGTTAAGGCATCCCGGTCAATCTTATCCAGCGATGAAATCAGCCACAAATGCCGCGATCCGTATAAGTATCGACAATCTACCGTTGTCGGCAGGTTTTTATCGAGCAGTTGAGCGATCTTTAAAAAAATAAGTCCATCGCGTGCCAGGAAATAAAGACGTCCAGCGTTTCGATTTTGAGCCTGTTTGAGAACCCACCATGTAAAGAATACAAACGCCGGGCCGGCAACATTGACCCCTGTCTCCCAAATTGTTTGGGCATGAGTATCTTGGGGCGGATTTGTTAATCTGAGATGACGAGATGTTTCCGTAAGGGCATGGCGTAATTCCTGAGGCGCCTCGCTTAAACGAACAATGGCCCGTTCATAACGATTAAGATCATTAGTGGCAGATGACATTTTTAATACCCTGCGCTCTTGGCGCAGGGTTACCTCTTCGGGGAATCCAAAGGGGTGAAGCCCGTAGCCGCTCGCAGGGTGAATGCCCTGTGATACGGAATGTGCTTTACTTCTTAGCGAGTCTTCACTGCCTCATCGGGGAAATTGATCCAGGAAGTAAACCAAAAAACTCACATATCCCATCCATATCAGAATATTAATTAATAATGGTTTATCCGAAAACAGTATCTCACCAGGGTCATCTCCCATCTTTTTGACATGGATGAGATAGAGATACCGGAACATGCCGTAGATAACAAATGAGGTGGAGTAGACCATATTGTAACCGACTTTATGGATGATATCAGGGGAAATCGTATAAAGACCATAAAAGGTGATGGCCAGGGTGGAACAAATGATGATGATTTGATCCAGCATATAAGAAGTATAATGGGCTAAAACACTGCGATGTTCCGGGGCATTTTCTCTTAAAGCAGCCAGTTCATATCTGCGTTTGGTAAATCCGAGGAATAAGGCTAATAAAAAGACACACATCTGCAGCCAGACTGAAGGAGTAACATCTGTAGCGGCGGCCCCTGCCCAGATCCTGATCAGGAATCCTAAGGCAACAAAGACCACATCAATGATGACCACCTGTTTGGCATAAAAATTATAGACAAGATGCAGCAGGATATAAGCTGAGGCAATATAAAAGATCTCCCACCCAATGTTTAAGCACAGGAATAAGCCGGAGGCCATCAGGATCACAACGAGGGATCGAACAACGGGCTTTCTTATCGGCCTCAGCACCAGGATCCTTTTGGCTTTTTTCGGGTGAAGGCGGTCTCTCACCCGGTCCAGGGAATCGTTGATAATATAAACACTGCTGGCAAGAAGACAAAATCCAAAGAAGGTCACCAGGCAGCGGAGGAATAAAGATTGATTAACAATCAATCCGGAGAAGAGTAAGGGGAAAAAGATAAAGGTATTCTTCACCCATTGTTTGATTCTAAGAAGTTGAACGATTGTATTAAGTTGAGGAACCATAATCACCTTGCCAGGATTCCACCCCACGGGTGGATAGTTAAGGTACCACGCCCGCCTCTGTCTAGGGATCCAGGCGGCGGGGAGTGGCTTTAGTCCAGGGGCTATATTTTTAATTTACCTATTATCACAGAATTTGCAACGTAATTATCACCCAATTTCAGTTTAGCCATCCTTCTTTGGTTCAAATTAAGTAAGACAATTTCCATCGTATATTCGCCAGGAGCAAGTCTGGGAAGAAGATAGGCATAATATTCCTTAATAACGTCCCCTTTTTTCCAAACACTGGTCGGGTAAAGGCAATAGCCGATATTACGGTTTTTGTCATAATAAACCCTATCGTCTTTTGTCAGGGTCAATTTCATCACATACCAGTCCCCCACATCCTGATCGGCCTTCCAATTAAAAGTGACCAGCAGAAGCGGCTGATTGGAAAAACTCTTAGGTTCCATAACAAAAGACAAAAGTTCAAACTGATGATCGATGCCTAAATGAATACCCTTCCCATCTACCGGAGATGACTCATTATTTATTTCGACCAACTTGAGTCCGTCAGTTTTATCCTTCCTCAATAAAACAATGTCCTCAATAGCATGCTGGACCGACCATCCATCATCAAGAAATTTACGGATTCTTGGAACGGCCTTAGGATCGCTTAAGGCATCGGCAGCAAGCCATTGATCGCTGAAATCAATCAAGGCATAATTAACTTTTTCTGGAATAGGATACGGCGAACGGCCGGTAAAGTAATTAACATCCCTCCATACATTAAAGAAGGCATAAAGGTCTTTACGTTGAGACATGGGATCCAACAAGCTAAACGTAGAGATAAGAGCGGCGTTTTTAGGAACGCGATGAATCATTGACCAGCGGACAGGGTTAAGCCGGTTTTCGGATAAAAATTCTAGCTGCTTTACAAAACGATTTTTGTAATTTATGGTGTGAAAAATTGCCGTGATCCCAATAAACAGAAAAAATAAAACAAAAGCCTTCTGTCCAGCCCTGTTTTTTATAAAATGCAGAGTATGAACCGTCGCCAGAAATATAAATGGAACGACCGTGGCGGCATAATGAAAATAAATGGTGTGCAGACTGGGTGTATTGGATAGTAAATTCTGCATAAAGATTGGCAGGCCCAAAAACAAAACATGGGGACTTAGAAATGCAGAAAAAATATACGGCCCGAAAAGATCGCGAACGTAATAGAGATTCATCTCATGGGCAATGGTTTTTATCACCTGCCCAGGATGAAAAAAGAAAGATTGGATGATTGATGATGGGGAACTGCCTAAATTCGAGTAACCGCCCCAATAAATGTTATTGACGATACTAAATTCACTTCGGAAATAAGGAGTCAGGACGAACATTTCCAGGGCAAAAAGGCCTAACCCCAAAACCAGCGGCGTCAGACTCCACAGCCATTTTCTATTTCTCTGGCTAAAGAGTGCATAAATCCCGAACATCGCCACAATCGGCGGCATGTTTTCTTTTAATAAACTCATCAAAAAAGCAGTGATAATAAATGGCTTAAACCTTTCCTTCTTGTAAAAATAAAAAAGCAGGAATATAAACCCAAGGGAAAGACTCTCAAAATGGAACTCAAACAGAAGCATGAAGACATTGGCTGGATGAATAATAAAAAACAGCATTAAAAAAACGGCCGCCCAGTAGCCAAGATATTCTTGGGCTATCCGGTAAAAAACAAAAGCCCCGCCAAAAAAAGAAAGGAGTTTAAGATAAATCAACGTCAGCGGATGCTGGAAAATGAAATAGATCGGAACTAACAGGAAGGCAAAATATTCAGCGTGGTTGGCTAGAAAATTGGTTCCATACAAAGAAACAAACGTCGAACCATGGCATAGATTCCACATCGTCTGGGCTGCTAAATCCAGATCCCAGTCATAATAACCCAGAGCATAAAACTTAATCGTCAATAAATTGGCCCAAAATTGATAGGCCAGCAGACAAATACCCAATGCCGCCAAATTCAATTGTGTCAAATGAAAATATTTTCGAATAGAATCAACCCTCCTCCAAGATAGGCCCTTTGGGCACTATCTTGTCCATACCCGGTACCTTGCGAAAGCTGCGTGGCTCCACTCTATCCCTTTTTATAAACCAATCTCCAATACTTCTGGAGCTTTCCCCTTTTTTCTTCTAGCCAATCTTGGTTTTGTAAGTACCAGGAGACAGTTTGCTTCATCCCCAGCGAAAAGGAAATCTTCGGCCTCCAGCCCAGATGATGAACCTTCCGGCAGTTGACAGAATATCGGATATCGTGGCCGGGACGGTCTTGAACAAACACGATGAGTTTCTCCGGTTTCTTAAGTAATTTTAAGATTGCTTGAGCCGTCTCAATATTTTTCTTTTTTACATCGCTGCCGATATTATAAGTCTCTCCGATGACCCCTTGTTGAAGGACTTGAAAAATCCCGTTAACACAATCAGACACATGGAGCCATTCTCGGATATTCTGCCCTTTCGCATATATGGGAACCTTTTGCCCTTTTAAGGCTTTAAGAATGATGACGGGAACAAACTTTTCGGGGTATTGCCAAGGGCCGTAATTGTTGCTGGGTCGAATAATGATGGCTGGGAAATTAAAGGTACGTTGATAGGCCTTGATGAGATGGTCGGCCGATGCCTTGGATGCGGCATAAGGGCTGTTGGGGCGCAATGGCGCCTCCTCTGAGAAAGTTCCTTTAAGGATATCCCCATAAACTTCATCTGTTGAGATATGGATAAACCGGAGGATTTTCCATTGCCGAGCGGAATCCATTAAATTCAGTGTCCCCTGAACATTCGTTTCAATAAAGGGAGTGGAATTAAGGATACTCCGGTCCACATGCGTCTCAGCGGCAAAATGAATAATGGCATCCGGCCTTTCTTTTTTCATGATCGCACTGATCTTATTAAATTGACAAATATCGGCATAACAAAATTTAAATTTCGATTTCACCGATTCCAGGCGCTGGAGATCCCCGGCATAAGTCAGCTTATCCAAAACAATGATCAAAAATCCTCTTCCTACCCCCTGCCGGACAAACTCGCTGCCGATGAATCCCGCTCCGCCTGTTACCAAGAGTTTGAATTTGCGTCTCATAAAGTTTTAACTTCCCGTTTTGAGGGGTTAAAAATTATTTTTTCGTTTGTATTATACCCGTCTGACGATGTGAAAATAAGTTTTACAAATTCTTGTTTTTCTTGAGTTTTAGATGACACTGATGGCGTTATGGGCTTAATTGTTTCCGGCTGTTTTATTCCTTGTTCAAGTTTTTTAATTTCTTTTACAAA
>CAYJUK010000002.1:0-16350 GCA_964373335.1 uncultured Planctomycetales bacterium | reverse complement strand
TTTGATAGGAGATGATTAAAGTTTAACATCTTTAAAATCTTAAGACCAGATGAAATGTGAGATTTTATGGGAGATTTTAATGGTGAGATTTTAATGGGAACTGTTATATGGCATTAAAGGTTGGATGGAATTTAACTTAAATTTATGTTTCACTTTCGATTTGCTACTCTATGAATCCCATGGATTACAGTGGTTTATCCCAGAAAACAGGTGAAACTTCTGATATGAAATTATAACTTTCTATTTACTTTGTGGTAAAACGATTAGATCTTGATGTTTGTTAATCGTTGAACCTGGAATGGCGGGTAGATCTAAAAGAGACAAAATGAGGTTACCAGCATCGCCGTTACGGATCGGTTGACCTTCGGCACTGTAAGGGACTTGGTTCACTCCGGGATCTTTGCGGGCAGGGTTAATGGCATAAAGCTCAACTCCCTTGGCCACTCCTTTCCCCCACACCATAAAAGGAATGATATAAGCCCGCGGGTCATGAATATTGATATGAGTGTCATCATATCCTCCGTGATCAGCAGTTATGATGACAACAGTTGAGTTAGCTAATTGGCGGTTATTTTGGATAGCCTTTAAAATCTGACCGACCAGGGCATCTATTCTTTGGACCTCCTTTAAATAAATGGAATCTGCAGAAATATCCCAGTAAAAATCGTGGCCTACATTATCCGGTCCGGCTAAATGAAGAAATGCAAAATTCGGAGGGTTTTTTGTGAGTTCCTCTAAGAACACATCTACCAGGGCATAATCATTACCACTATGAATCCGGTAAACATCGATAAACTGCCGACCTTTATAGATATAACTTTTCCCTCGAGCCACACCTCTGGCACCGTACGACTTGGCGTAGAGTTCGAATTTGTCCTTGGCAGCGAAAAGTGCGGTATGTAGCCCCTGATCATGAACCACATTAAAAACTGAAGAAACATATTCTCCTTTGATCTCATGCAGGGTCCTCTTATTTGCAGAATTTTCCACATAATTGTGACCCTGCTTGCCTCTAACTCCACGGCCGGTCAGCATAGACGTATGATTAGGTAATGTAATTGTGCTATCCGGATCGGTACGGGCATTCAGTGTAGTTGCGCCATTTTGAATGACGTAATGAAGATTAGGTGCCTTCTCTGCCGCCAACGCTTTAATGGAATCTGGATGTAACCCATCGATGCTAATTAAAATCACCTGCTTGATGGGATTTTCCATCGTAGTTTCGTTTTGGGCAATAGCCAAGGGATCATGAAAGAAAAAGGGACAACAGAATAAAAATAATATCAATGAAGATTTTCGGATAATTCCAAAAGGATTGCTTCTGTTATTCAAAGTGCTCCTCCTTATACAAAGTTCCATCAGGGTGATACGTTTTTCAGTAATTCACGCGACCATTGTCGAATAAAGTCTCTCCCATCAATTGACCTGTTGGATAATAAATCTTGGTCAGGCCATGACATTGACCGTTGTACTTAGGAAAGACAAATTTTTAAAAACACTTCTCTTAGTTAGCTTTTGTAAATATTTCTATAAAATTGAGTACCAATCTCGATGCGCATCTTCCCTTGTTTAATCCGCCTAAGGTTGGTATCTCTTAATGAATAAACACAGCCGCAGTATTCCTGCTGATAAAATTCTTCCCTCTTCGAAATCTCATACATTCTTTGTGATCCTCCCTGTTTCCGCCAGTTATATGTCCAATAGGTCAAATGCGGATAACGGGAGGCGGCACGCATCCCGGACTCATTAATCTGATTCATATCTTTCCAGCGGGAAAGGCCCAGGCTGCTGACGAATACTCTAATATTATTTTCGTAAGCATAGAGGGCCGTTCGTTCAAACCGCATATCAAAACAAACAGAGCACCTTTTCCCCCGCTCCGGTTCCCATTCTAATCCTTTCACCCTCTGAAACCAGTTGTCCCGATCATAATCCGCATCGATAAAAGGAATCCCCATCTTCTGGGCAAAGCGGATATTTTCATTCTTACGGATTTCATATTCCCGTTGAGGGTGGATATTGGGATTATAGAAGAAGATGGTAAACTCGATCCCGGAGGCTGCCAGCGCCTCCATGATCTCTCCTGAACAAGGGGCACAGCAAGAGTGGAGTAGAACCTTTTTTTCCCCCTGGGGAGGAGTCAGTTGCTTTTTTTCTGTGGGTGAGGTCATGGTAAAATCTTGCCTTATGCCGTTAGGTTTGTCAAGAAGGGGGATAAAGTACTCTTATCCACAGTTTACCGTCTTCTCTAATATAATCAATGCCGCTTGTGCAAAAGTTCTCGAAGAGCAGATGGGATATGTTCAATGATATCGGTGGCCAAAAGGGCTGGTTTTGTCTTAATTCTCTGCGCTAGATCGCCAGCCTTTCCATGCAGATAGACCCCCCATTGGGCCGCCTCAAATCCAGAAACCCCTTGGGCAAGTAAGGCAGATATCATTCCGGTTAAAACATCCCCTGAACCAGCGGTTGCCATGCCAACGTTTCCGGTCTTATTGATGTAAGTGCGGCCATCGGGTGCGGCCACTACGGTCCGATGTCCCTTTAAGACAAGGATACAATGATTCTGGCGGGCAAATTGAGAAGCGATCTTTTGCCGGTCATTTGCAATTTGTATTTGGGATATTCCCATTAATCTGGCCATCTCTCCGGGATGGGGTGTCAAAATTTTTATCGTTTTTGTTTGTTGGAGAACAGAGATATGTTTGGCTAAGGCATTGAGGGCATCCGCATCAATGATCAAGGGAATAGGAGAAGACGCGATCATCTTCAAAATGAATTTTTGGGTGCCGGGATGACGCGATAGTCCCGGCCCGATAGCGATGACGGAATAATCCTTAAAGTGCGGGGCAATCTGGGCATAGGCAGTCAACGCTAAAGTCTGCTCCTTTGTCTCCTTTAATGGAAGGGTCATCATGACCGGGGATATTTTTCTCTGTAAAGTCAAATTGAGACTTCGCGGGACTCCGATCGTTGCGAGTCCCACCCCCGTACGCATCGCCCCCAATCCACACAGAGCACTCGCCCCCAGCATCGAGGGAGAACCGGCTAAGATCAATACGTGCCCAAATTCATTTTTGTGGGCTTGAAGGTTTTTACGTAAGAGCGGTAGGGGTAGTTTCATAGGGTATTATTCTTCGGCGATGATGGCACTGGCCACGGCATATTTATGCGTGTGCGACATGGAGATCAAAATCCGATTTTTAAAAAGATCGTTTTTGTATAAACACAAAGGTTTCCCATCGTCATCATTAATGATCGTCATATCTTTCCAGCTGATATGGCTATTGTTCCCGAAGGCCTTTAAGACCGCCTCTTTCGCGGCAAAGCGCGCCGCAAAATGCTGGCTGGGATATTTGTGCTTCCGGGCATATTGAATCTCTTCTTTATTAAAGACGTGATTTAAAAAATGGTCTCCCCATCTTTGAATGGCCTTTTCGATGCGGTCAATCTCAATAATGTCAATCCCGGTTCCTAGAATCATATGCTGAGATCACCTTTAGTCCTTGATAAGGCGAACCATTTCTTCAACCGCCCGGTGCAATCCTACGAAGACTGCCCGGGAGATGATGGAGTGTCCGATATTAAGTTCTTCTATTCCGGGAATCTTGGCTACGGCAGGGGTGTTTTGATAATTCAGGCCATGTCCGGCATTGACAATAATTCCTAAGGATTGGGCATAAGCCGTCATCTCAGATAATCTCTTGAGTAGTGTTTTTCTTTCTTTTATAGAATGTGCTCTCGCATACTGGCCGGTATGCAATTCAATCATCGGGATTCCCATTTTATGCGTTAGGCGAATCTGTTTCTTTACCGGGGCAATAAAAAGGCTAACCACAATTCCTTGCTTTTGCAGAACTCGGAAGGCTTTTTCAATCCGGGAGGAATTTTTACTGACATCCAGCCCTCCCTCGGTGGTGATCTCTTCTCTTTTTTCCGGGACCAAGGTGGCTTGATCAGGCCTTAATTCTTGGGCAGTCTTAATAATGCTGGGTTCCAGGGACATCTCGAGATTAAATCGAGTCTTGATGATCCTTCGTAGCTGAGTGATATCCCGGTCCTGGACGTGCCGGCGGTCTTCCCGCAGATGAGCCACGATACTCTCTGCCCCCGCTTTTTCACAGATTAAAGCGGCAGCGACAGGGTCAGGGACAAATTCTCGTCGGGCCTGACGTAATGTGGCCACGTGATCGATATTAACTCCTAATTGAGGCATAGCCTTCCAGGATTTATTTTGCCCTTAGCGAACCGTGAACCCGAGGCATTTTGCCGAGGCATTTTGCCGAGGGTTATTTGATTAATTCCCCATTGACATAAAACCAGGTGATGACGGCCAAGGCTAAGGCTAAAAGTTTGAGGACCCAATTGTAAGTGAGCAGTTTTCTCATTTTTTCTTTTTGGTTTGACGAACCAGGAGGCTTCTTAAAATATTGATTAACCGTTCCCTATTCACGATCGGGATAAAACGACCGTCACAAGCCACGGAGATTTCCCCGGTCTCTTGCGAGACCATTACCACCACCGCATCCGTTTGTTCCGTCATTCCCAAGGCGGCCCGATGACGGGTTCCCAGGATTTTACTGAAATTGGGATTCTCGGATAAAGGAAATAAACAAGAAGCCGCGACAATACTTTCTCCCCGAATAATAACACCTCCGTCATGAATCGGTGAAGGAGGTATAAAAATAGACTGAAGCAATTCTGAGGAAACCTTTCCCTCAATCAGTACCCCACTTTCTTCATAGGTTTTTAAGCGATTCTCTTTCTCAATGGCGATCAAGCAGCCGATTTTCTGTTCCGATAATTTGTAAACTGCTGAAGCGATTTCTTCAATAATGGCGATGATCTCCGCTTCTTCCAGACCAACATTAAAAAGATGTTGCTGCCCTAATCGGGCTAACCCCATTCTCAACTCTTGCTGGAAGATAATTAAGATGGCGATAATGGAAATGGCGAAGAATTTGGTGAGCAGCCATTTGATAATATCAAGTCCCAGGAATTGGGCGGCCAAAAAGGCCAGCAGTAAATAGATGATCCCTTTGAGGACCTGAAAAGCCCGTGTGCCTTCAAAGAAGACCAGGATGCGATACAAAACCGCCCAGAGAATAAGGATTTCTAAGACAGGCTTAACGGTGTCCCAAATAAAGAAGGTCATCGGTTTTGCTCTTGGGGGAAGGTTTGACTCTGTAAGATGGCATCCGTCATCGTGATCAGATCCTTTAAAGGTTTCACATCATGGATACGGATGATATGGGCCCCTTTGAGAATGCTCAGACATACCGTTGCCGCTGTTCCCAGCAGACGATCAGAAATCGGTCTTTGAAGGACATGACCGATAAATGATTTTCGAGAGGTCCCAATCAAGAGGGGCTGCTGCAGTATTTTAAACTCTTCTAAATGATGAAGGAGTTCCAAATTGTTTTTAATGGTTTTACCAAATCCTATCCCCGGATCAATCATTATTCTATCCGAAAGGATACCGAATTCCAATGATTTCTCAATAGCCTCGCGTAGTTCCTGGATGGTTTCTCGGATAACATTCCTAAAGGCAATATGTCTTTGCATGGTTTGTGGTGTCCCCCGCATATGCATCAGGACGATCGCTGCCTGATAATTCTTGACCATTCTTAAAAGTCCTGGATGGGATTGAATGCCTCTAATGTTATTGATGATACTGGCTCCCGCATCCAGGGCCGATTGGGCTACTGAGACTTTATAGGTGTCAATGGAGATCGGCACCTTTAATCTTTGGGCCAGAAGTTCTAGGGTTGGAATAATTCGTTGTTTTTCTTCTGCCGGTGTTATGCGTGATGAGCCTGGCCGAGAAGACTCGCCTCCCAGATCGATGATATCCGCGCCTTCGTAGACCAGCTCTTCAGCCGCAGCTAAGATCTTATGGCGGTCACGTTGAGTCTGGGGGACAAAACCGTCTCCACTGAAAGAATCCGGGGTGAGATTTAAGATCCCCATGATTTTTGTCTGAATCCCTAGCTGCAAGTGATAATCACGAGCATTTAAAATATGAAATGGTCTGGGAGAAGGCAAAGCGAAAGATTCTTTTTTCACTTATGAGGAGGATTGATTTTCCGAATGAGGTTTGGACTCGGGTCCAGCTGTTTCCTGAGGTTGGGGTCTATTTTGAATATCGTCAGAAACAACTGAAGAAGCTTCTGCCATCTTAACCTCCGGCAGATGGAGTAAGACGCGGGTGGCTTCTACATCCAGCACTTCTTTTTCGATCAAGTTTTTAGCTAAAATATCCATTTTTTCCCGATGCTGGATTAATAATTGCTTGGCTCTTTGATAGGCTTCATCAACTAAATCGCGGATTTCTTTATCAATATTCTTGGCCGTTTCTTCGCTGTACTCTCTTTGATCCAAAAGATCCTTCCCCAGAAAATGGTACTTTTGCGAATCGCCAAAGGCTAATTTTCCAATCCTTTCATTCATCCCATATTGGCAGACCATGGCTTGAGCGATTTCCCGGACTTTCTGCAGATCATTCGAAACACCTGTTGTTGAATCGTTCATAAACAACTCTTCGGCAACCAGTCCACCTAAAAGAACCACCATGATTCCTTTGAGTTCTCGCTTATTCAAATAATGTTTATCCTCTGCTGGCGGGGTTAAGGTATAACCTCCCGCCATTCCTCTGGGGATGATAGAGACCTTGGTGAAGGTATCCACTTCCTCCAATAACAACGACAGAAGGGCATGTCCAGCCTCATGATAGGCAGTCATCTCCTTTTCCTTTTTAGAGATGACACGGCTTTTCTTTTCCGGTCCCATGGTGACTCTTTCGATAGCGGCCTCCATATCGGCCATGCCCACCGCTTCTTTATTCCGACGGGCAGCTAAGAGGGCAGCCTCATTGCAGACATTGGCCAGATCTGCCCCAGAAAAATAGACCGTCTGACGGGCGATCTTTTTTAAATCTACATCCTTGGCCAGTTTGAGATCCTTTGTATGAACCTTGAGAATTCCTTCTCGGCCGTTAATGTCGGGGAGAGAGACCACGATCTGCCGATCAAAACGTCCGGGTCTTAAAAGGGCTGGATCCAGGGTGTCGGGCCGGTTGGTGGCGGCGATAATGATCACACCCGTTTGCGAATTAAATCCGTCCATCTCAACCAGCAGGGCGTTCAGGGTCTGCTCTCTTTCATCGTTTCCTCCTCCAATACCGGCAAATCTTAATCGGCCGACCGCATCGATTTCGTCAATAAAAATGATAGCCCCTTTCCCGGAGGTTTTGGAGGCCTTACGTCCTTGTTCAAACAGGTCACGAACCCGAGAAGCCCCTACCCCAACAAACATCTCTACAAAATCTGATCCGCTTAA
Source organism: uncultured Planctomycetales bacterium (assembly GCA_964373335.1). Taxonomy (GTDB): domain Bacteria; phylum Omnitrophota; class Gorgyraeia; order Zapsychrales; family CAYJUK01; genus CAYJUK01. The sequence goes on along the minus strand of CAYJUK010000002.1, from coordinate 9,012 downwards.
TGAAAAGAAAGGAACCCCGGCCTCACCGGCCACGGCCTTTGCCAAAAGGGTTTTTCCGGTCCCCGGAGGTCCGATCAAAAGGACCCCTTTAGGAATTTTTCCTCCCAACCGCTGGAATTTTTTTGGTTCCATTAAAAACTCAATAACTTCCTGCAGTTCTTCTTTGGCCTCATCGACACCAGCCACATCTTTAAAGGTAATTCTATTATCGTCTTTCGTGTTGATCCGGGCCTTGGATTTCCCAAAAGACCAGATTTTATTTCCAACCTGACTGCCCCGATAAGAGGCATACCAAATGACGAGAATGATTAACATGGCGGGTAAAAGGTTGATGAGTATTCCTAAAAGAAGGTTGGGAGGTGTGACCTCAAAATCATCCACATTGTCCCGGATCAATTCGAGAAGGTCCTCATCGTTATGAGGAATGTGGACGGAAAATTTACTTCCATCCAGCAAGATGCCGGTTACGATATCCTCGGTTAGTGAAACTTTCTGGATTTTTTTGGATTGGGTATTTTCTTTGAGAAGGGAATAAAATTCGCTGTATTTGAGAGTGCGTGAGATTGTCGGAAGATTGCCGCTGGTCTGAGAAAAGAAGATGAGAGTAATGAATCCTAAGACAAGCCAAAACATCCAATTCCCATTGGAGGGCTTATTGGGATCTTGAGGGTTCGTTGGCATGCCTCGATGAGTTTTACGAAAGTTTTGTTTGCTCATAAATGAAAGGATAAGGATAAAACACTACTTTTATTCAAACAGATATTTTATTGGTGATGAAGGATGTACGAATTATAAGGATTTAGAGTATATAATCAAGCATTATTTCTTAAGGGATTTGGTGGCCCAGGAAATCGTTTCCTTTTCTTTTTGAATTGATAATCGCCCGGGGAGATGCACCAGGGAGCCTAGGGGTCTTTCCTTAAGCATCTCTTCAATCTCCCGGATATGAGCCATTGTTATGGGATTAGCATTGGGTCGAAGTTTTTCAATCGCAAGACGGATTAAGATTCTTTGTAAGCCCTGAGGGAGTTTCATAAAACGTGTCCTGTGCCACTTAAGCATATTGTTTTTTTTAGGAAGGATCGAGATGTTGTTCAGTTCTTTAACCGCAAGATCGCGAAGCACTTCGTAGTCCAGAAAGCTGCTTTGAGCCAACTGGGCCAGGTGAGCTTTGATTTTGGGATTGAATTCTTTTTCAAGATAAGGGATAAGATCAAGACGGATTTTATTCCGCGTGAATCGTCTTTGCTGATTTGTCGAATCGATCCGGTGAGCGATCTTCTCTTTTTTCACGTATTGCTCAATCTCCTTCCGCTGAATTTGAAAGAGTGGGCGGACAATCACTAAACCTTTGATCTGTCTTTTGGGTAAAATGCCCCGCAGTCCAAAAAGACCCGTCCCTCTGATGATGCGCATCAGCACGGTTTCGGCCTGATCATCCTGGTTATGACCCAGGGCCAAACAGGTCGCCTGACATTGCTGTGCCACTCGAGTAAAAAAATCGAGACGCAGTTCCCTGGCCAGATTTTCGGATTCTTTTTGTCTTCGCCAAAATCGAACCGGCGGGGAAGAAAAATGAAAAGGAAGATGAAGACTTTGACAGACCTGTCGGACCAATCTTAAATCCTTAAGAGCATCTTTTCTTATGCGGTGATTGAAATGAATTACTTCAAGACGGATCCCTAAAGAATGGCGCAGTTGATAAAGGATATGCAATAACGTCATGGAGTCGGGGCCTCCCGAGACTCCCACTAATACCCGATCTCCTTGATGAAAGAGCTGATATCCTTCAATGGTCTGGCGGACATTTTGGATTAAGTTCATTCTCCATGAATTCCTCTCTTCTCTCGATAAGCTTCCTGATAGGCCTTGGTCAATTGTTCTTTATATTTAAAGTTAGGGGGAGAGAGTTTTAGATAAGCATAGCCTTGACGGATGATCTCCGCATTAACCAAGCTACCGTCTTCAAGAAATACATAGGCCAGGGTCATCAATTCTTCGTCTTTTCTTGCGGTATCGAATTCGAGGTGCACATGTTTATTTTCTAATAGATAATTTACAAAATCAAAGGCCTGCTGCCCAACGGAGATAACAGGGTTGGGTTCTTCTTTCAGGATGATGCCAAAATCATTGCGGAGAGGTGGTTTTTCTGGAGGCTTTTCAGGGGCCTTGAGTCCGATCAAACGAATCTTTTCGCCTGATTCTAGACGGATGATGGCGGGATCGATAACATCAATCACTAAAACATCTTGGTAAAGACTTTTTCGATTTAACAATTCTTCTATAAGATCCTCTGCCCTGCCAGGGGATACCCACTGAAGCAGCAACAGGATAATGAAATGGTATGGGAATGAAAATCTGGAGATCATTTGATCAGGTGATTAGGGGATGATTTTAAGTCGCGAATCTTTTATCCAGGCTGAAGTTCCCTGGCCCGATGAAGATCAGGCTAAAGAAGAGAATGCCAGCCTCAATAGCATGAGAGGCTACCTTTAATCCGTCCCCGCGGTTCAGATGCATGACGGCTGCGATCATCATGGTGAAGAGTAAAAATAAACAGGCGGGTCGGAAGAATAAACCAAGTATGATACAGAGTCCCCCCACAAATTCAGAAAGAGCCGCTAACAATCCAAACACCTGAGGAATCGAATGAACCCCTAGATAATTCATGGCCGACCCTATCTTCTCCCACTGTTCTGGTCCGCTAAATAATTTTCCGTAACCATGATACATAAACATGGTACCGATCCCTAGTCGTAAGATGAGTAATCCGATATGATGATGTCTGGATAATGACATAAGGGTAATTTTTTTTTTTGACTGAAAGACGTCAAAAGTTATTAAGGCTGGGCGATTTTATTAAAGTAGCGAGGGGCGGAATCGAACCGCCGACATCGAAGGTATGAGCTTCGCGCTCTAACCAAACTGAGCTACCTCGCCTTAGAAAATATAGTCGTGGTCCCCGCCAGTTATCGTTTATTCTCAAATGGTTGACGGATAGGATTTTTAATAAAGATAAGAACTCTCCCGGTTCCTCAATAAAGTTAACCGATTGTATGTGAACAGGTATAAAATTTCAAGCAATTTTTGGAGCCTTGTCAAACCAAATTGAAAATGTCCTAGTTTTGGAGCCTTGGAATTACAATTGGAGTTTATTAATCCCTCCATTGCAAGGCTAGGAGTGAATCTTAGACGAAGAAGATGACATATAAAAGGGCGAGGATTATCGCGGCACAGAGGATATAAAAATCATTAAAATACCAGAAATCCCTCAGGCGTTCAGCGGGGGTATAGGGTTGTATGACTACCTCGGAAGGGATTTGGCCTTCTTTTTTAAGAGCAATGACATCAGTTTTTTTTAAACGTAAAAATTGATTAGCGATTCGGTAAGCTTGCAGTCGGCGTTGTTCGATCAGATCCATGACCTTTTTTTCAGATACCCCAAGGATTTGGGCTGTCTCTCTAACCGAAATAAATTGGCTGGTTGAGTTCATTGCACCTGGCCTGAACTGGCCCATTGTTCAATTTTAGAACGTTCAAATCTCCAATCATCTCCGCTTTTCATCGCCGGGATTTTCCCTGAATTGGCTAGTTCAATAATGGCCGGCATCTCAATTTCAAGGTACTTGGCCACTTCTTCGGTTGTCAAATATTCATCCATCATCTGACATTTTCCTTGGAAGATAGCCCCTTCCACAATGTTGAGTTTAGGTGTCGATATATTCCCCGTAAGAACAGCCGTGGGCATAAGGACCAGCATCTTTTTCGCCATAATATCTCCCCGGACCTTTCCGGCAATGACGATGTTATCTCCCGTGATCTGGGCTTCAACCTGAGAGGTATTCCCTATCGTCAATGTCCCTCGGGAATCCAAGGTTCCGGTAAAATTTCCATTAATCTTTAAATTCACGGGATCCTTGAAGGAAAGCGATCCTTGCATTTGAGCGTTGATTTCAATGGATTTTTCTTCTTGTTGATTTAACGGTTCTTTTCGTCCTCTGAGCATGATAAGACCCTCCTTATGTTGGATAAGTTAAATCTCGATAGGTTATTTTTCATCTTTCCCGGACCGGTTCAGTTTACGTTCAATGGCACGGAAGAATATGAGAACAAAGACTACGACAATGGTCACAATAAATGAAGCCGTATAATGACCGGCCCCGATAGCCATGCCAATACAGGAGACAATCCATAATGTAGCGGCTGTGTCGAGGCCATGCACATTATTCCCCGCACGGATGATGGTCCCGGCGCACAAAAATCCTATTCCGGTCACTATTCCCGCGATCATTCTCGTTGGATCGATAAAGGTGACGTTTTTGTATATATCAAAAAGGTAAAGCGAGGTTAAAACGACCAGTGCCGATCCAATGCCAACGAGGATATGAGTTCTCAGGCCAGCCCCTTTATTGCGTATTTCCCGTTCAAAACCAATTAATCCGCTCATGAGAAGGGTTAAAAAAATTTTGTATAGTGTGTCAGGGATATCGCCCCACATAGGCACTCCTTTGGAAATGGTGGAAATTAATCATATTCTCCATCCCTCAAATTTTGTATGCAATTAAAATTATGAATTCTTTGAGGGAGACCTTCGGAACTGAAAATACCCTAAACAGGCGATCATTCCGGCATTATCTAAGCATAAACTCTGAAGAGGAGTAAAACATTGAATGTGATGCCTCCGACTCATCGCGGACAACTCGTCTCTTAGCGCAGAGTTAGCGGCCACTCCCCCGCCAATCAATAGCGTGGCAGCTTTCAGCTTGAGACAGGCCCGGAGGCATTTTTTTACCAAGACATGAATGATGCTTTTTTGAAATGCATAAGCTATCTCCCGGGTTGAGAATTGCCGGATATTCTCTTGTTTATTCACGAAATAAAGGACGGCTGTTTTGATACCACTAAAGCTGAAATCGTATGTCTCGGGTAATTCCGCACAGGGAAATCGGATGCGGGAATTTTTTCCCTGTCGGGAAAGGCGGTCAATGATCGGTCCTCCCGGATATCCTAATTTTAACAAACGAGCTACTTTATCAAAGGCCTCGCCAGCGGCATCATCTCTGGTCTGACCCAGGAGATGGGAATGATAAAAGTCTCTGAGAAAGTATAAACTTGTATGCCCCCCGGAAGCCACCAGACCAACAGCGGGAAAATTTTTATTTTGAAATCTGGGCTGAAGTTCGAATTCCTTGATGGACTTTGAAAATAAAAAATTAGCATACAGGTGGGCCTTAACATGATCCACTAAGATAAGCGGTTTTCTCAGATGATAGCTCAAGGAACGCGCGAAAGATAGTCCTACTAACAGGGATCCGATCAAGCCAGGAGACTGGGTCACGGCAATTGCGTCTATATTTTTTGATTTTATTCGGGCATCAGCAAAGGCCTTTTGTATAACGATGGATATGAGTTCGAGCTGTCTACGGGAGGCAATCTCCGGAATGACCCCGCCGTACTTTGTATGTTCTTTGAGACTCGAGGCTACCACATGGGAAAGCATAAGCCTTCCATTTTTGACAATGCATGCTGCAGTCTCATCACAAGAAGTTTCAATGCCTAAGATATACATTTTTATCCGATTTTGTTACCCGTTCACCAATGAACCGATAAATATTTTTCTGAATGATTCAAGATTGTTAAATGTTACCACCGTTAGGTGATTTTCTAGATATTTAAGAGTTAATGAGTCTTTAAAAGATCTTTGACAGTGACAAATTGTATCCCTTTTTTCTCCCAAAAGGGGATTTGTTCTTTAATAATTCTCCAGGTGAGATCCCGGGCATGCCCGATTCCAATTGCCCGGCCCTGTCTTTGGGCGATCTTTACTAGTTTTTGAAATTGCCCTTCGATGTAAGCGCGTTCATTAATATTGTCTAGGAAAACATCGCGTTCAGCAAATGGTAATTTCATCCGGCGGGCTAAAGACCGACAGATTGATTTTTTAGTCACTCGGCTATCGACCATGAATAATCCCTTTTTTTGTAATTGATCAAATAAGACAGTCATGAATGGGACATTTTCTGTGGCCTTGGACCCCATGTGATTGTTAATTCCTTGAATGTTAGGAAAATTTGTTGCCGCTTGATTAAAGAGATGAATAATCTTTTCTTTGGGCATCTGCGTAGAAATAATATAATTTTGAGGATACGCTTGGGTTGTCGAGTAAGGCTCCAGTGGCAGATGGAGCATAATCAGTTTATTATAGCGATGAGCGCATTCCGCGATTTCTTCGGAATAAGGGATATGGGGAAGAATTGCAATATTGACGGGGCTTTGAATTGTTTTCAAGTAATAACAATCCCGAAGATTATAACCACTATCATCAATGATAATGGCAATTTTCCCGAAGGGTTTCAGAACCTGAACGGGTCCCGCTTTAGGTAAATCAATCTTTTTCGGTTGTTGGAAAAGGAGACGGCCAACAATCCAAAAAAGGATCAAAAAAGTGATAAGAACGGAGAAAACGATTAGGTCAAGTGGGGAAGAAGTTTTTTTTGTACCTTTCCCTTTCATTTAATCAACTTTGATCTTGTGATTCCTCAGGAGGTGTTTCCGTTTCAATTTCAAGATTGGTTTCGGGTTGATCGGCCTGTGCCTGCATTTTTCGGTAGACCTTGATCCCTTGAATGACGCTCATGGCACTTTGAACCTGATTATCCTCCAGTAGGAGTTTCCGTCTTTCTTGTTCTTCATTTTTCTTTTTGATAGTTTCTGGATCCTCGACATTCTCCAGCTCAATATCCTCGAAAATTTTTTCCACGTGATCTTGTTGTTCCTTAATTTCCTTGGCTTCCTTTGGTACCGCCTCCTCATCGCGCTCTTTAAATTCAACAATAATATCTGGAGTAATCCCAGTTCCATGGATCGAGGTTCCTGAGGGAGTAAAATATTTGCTGGTTGTCAGTCTTAATCCCGATCCATCCGGAAGAGGAATAACGGATTGGACAGATCCCTTTCCAAAGGATTGAGTCCCCAGGATAATCGCCCGTTTATTATCCTTTAAGGCTCCGGCTAATATTTCACTTCCGGAAGCACTCCCTTCGTTGATCAAGATTACGACCGGCCAATCTCTGAAATCGTCACTGGTATTAGTCGACCGTGTAACGATATTTTGAGAGGAACGCCGTCCTTTGGTAGAGACAACGATTTGGCCATTGGGAAGAAATAACTCGGTGACCTTAATGGCAACATTCAGTAGTCCCCCAGGGTTATTTCGCAGATCAAGGATAAGGCTATCCGCACCCTGGGACTTGAGATTGTGGAGTTCCTTTTTGAATTCTTTGGCTGTTTCTTCACGAAATTCCGCTAAGCGAACATATCCAATATTCTCTTCCAGAATCTGGGGGTCTTTGACATCCTGGATCTTAATGATCTCTCTAACGATCTTAAAGGTATGGAGCTTGAAATCTTTTTCACGCAGGATCGTAAGATTGACTTCGCTGCCAGGCTTCCCCCGCAATTTTTTTACCGCTTCATTAAGGGTCATGTCTTTCGTCAATTCATCTTCTATTTTCACAATTCGGTCTTTGGCCTTCAGGCCGACCTTCCAGGCCGGGGTTCCTTCGATAGGGGTGATGATGGTTAACAAACCATCACGGATAGAAATCTCAATCCCTAATCCACCGAATTTTCCCTGAGTTTCTGTTTTTAGATCCTTGTATTCTTCTGGATCCAGAAACTGACTGTGAGGATCCAGAGAGCCAAGCATTCCTTTTAACGATCCATATATTAACTCTTGTGGTTCCTTGATATCGACATACTCTGATTGGATGGTGGTTAAGGCATAACTGAACAATTCAATCTGAGTATATAACTCGTCTTTTGTCTTTCTTTCGATTTGAGAAATTGCCAGCGTAGAAATCGAAAGGACCACAAAACAGGTCAGCATGAATAAGGCGCTTTTTTTAGCCATCTTGAAGCCTCCTTCTTAAAAGTTCTCCTACCAGTTTAGGATTTGCTTTGCCCTGGGATTTTTTCATGACTTGTCCGACTAAAAATCCAACAGCCGTCGCTTTCCCTTCCTTGATTTGGGTCATGATCTTGGGATTTTCTTTGATCACTTCGACCACTAGCTGACTTAAAGTTCCTTCATCCGAAATTTGGGATAACCCTTTCTCATGAATGATGCATTCCACGGATTTCTTAGTCTCAATCATCAATTTTAGAACATCTTTCCCCGTTAAATTATTCAAGGATCCTTCGAAAACCTTACGGATAATGATGACAAATTCGTTCGGTTTGAGACTCAACTCTGGGAAGGAGATCTTACGACTATTCAGTTCTTGCAGTAATGGACCATTGATCCAATTGCATACCTGTTTGGTTTCGGGATAAAGAGAAGCGCAGGTTTCAAAAAATTCGGCAATGGTTCTGTCTTGAATAAGAATTTGTGTATCATAGGCCGACAATCGGTACTTTTCAAGAAATCTTTTAAACTTTTGTTCCGGGAGTTCAGGTAATGATCGTTGAATGTGATCAATCTGGGAGGCCTCGATTTCAAATGGGACTAAGTCGGGTTCGGGGAAGTAACGATAATCATGGGCATCTTCTTTGCTGCGCATGGTTATCGTCACCGCTTTTGTTTCATTCCATAATCGTGTTTCCTGGACAATCGGCTGGCCTGCCAAGAGCAATTGTCGGTGGCGGTTTTCTTCAAAGGACAAGGCTGTTTTAACCGCCTTAAAGGAATTCATGTTTTTTAATTCGGACTTTACTCCGAGTCTATCATTGCCTTTTTCCCGAACTGAGATATTGGCATCGCAGCGAAGGCTTCCTTTTTCCATATCACAATCCGAGATTTCCAGATATTGAAGGGTTAATTTGAGCGTTTGCAGATAGTCATAGGCCTCTTGCGGGGAATGGATATCGGGCTCGGTGACAATTTCCATTAAGGGGGTGCCTGTTCGATTATAATCCACAAGGCTGCAGTTTAATTCTGGGTCATGGATCAGCTTCCCGGCGTCCTCTTCTATTTGGGGTCTACGGATACGGATTTTCTTTTCTCCTTGTTCT
>CAYJUK010000001.1:718-61964 GCA_964373335.1 uncultured Planctomycetales bacterium | reverse complement strand
CTTGCGATCGGGCGGCACGTCCGGGCGGGTCTTGATCTCCGCCATGATTTTTTGGGATTGATCCAATGTTCCATGGCATCGCCCCGAACCCGGATTTTTCCTTTATAGATTTGCCCCTCAGCAAAAAAGGTCATGGGGAACCATCGTTTCTCTTCATCGGTCATACGTCCTTTTTCCGCCATCTCCTGAATAAGGAGCTGAATTTTACGAACATCCCGGGATTTGATTTTGATTTCATAAGCAGGGGGAGTATCACCGGACTCCTTGAGATCGGAACCCGGCGAAACCCGAAAAAATTTAGATCGATGAAACTCAATGGCAGGGAGACTCTTTAATTTTGTATCGATAATTTTTTTTATGACCGGATGATCTTTAACTACTAAAAATCCTCCAAGAACAAAAATCAAAAATAGAATAAGAATAATAAAATTTAAGATCGTAAGTCTTTTATATGATTTCTCTAACATACACCGAGGAAAGGATTAGACCGGCAAAGCAAGTTGAGGAATGAGTAAGGATACTTTATTCACTCCTTTTGTCCTTTTCAATTCCACAATCATTTCTTGTTCATTTTTCATGTCTGCTCTCATGCACCTGACTTCGAATACAATCTCCCAACCGTTATTGATGACCTCATAAGAACGCAGCTGATACATAGCTGAATATTGAGCTACCGTTTGTTTCACCGCATCAATTGCGACCTGTCCCTCGCCTCCCACCACAAGCACAAAATCGGAATGGATCACCTGGCCGTATTGAACATAATGCAATATCAAGATCACACCGGCTATAAATATGCTGGCAATGATAATAGCAATCCAATTGCTGGTTCCGCACCCTAACCCAACAGCAATCATCCAAAATAAAAAAATCATATCTCGTGAGTCTTTGATGACAGTTCGGAAACGGATTATTGATAAAGAGCCCACCATCCCTAAGGATAATGCTAAATTACTGCCAATAAGCATCATAATCAGGCTGATAATGGGACCGATCAACAATAATGTCACCAAAAAAGATCTTTCATAATTCAACCCGCGGTGGGTCCATCGATAAATCCAGACAATCCCCAACCCAATGACAATCGATAAGATTATTCCGACAATAAGATCAATAAGGGAAATCGCTATGGCTGTTTGTGCGATTGGTCCTACGGGTGATCCCATAATGCCTACCTCCTCTACCCTATCCAATACCCAAAGGAAATAACATATTAAGTATTCAATCCTTATGTCAAAATGACCACAAAGATTGTTTAACCCCAATTTTGCAATGTAAAATATGGGGTTTAATTTAATGCTAATTCATTGAAAACGGAAGATAACTGTTGAGATAAAATTGAAATATTAAATCTAGATTGAACTAATAATTGATTATTATGCCCTATTGTCCTGCACAAAGAAGGGTTATCCGCTAAAGCAACAATTTTATTTTTAAGATCTTCCGGTTGTCCGATGGCAACAAAAACCCCATTCTCTCTTTCTTTGATAATATCAACCAAGGCCCCCACCGGGGTCACAACCAGGGGTAATCCCACCGCCATGGCCTCTAAAACGGACATGGGACACCCTTCCGAATACGAAGGGAGGACAAAAATATCAGCAGAACGGAAAAGCCTCAATTTTTCATTGATTTCCGACACCTCACCTAAGAAACGAATGTTCCCATTGGAATTTTTATTTTGCCGTAACGTCTCAATAGCGTCAGGAATATCCTTGAAAATGATCTGTTGCCCATTCTCCGAAAATAGGATATTCTTCTCTTTATTAATGATGTCCCCTGCGATAATAAAATGAATATCCTCTCTTTCACCTAATATTCGTTTGGCTGCTTCCAATAAATCCAAGAACCCCTTGGCCACAGAGAGATGGTTTAAGAACAAAACATGAATCCCCCTTTTTTCTCCTTGCCCTTTTGGCCCACGTTGGGCGCCAATAAAATGTTCGGGAACCGCATTATAAATAAGACATAACTTCTTTTCAGGGACAAACTTCTTAAACCTTTCTTTGACCCTTTGCGCCTGCAAGATAACCTTATCGGATAAATTTAAGATAAAAAGAATATATTTTTTAAAAAGAGTCCCCCGGGTTTTATAGAAATACTCAAAATTGGAACCATGGAAATGCAGAATGACCTTTCTTCTAAAAATTTTAGATATGATCACTAATAGGGAATCCCGCATAAATCCGCTAAAATTTTGATTGAGGATCGTATAAACACAATAGGGACGACGAATAGTTAAGATCAAAAACATCTGTCCCAAAAGTCCTAAATATTTTAGGACAGAGAATACCGTGATGGTACCCCTTTGCGCATTGGTCCGGTGGATATTACAGCGCAAATGGAAAATCTCAAATTCTTCTGTTAAAGGAGACTTTAAAATGGCCTGATATAATATTTCTGGCCCGGCATAAGGCGGCGGAGTTGGGACAATAAACAAGATACCCTTTTTATTTTTCGATATCTTCATGCGAGTTGCTTCTGATAAGCCAGGGTCATCCCTAATAAACTCCAAAATGTAATTGATGTATAAGGCATTTCTAAGGTACTTAAAAAACAGGCATAAACCAAGAAATCAATCAGGATACTACACAATAAAATCCCCTTTAATGACCTTGCGGTGATAAATTTTCTTATGATTAAGAATATCTTCCCAAATAATAAAACGAGAAGGATGAGACCAACAATTCCAGAACGGTATATGGTATTCAAAAAAGAATTGTGAATATCAACCCATCCCACACTCGCCCACTCCCCCTGGGCAATACTCAGGATTTCGATACTCTTTGATCGAAATGGTTTGCCAAAGCTTATTCCCATCCAGGATTGAGTCTTGATTAATTCATCAATCAAATCTTTCCACATAAATAAACGAAAAAGAATATTCCCATAATCCACTTCTACCGGCCAAGGTTTATTCCAGGTCACATCTCGATTTAAATATAATTCCATATAACTTCTCAGTTTAATTTCAACTTGCTTTTTAATATGCTCTTTATCTATAGATTCCGGGTCATTCTCCGGTGAAGGTGGTGTCTCCGTTGATGGTGGCATCTCTTGTGATAAAGATTGTTCTGACTCTACCAATTGATCCAGCCTTTTCCCCACATCTTCAATGACTAATTGAATTTCTGGCTCAAAATCTTTCTCAATCTTATAACGAATCTGTGTCGGAGTTAAACCACTTTCTTTCTTTAAATCATCCTGGTTACTAACAGCTTCTGATAATTTATCCTTAACTAATAAAAATAGGTCTCGAATAATATTTTCTAATTCTTTTTCAGTCTCACTTTTCTGTTCTTCCTTAATGGATTTAAGCCCCACCACATAATCATCGGGATAATTCAGTGACCTCAGAGTGGTTCTCTTAACATAATCTTCAAACTCTTCCTTGGTGATCTTGTCAGATTCCTTCCGGTAAAGCTTGACAGGAATTTCTCGAAAAATAAAATCTTTTTCTTTTTCATCAATGAACCTCTGTTGTTTCTGATAAATCTGGGATAATTTGTTTATCTTATATAAAGATTTGATCTTATTGGATGAGGCTTGGCTCATAAGAAATAAAAATAGAAATCCGACCATCCCTAGAAATAAAAAATGGCTGGAAGCTTTTTTTATTCTGAGGAAAGAGAAACTAATGTAAGCAGCGATAAAAATACCAGAAATAATAAAGCCTATGAATCTGGTCCTCGCTCCACCGAGATACAAATCCCAGGGAAATAATAAAAGAATAAGAAGAGAAAGGATGATTTTCAGCCCTAAAGATCTCAAAGAAAGCAGCAGAACAAATGGGAGGATCAGATACACAAAATGGTAGTAACTGAGGACAACAATGGGTTTCATTATTAAGATAACTCCAATTAAGATGACCAGCATCACCGCAACTGATCTTGTGGTAAAGAATCTTCGATCATAAGAATAGTATCCGATAACAGAGAACAGTGGATAATAAAAAAGGGCTGCGGTGCGAAAGGCAAATGGTCCATCCACAAAATAACCTAAAAACGACTTCCCGAGAAGCCAGGCCAGATAAATGACAATAATGGAATGCCATTTGTGAATTATTTTAGGTTGGGTAATAAAAAAAAAGATTAATAATAAGAGACAAATTCCTAAAAAGATTTCCCCAACAAAAATAGGAAAGTCAAGGAACGATAACTGGATATGTAACTCGGCAAACCCCCTCTCAAATATCGAATAGCAAAATCCCAGGATCACCAGGAGACAAAATCCTAGTCCACGGATTAAATCGGAAACTAATTGTCTATTCACATTTAACACGCATTCTTTAATATATACATGTTCTTAATGAAATTTTTTTTATAAAACAGCGAAGTTTTCATTAAACCCCAATCTTGCGAGGCAAAATGTGGGGTTAAACAAGCATTTCCTATTACGAAATCACAATTAATAAGTGGTAAAGGTTCAAATCGACTTTAGAAATTCATTTTGAATAAAATATTAATAAAGTAGCCCTCACGTGGATAATAGATGTGTCCAAAAACTAAAATCACGGAGGGCTAGACTTTCAGTTGGCATTATAACCATATTAACAAAATTTGCATCTGTTTTTTGTAACCGACAGGCAAACCTCTTGCCGTTTAAGATAGAACCTGTTCATGAATTTTTGAAACGCTGTAATAGTAAACTTTGCAGCATGACTTTAATGACCTTCCGATAGAATTTGATATCAAAAAGATAAACTGGATAGTGGACAACCAACCCGATGAACTCTTTTAGTGATAGACACTTGTTGGTTAAAAATAATTTTGGAAGATAATAGAGTTTCATTTGATTTCGAAAATTTTTCGTTTTATCCAAGGCGCCGAATTTTCCTGCAGATACATCAAAATAGCGGTCAAAAATTTCAAAAATATTTTCCCCATCCTTTTTTGATCCTTGTGATCGGTATTCCAGCATATTGGCGAGAGAAATTCTCTCGTATTCATTGAAATTGGTCAAGCAAGAGGTAATATATTTAAGTGTAATGTTATAGCGATACTCGCATGATTTATCAAAAAATTTCCTTGATTCAGAATTTTTTAATATACGATATTTTAAAAGCGGCCGATCAACATTAGCAAAGCTGTATTTCGCCGAGAGCACCCTCCATAAGGCGTAATCCTGCGGATAACCATCAAAACTTTCTTGCTCATTGTATAATCCCACTTCTTCCAATGCTGATTTACGCATCATAACTGTTGGATGCCCAACACACCATGAAGTCAAATCCCCAGAGGCTAAAAGATAACATCGAATGGTTAAAGGATCCGTAGGAACTTTAACACGGCGGAGGGATTTACCGTTTTGATCGATATACTGCCACGCAGTCCCCACCAAAGCTATATCAGGATGATTTTCCAGAAATTCATATTGAATCGCTAGACGTTCGGGTTCCGCCACATCATCAGCATCCATTCTCGCGATATACCGTGTCTGGCTTTTACCGATGCCGATATTAAGGGCTTTGGTCTGCCCCATGTTTCGATTATTCTGAATAAAAATAATCCGGGGGTCATGAAAAGATAACATCCTAAGCGAAGTCTCATCCTGGCTGTCATTATCAACGATAATAAATTCAAAATCAGAAAAACTCTGATTGAGTATACTTTGAACTGCCTCTTCGATATACCGCTCGGCATTGTAAGTCGTCATCACAACGCTTAGTTTGGGGTGCGCATTCATCGCTACCGGCTGGTCGTAAAAATATCATTTTTCAACATGAACATAGATTCCTCAAGGCTGTGCAATCTTGTCTTATGACAAAGGCGGAATTTTTGCGTATCGAGCCTTATTTTGAGCGGATAAGGTGTAGCCCCGGGATGAATTTCATTTTGCGGGCAAAGCCAGGAAGAATCCCACTCCATAACGCCGCATACTTTTCTAAGCCACTCATAGCGATTGATGTACGTGCTGCCAGCGACATGATAAATTCCTTGAGCACCAGAAAGATTTAATTCAACCAAGGCCTTGGCCAAATCGTGAACATATGTTGGCGTCACCCACCGGTATGTAGGAACAAAGATTTTTTCCTTCTTCAAAATGGCAAAATAGGCTTTCATGACAGCGTTGGGGGTCACGGTTTCGGGTTGCCAGCCAAAGACAGATATCGTACGTACAATAATATAATTTTCTAAATTTTTTTTTATCCACATTTCGCTTTCGGCTTTCCATTGGCCGTAGAGATTCAGCGGATTGGGTTCATCATCCTCCTGATAAATCTCTCTTTTCCCATCAAAGACACATTCCGTGGAGATAAAAATCAAACGTACTTTTTGGGTTAAACAGAGTTCCCCTAAGTTTTTTGTCGCATCGTAATAAAATGTTTTGGCCACATCCGGGTGAGTTTGGGCAAATTCCGTTCCGCCCGAAAGGTTCGCCGCGAGCACAACATATTTTGGCTTCAAGACCTGCAAAACATTTTTTAAATTTTCTTTATCCAGAATATCCAAAAAATGCAAACGGCCTGAACTCCGCTTAAAGGAAGTCCCCACCCAGCTATATTGGGAATCCAACTCTTCAGCCACAGCACTACCGATCAATCCATTAGCGCCAATTAAAAGATAATCACAATGATTGTTCATAAATGACCTCTTACAAAAGAATAAGTAGGAATATTTTGAGACTCATCGATATCAAGCGCGGTAAAAAAATCCCTGTCCTTGCGTTTGGGAAAGGCATTTTCACCAGAAATGATGTAGGCTGTCAAAGGGTCTGATCAAGTGATCCCAAAATTTACCGAATTCCCGGAAGAATTTACGCGTTTGTTGATCATGGGAGATCGGAAGTCTGTAATCTTCAACGTGATTGTGTATAATTTTATTTTTCTCTTATTTCACAAGCCTGCGTCTTTTGTTTTAAAATTTCCAGAATCTCTTGAAAACTGACCATTTTGATCATTTCCTCTGGAGAGAACGTTGTCCTAAACTCCAGCTCTAAGGCCAAGATCAGATTGATATGATTTAAGGAATCCCATGATTCAATCGTCTCGACTTTGGTCTCATCTGTGATGTGTCCAAAGGGAACATGAAAAATTTGGCACATGATTTGTCGTATTTGCTCTTGCATTTTTTATCTCCACCTTTTAAGAATCAATAAAACTGAACGGTCTCACATTTTTTGTTTCTTTCTTAAGTCAACCAACCGAGTCAGCCTCGATTCTCTTCTTTAATTTTCGCAAAAACTCGCTGGCTTTTTTGCCATCCGTCACACGGTGATCGAAAGAAAGCGATACTATGCTACGCTGCAGCTTCTCATCAATGGCAGAAATGCCTAAGATCGCGGACTGGCCTTTGGGTATAAGCGGGATAAAAAAATGAATGCCCTCATTCGAAAGGTCGGTGACCGTAAAAGTGACCCTGGCCAAGTCCTGAGGGGTTAACTTTTTGTCAAGATATTGTTTGATCATGTCAAAAATCATTATTTCTATCTCGGCAATACTTTTTTCGTTCGTAACGGGTAACTTCAAGACCCGCAATCCATCCCCTAAGTTCACGGCAAATCCTATTGCAATATTCTTATAAAAACCTATTGTCCCATCTTTATAGAAGGCGTTAAATTCCGGATACTCTTCCAACAACGCCGGCAATTTCGAAATCACGATCAGAAGTAAAGAATTTTTAAAAAATTTACTCTCACGCTTCAACTTGTCAATAAAAGAAGTCACATCAATGAGCATACTCACCACGTTACTCAGATGCGATGATTGCACAGCATTAAGATTTTCAATCTCCCTTTTCTTAATGGGACTAATCTTTAAAAATTCGATATCGGGACTCGCCGTCATCCTTTCAAAATTTGACACTTCGGCGCCGCTCAGTGTCAACCCTGAGCAGTCCCCGGACTTTAGGCCGGGGACGGTCGAATGGGTTGATTCCGAAGCTCCCCGCCAGGCAAACTGATTTTGGCTGATTTGACGTTGAACAAACCTGACATCTTCTGTACTCACAAAAGTCCGACCTTTAAACTTCTCTTTACTCATCTTAAGTTCTTCGATCATCCGCAAGGCCGATTGAGAAAAAATAACATCGTCCTCCGGCAAAGAGGTTTCTCTTTTTTCCACTGTTTCTTGAGTAAGAGCACTCCTCTGAATAAGAGGCTGATCATAGATTTCTATAATGACTTCGCCAATCTTGATTTCAGATCCTTCTTGGCACAGATAATAAATATAACCGCCAAATGCCGCATAAAGATCTTCGACCATCTTTGAGGTCTCAATGGTGATGAGGGGATCTCCTTCTTTAATCCTGTCCCCGTTGTTAAAATGACATTGGACAATTGTCACAAATTCATCATTGACGATCTCATGGGGAACAATTATTGACTGTAAAGGTTTCATGGAACTATCTTCTATAAAGTTTCTGCAATGGAACGAAGAATTGTCTCGACATTAGGCAAGACCTGATTCTCCAATGACCTGACCGATGGAATCGGAACCGGTAATGCGGCAATGCGTTTTATCGTAACATATTCTGTTAAAATCTCAGCTACAGAAGCGACCACTTCACTGCCAATACCTCCAGCCATCGTTCCTTCTTCAATGACATATAACCTTTTCGTCTTTCTGACGGATTCGATAATCTCAGAATATTCAATGGGTGATATCTTCGTTAAAACGATCACCTCAGATTTTAATTCAAAATTCACAAATAACGGTTCTAAACAATCAAGGACAATGTTAACCATGCCGCCATAACAAAGAAGAGTTGCATTGGGAACAGCTTGGAAGGGACGGATCCTGACAACGGGATAATCCCCGGTGGTCTTTTCATACCTGTAATGTTTAAGCTTCTTTTTGGCAATCTTGCTGCCATAGTCAAGTTTATTTTCAATCACAATAACAGGATGTTCCTCTTTCTCCAAGACATTCTGGTAGATTATTTTAGGATTCGTCAATGTATTTAAAGCTATCGTTTTCACATTAGGGATACCAGTAACAAAACGATCCAGAGTCTGTGAATGTGTCGGCCCATAACCGCGTCTTCCTCCCATCGGCGTTCTAATGACAATGGGACATTTTACCTGCTTGTTGTACATATCGTAAAATTTAGCCGCATGATTAACAATTTGGTCCATCCCCAGAGTGATAAAATCACCGAACATGATCTCGGTAAAGGGTCGAAAACCTTTTATGGCCAACCCATTCGAAATTCCGATAATGGCTGCTTCACTGATCGGCGTTGAAAAAACTCTATCAGGAAACAAATCTGATAAATCTCGGGCAATCTTAAAGGCCCCACCATAAGGAGATAAAACATCTTCACCGATAAAAATGATCGAACGATTGCGTTGCATTTGTTCTTTAAAGAAAGCATTAATAAGCTCAACTTGCCTAAAGTCAATTTCTTCAAGGGATTCCCATGGATCCCGAGGTCTTTCCTTCAATGGTTCATAATAATCGCCGATATCTAATTCAGATTGTTTCAATATCTTTTCAACCGCTGCATTGACCTGATGTTCTGTCTCCAATTGGATTTTCTCAAATAATTGTTTATTTTCTCTGGCAAAGATATTGATAGGATCTTTTTCTTTAAAAAGGTTAATTTCAGCAGGGTCGCGGTCATCATCACCCTTAGAATGTGGATTAAGCCGATAAGTCTCAACTAAATGAAAAACGGGTTTTTGATATTCGCGCACGTATGAAATCGACTGACAGGCTGCCTGCATCAATCCTTCCGTATTCCAGATGTCGTTATAATACGTCTGAATCCCAAAAGCCTCGGCGCGTTTTAGAATATCACCGGCTAAATTAAACCTCATTGGCGTTGATTGGGCATAATAATTGTTCTCGCACACAATTAAAATAGGGAGACCCCACTTGGATATGATATTGAAAGTTTCGTAGACAACCCCTTCTCCCAACATTCCCTCTCCGATATAAACGACAACAATGTTCCGGTTTCCATTGAGTTTTGCGGCTAAGGCCATTCCGGCAGCAACGGGAACAATCCCGCCCTGAATTCCATTCGAGTAAAAATTGTCTTTACAAAGATGCTGGCTCCCTCCGATACCACTACACACACCGCTTCTTTTACCCATCAATTCGGCCAACAGACCTTCATAATCACCAGTAAACGATATATAGTGTCCGTGACACCTATGATTTGAGAAAACAATATCTTTGTTGGATAATTGACCGGCAAAAGCCAAAGCGGAAAATTCCTGGCCCACACACGTATGGACAGTCCCATTGAGTTTTCCTTCTGAAAATAACTGCAAAAGTTTATTTTCAACAGATCTGATCAAAATGCCTTTTTTGAACAAGCCCTGATCCATAGATAAGTTATTTTTACTCACAACTTGATCGTTGATCATCAATGCTTTCCTTAAAAGCCGTTCATTTCTAAATACGGATTCCCCTGCTCAGCGGTCAACATCAGTTTTGATCGGTCATCTTAGACTTCTTATACATGGCCGCATAGTTGACTTCGACCTTCTGTTCTTCCCACTGATCCTCTGGGACATCTTCAACGGGTAATGCCAGCTCGAAGAGAGGTGCAAAACCGCTCATACGGATATCGCGTTGGATATGCCCAACACTATCATACAAATAAACGTGATCAATGGCTGGGGCATTGGCGCAGGTTGTTATAAAAAAATGGCTGTCTTCATTTAATAAATTATGGATTTTCCTCAAGGCAGATCTCGGGTCATCGAGATGTTCTAAAACCTCCCCCATGACAATATAATCATAGGGACCGCAATCCTCAAGCTGATTAATGTCTTTAAGCTGAACTTTGCATCGGATGTTTCCGGTTAGATGAAAAACAAGGGCCTCACAGAGCTTCTTCGAAGTCGGACTGATATCAATGGCGTCAAATTGGGCATCGGGAAAGAGAGAAACGGACTCGGCAAGATAAAGACCATGCCCGGGGCCAATTTCGAGGACTGTCTTAATGTTGATGAGCTTTTGACTTTGCTCGATAAAAAAATCATACATTTCATAATGATTCGGCCACATAAACTGAGACAAAAGCAGGCCGATCATATAGTTCGTCATTTTGTCAGTCGACGAATATACAAGACCATTGGCTTCGTTGGCGCTGCGACACGAATATTTTTGTGTTTTTTTAAATCTCATCTGGCTGGTGAGCATATCTCTGCATACCTCAAGATAGGCATCAACGGCCTGGTCGATCGAGAGGCCAATGTCATCAAGATAGATTATGAATCTTCCGGCAAATCCCTCGGCACGCCTGAAGAACGTGATGTCTCTTTGGGCAAGGTGATGACTCAGATATTTCCTTTGCATAGGAGATTTTAAAAAGACTCTTTCCACAAGTCGTTTGAATATGGGATAGCCATTGATCAGTTCAGACTCGTTGTCACCCATGGAATTAAATTGATTCATGAGGATGGACTTTAAAAGTTTAAAACAAAAAATTCAGAATACAAAGAATCGATATCTTCCGGTTTTAAGTAAACCGATCGAAACAAAGGTTTAGCACGCATTTTCATCTTTATGACTCCTGGCAATCTTTCCTGCCCCAGACAATGCTCGAAAATCATTAAACCCAGCGTCCTTGAGCGACAACAAATTGTCCCTACAAACTTTTGAATTCCCTGTGCAAACTGTTTCTTATCGCTCATATAATGGATATGTAAAAACGGCAATTTTTTCTTAAAAATCCGTTTGGCGATCACATAGCAATAGGTCTGGTCTTTTTTAATAATAAAATGTTCGCTAGAGAATTTGCGATGATCGCAATAGATTTGCCAATCCTCTTTTGTCAATAATTGCCGATTCCCTTCGATATCAAACGAGATTTCATAATCATTTTGACCGAATGATATGGCCCAAAACGGAATGATTTGCAAAAAGGCATTCAGTTCTTGAAATCCGAATCTGCGAAAAATTACATCAATACTCTTGGCGGGAGTAAAACACCTCAAGGTTCTTTTTTGGTCCTGGATAAAGGGAAGAAGCATTTGGATCGCATGAACGCCGTATTGTTTTTTAACCGTCCAGCTTGTCAAATCCATGATTTCATGCCGTTGCCCCTGAATTTCTCTTTGCACCGTAATTAAACCGATATAACCGACTATCTCATTTTCCTTCATCAAAACATACCCCAACGGTTCAACTTGACCATCCCATTGTTGGTTAAATAAATTACGCCAGGTTTCCTTGGGAATGGATATCGGTGAAGGAATCTTTATTAAAAGCGGATAAACCTTATCAAAATTCTCTTTCTTAGCCGGAAGAACTTTAAGCATAGTTTATTTTTTAACTTTCCCTAAGAGCTCTTTTAAAGAACTCTTTAATTGAAAATCCGATCTGGTCCGATCACATTCACCAACGAAACGGCCGTCTCCCCAAAGAGTAAAGCGTTTCAAACAAAACAATTCATTGTTATTAAAGTTAAGAGGCAGGTAATTCTTTCCTTCCCATGTTGTTATCCCTATTTTAAATCCCACTTCTTTGGCAGCCGTAACGGTTTCATCTGAAAAGCTCCCATTGGGATAAGAAACGGCTGCGGGCTTGATCCCGGTTATTTCTTGAAGATGATTTTGTGCCTGCAGCATTTCATCTTTTGCTGCGTCGTATGAATAGTTCGGTAAAATGGCGTGATTGCTGGTATGATTACCTATTTCAACAAAAGGTTGACGCGATAAATTTTTCAGTTCATTAACGGTTAAAGGCCTATCCACATCGCAAATAGGCCTTAAGGCATGATGTCCAAACTGAACCATAATGTAATTTTCGATCTCATCATTTTTTTTCATTTTTAAAAAATTTTGTTCACGGATAATCTTTTCGCGGCTAGCGCCTTGTTTCCAACGTTCTCTAGAGATGACATCCCACCAAAAGGTTTTCTGCTCAAGAATATGGTTAGTGGATATAAAAAAAATAGCAGGCACTTGAAATTTTTTTAAAATGTCGATGGCATAGATATTATTATAATAACCGTCATCAAAGGTCATAAGAGCATATTTCTTTTGAGGATCCAATCCATTTAAGATATCGTTCTGTCTGACAAAAAAATATTGCTGATCAAGAAAATATTCAATAAAGGTCTCAAGGTGCTTTACGGTAATACCCTGTTGAATATCCAGTAATTCATTACGGCATTCATTTTTGTCACGAAAGACCCCATGAAAAAGGAAAGTCGACAGACAACCTTTGCGTTCACCCCATATCCGGACATAATTCTCAGCAAAAAATTTATCTAACCTACTTATGGAATGATTGTTATATAACATTATCTAATTCTTTAAGAAAGACTTAAGACCCAAGGGATTCTTCATCTCACCCTGGTTCCACAGTTTAAATCGCACTCGATAAAAGACTGTATTGGC
This sequence comes from uncultured Planctomycetales bacterium, assembly GCA_964373335.1. Lineage (GTDB taxonomy): Bacteria > Omnitrophota > Gorgyraeia > Zapsychrales > CAYJUK01 > CAYJUK01. The sequence continues at coordinate 48,665 of CAYJUK010000001.1, read as the reverse complement.
TGTCGTGGAAAATTTAGCCTTCAAAAATTCTTTCTGCCAAACTGCGGAACTAAGGCTAACAAACTCTATTCCGCGGGCTTACAAAATATGATTTTTAAGTTTATAAACCCGTTGAAATCAATATAATCTTCTTTAAAAATTATTTTTCATTTACCTACGGACCCCACCTGCCTGTTCGGCAAACAGGTAGCGAGGAAAAAATGATCAATATAAAATTTACTGCAGGGGAAAAAAGCAGCTTTAAATTGTGAGGGAATTCTGCCTCGAAATGGTTTGCTTCGCTTTTCTATTAGTTCATTGGGGCCGTAAGAACTTTTTCCATAGCAGCGGCTTCAAAACTTTCATCGCGGATATTAAAAAAACGATCCTTAAATTCTACTTTTAAAGCCTGATAAATTTTTTTCCCCTCCGCAGAATCTTCTTCAGCCTTTTTAATTTCTGACCATCGGGATTCGGGAAATTTCACATACATATTAAAAGTTTTAATCAGTCTTTGTACAGTCTTTTTAGGAAATTGAGGCATATCTAAGATTGCATCTCCGATAACAAACGACTGGCAAATGTCTTCTGATTTAATAAAACCGGATCGTTCACATTCATCTCGCAAGGGTGTGCCGTGAAAAGGAGTAAAATGATACGCGTTCCGGTCATCGGCTTCAATGAACCGATTAAAACGGACCGTATCAAAAGCCAAGTCATAGGTCTCATGAGGAAACCCAACAATATTATTCACACTGAATGGGATGCCGCTGTCTCTGACAAACTTAAAATTTTTAATCATTAATTCATTTGAAACCGGCCGTTTTAACCATTGTCTGCGGAACTGTTCGTTCCCATGTTCTATCCCAAATGATATCCGCGCGCATCCAATCCCTTTTAATAAAATCAAACGTTCCGGGGTAACGGTTTCGATCCTGGTCTGGCACCAAAAGGGGAGGCGAATATCTTTATACATCTCTGAAAATTCTTCAAATTCTCCCTTCTTCCAGGAGAAAAAAGTGTCAGCCCAAAAATAGAGATACTCTGCCTTCATTACGTTTTTATAAAAGAGAAGCTCCTGATACATATTCTTAAAGGATTTCCGGCGAAGATAGGACTTCCCCTCCTCTTTCTTATATAACTCCATTTGGGAAGGAGAATTGCAAAAGGCACATGTATAGGGACAACCCCGATGAGTCTCTACCGGAAACATCCGGTAAACTTTCCCCCCCATGGGGCGGTAGAATCGTGCCTCCTCAAAGATTGACATATCTATCAGGGGATTAGAATCCATGTCCACCATTCGGGTGGGGTTAATCTTGATAGTTCCATCATTCTTTTTAATCCATAAATTACTGACATCATCGAATTGTTCGCCCTTCTGAAGACGTTCGCACAAAGTGCTTAAGGCATCCTCTCCTTCTCCTTTACAAACGATATCTACCTCTGGGAAACTGAGGACAAGCTTAGAGGCAAAGGTAGGAAAAACACCACCCGCAATGGTCAGGATATTTAAATATCTGGCCTTCTTTAACAATTTAATCCCCAGTGAGAACATATCTTCCGTGCAGGATAAGGCCAATAGATCCGGTTGGAAATCTAATACTTCTTTCTCAAAATCTTCAAAGCAATCTGTTCGTGTATAGGAGATCTCATTGGGCATCTTAAATGGACGGGCCATGAGTCGGTCACTTTTAGAGGCATCCGAATCCAGAGACTTGCCTTCGATGGAATCATAATATGTGGTATCAAAAAGTTTCACCCGAAAACCTCTCTGCTTAAGAACAGCGGAGAGAAGGGAAATTCCTGGCGGCAGCATGTTCATGCCTCTAAAATTGGGGTAAATAAGCAGTATTTTTAAACTCATAAATGATTAACCTTATTTTCTATATATATTAAAAATGATTATAACAAACTTCTTTTCTTTTCCAAGTTTAATCTTTACTAATCTTTACTAATCTTTACTTTCCTCACCTTTATAGAAGATGCGTGATTTTTGGATTAAGAACCTGTCATTCCCGAATCAAATAATTTTCCCAATAACGATTATCCGGTTCAGCAAAATATAACCTTCTGAACTCCAAAGCCTTTTGACTTAATTGTTCTGGCTGCTCACAGAGGATTTTGCGAAAGTATTGCAGAGCTTCCTTGACCTCATCTTGAGAAAAACACAACCTCCATAAATAGGGATCCCGCTTATAAGAGAGATAATTCATAGTCAATGTGTTACTATCAGCTATAAGGATGACGGGAATACCTCTCAAAACAACCTCAACAGCCGTTCCAGAACCTCCACAAATACTCAAAGAAATCTTTTCCAGATAACTCTCCAGGGCCCCTTCAACAAATTTAAAATTATGAGGCAAGGCCATAATAGTCTCCTTCATCAAAATCTCTTTGTTATAATTCGCAACTGGATGAAGTTTAATATATACGGATTGATAGTCCTGTAAATATTCTCGACACTGACACAAGATCTTCATGGTATGGACCGCATTGGTCAAACTATATCCCATCAAGACCAAAATATTCTTATGCTCACCGTTTCTGGAAGAAAAAGACTTGAAAACGGATTGATAACGAAATGCAGGAGTAAAATCAACATTCACATTAACAGTATAGTCGTTGATTAGTCTTTTCCCGAGAGGGCCTAATACCAGAAGACGGTCGGGAATTAATCTTAATAATCTCTCTTGTTGACTAGGGATCAGTGACATATGATTAGGAGCAGTCAAAAAGGGCTGACTGCCGATGAACTTGGCCGCAGGGAACGCCTCTCTTAATCCACTCACCAATCCCTTTTCAAAGGCTTGAAATTCCGCCCAATTGATGATCCCTTTAAGATCAATGGCGCTTTGTTTTAACCGTCTGCCAAAACAGGATAGAAGAATGGCATTAAGGATGCCAGATTGAGTCAGGTTAGCATAATATTCTTCCCGAATCAGAGGAGCGAAAGAGTAACCCGATAACTCCGGGATTTTTAATGGATAACATAAGGCACGCAGAGGACTGGAAAAAGTATTGAAATAATCCCGGACTTTATAAAATTCCTCTGGAAAAATAATCAGTTGTTTACTCTCCCTCACCTTCTTATATAATTTACGATAATTCCTCACCACAGCCAATGGGAGAAAGACAGGAACACTATTATGTTCTTGAAGATAAGAATAAAGTTTAGGGAAGTACCGTAGATCAAATTCTTCCGTTTTGGATTTTAAATACTGAACCGTAATATAATTTCTAATAAGTATAATCTTCTTATCTCGGAGTAGCTTTCTGCATCTGTCTTTAAAGACCCTCTTGGCCGCAACCCAAGCCCTGGCAAAATCAATGGCATGCCGAAAGAATCTTAAAATAGTCCGGAAAAAGACTTCCAGATAAATTCTGCTTCCCAGGAAAGCATTGATAGGATGGGATCGGATGCGTTTGGAAAAATACTTTTTCAACAGGAAACTTAAGGCAGGAGAATCAACGATCACCAGATCTATTTTTTTATCTTCCCGAAGATATTCTTCCAATACAAAGAAGTAGCAAAGATAAAGATAAACATTGCTAATATAGGGATTTTTAACCGCGGGGACAGAGAAAAGCCATTCTTTACTGATCGGCCCGGAAAAAGAAATTTCATCGATCCAGCGGATATATTGATCTCTCCATTTTTCGCTTAATTCATAGAGCTTACGGGCATAATCAATGGAATGAGCCTGGGAAGGGAGAAAACGTTTTAATTTATAGAGAACTTTATCACTTTTCCCTAAATAGATCCATTGGCTAACAGGGTAACCATGAAGGAGGAAATTCAGAATAACTCCCGGGATATTAGAAAGGATGATCATAAGGTGATAAATATTGCTTCTTTGATTAACAGTTTTATCTTAAGGTATGTATGGAGCTCAGTACATGGGCTTGATGGGATCCTGTTTCATGATCTCTTTAACTTCTTCAAGATCCTGAGGAGTATCGACGCTGATATGGGCCTTCTGTACACAAACCGCTTTAATTTTATGACTATGTTCCAAAATCCGTAAATATTCATTCAATTCAATCTTTTCCAAAGGTGTCTGAGACCAGGAAGTATATTGAAGAAGAAAATCCTTTCGAAAGGGGACGATGAAACACATCTTCCACATCATTTCCACCGGATTCCGGGCCTGGCTAGGGAGATCTGTCCGGGAACAATATAATATATTATGGTCTAAATCCAGAACGGCCTTAATATCCGAAGGACTATTTTTTCTCGAAAAAGGAGCCACTAAAATAGCCACCTGAATATTCTTATCCCTCAAGAGGGGTTCAACAACCTGATCAATATGCTCTGGGACCAATAAAGGTTCATCCCCTTGAATGTTAACAACAATATCTGTTGTTAAAGACGAAACCGCTTCTGCAACTCTATCCGTACCAGTTTGATGGTGAGAAGCTGTCATAACCGCCTTCCCGCCAAAACGAACGACTGTTTGATAAATCTCCGGACTATCCGTGGCGACAAAGACATCATCGAGGACTTGAGACAACGCCGCTCGTTTAAAGACATGGACAATCATGGGGAGCCCTTCAATATCCACCAGGGCCTTATTGGGAAGCCGGGTAGATTTTAAACGCGCTGGTATAACACCGATCACTCTCATTATGATTCCCAGAAAAGGAGTTGGACAGCGAAGAATGGTCTTCCTCTTCCCTACCTTCCTACCTTTGCAGGTTATAAATGCTATTATAGAAATACTTATGACTTGTTGGTGTAATAATGCTCAGGCCTTCTTTATTCCGCGCTAAAAGATAAGCATTGATGCTGCTCAACAACCTCTCATTCCAATTGTGCAATTCCAGCAGGGCTTTGAAATTTTTCGTCTCAGCAGTCTCTTGATAAAAATGGAGATTGTTCAAGATAAAATCCTCATGACTTTTGTATCCGTCCATCCCAGCGATAAAAATCCTTTTGGCTCCCATCATGATGGCCACCCCAATCAGGAGAATAGAAATCGTCCTACAGTTTGAGGTTATGACATCGTTAACGATCTCAAAATTGTCGGAAAAACGGTTCAAATGCACGATCGTCTCGTATTTCCTTTTTGTATAATCCCGGATGAATTCTTCATCAAAGATGCAAGAAAGCAAAAGCTGAGACTGCTCATCCACCTGATCTACGTAGGTCATGAATCTCTTTTTATTACTGAAGGCATGATAATGGGGTTTAAATAATCCTGCCAGGTAATTCGCCCCCATCACGATGGGATCATAAATCTTTATGAACTCATCTATTTCATCCTTGTGCTCTTTGAGGCTGGGCCCATTGGCCAAGATTAAAAAGTCTCTTCCCGTATGACGATCTTTATGCCTTACCGGATGCTTTTTAAAAAGATTCTCTATTTCAAGAATATTATGTCCCCGCTCTGTCTGAATATCCATAGGTCTGATAAACCCACTGCTGATCACCCGATCTAATAACTCTTTATTAAAGCCAATGGGGTTGAGATCTTTAATCATATCCAAAATCTTCACCATCTCATCAACGCTATATTGATACTGATCAATAAGCGTCTTGGCATAATCAGGATGAACCTCAGAAATCCCCGATAACATATACGGGAGACTATAACCCCACTGAAATTCAACGCGTAAAGCCTTAAAATACCGGTCGATCAAGTCCAGGATCGGAAGTGAGTTATATTTTCTATGATTGAGTGTTTTTTCTAAATAGATTATCAAAACCTCTAAAGGGAGATTGCCTGCCCCCCGACCCATCCCATTGACTGTTCCATCAACGATATCAATACCGTTATTGATAGCCTCCAGGGTATTTGCAAAGGCCAATTGCAGGTTATTATGGGGGTGAAATCCGATCTTTTTCCCGGTTGGCCTTAACCATTGGATACATCTTTTAATGTCGGGAGGAAAAAGGGAACCATAACTATCGGCAAAATAAATATAATCTACGGACGACTGGGCAACAGGCTTGATAATCGATTCAAAATCCTTTTCCGAATAACCGACAATACCCATCAACTGTAACGAAGTCCTATATCCCTTGGCCTTAATCGCTTCGCACAAATGGATAGTTTCCAGAACCCTGTTTTTATGACAGGCGATACGGTATAACCTGACCAAACTTTCCTTAGCCTCAGGGATACAAGACAAGTCAGACCGAGCTTCATCAATCAGCAAGGCCAGAGCGGCTCCGGAACAATCTTGAAAGAGTTCATTGATCAATTCTTCCGGGGTGGAATACCATAGGCCGCAGTCCTTTTTTTGAATATTTCGCAGCCCAATCTCGATGATATCCACTCCAGTGCGGGAAAGATTCCGGTAGAGTTCTTTGACCAGCTTCTTATCGAACTGCCATTGGTTCAAATACCCGCCATCCCGAATGGTACAATCTAAGATTTCAAGTTCTGTTGGGAATCGATTGTCCACGCCTAGATCCTTTCTTCATCATATGAAATTGAGAGAGAATATCCTGATAGGCCTTCATCATCACCGCAGAATCGACGGAAAAAGTAATATACTGTACTCCGCAATCCATGAGGATTTTAAGAAATTCCCCATTCCCCGCAAAAGAACCGCACGCCACCCCCTGACTTTTCATCAATTGCACACTGGAACGGATATAATCTACGATCTTAGGATCTTCTACCTGTCCGGTTTTGCCTAAAGATTGAGACAGATCATACGGCCCGATGAAAACAACATCAATATCATTCACCTTAAGGATTTCTTTAAGATTATGTAATCCTTTTACCCCCTCGACATTCAAAATCACCATTGTCTGTTCATTGGCCTTTTCCGCATATCCTTCCGCGGCTAATCCATACTGCCCAGCTCGAGTGAATGGTGTGAATCCCCGCTCTCCTTCCGGGGCATATTTAGCACTGCGAACAGCCAGTCGGGCATCCTCTTCCGTTGAGATATGGGGGATCTGAACTCCCTGGGCACCAATATCCAGGGCCCTTAGGATTAATGACGGATCGTTGGTAGAGACACGAATAATAGGGACTGTTCCACTGACCTCTAAAGTTTGCACCATCTGTTCTGCCTGTCCTATATCAATAGGCCCGTGTTCCATATCAATGATCACAAAATCCAAACCACTGAGGCCGAGGACATTCATCACCGAAGCCGAAGGAAGAGTCCCCCAAGTTCCTAAAACAACCTCTCCTTTCTTCAATCGCTCTTTAAGACTCGCTTGACTGTTCGTTGTCAACTCTATCCCTCTCATTTCATTAAGTTCGCAATATTAAAAATTTCTTTGATCCCAGAAAAACGAGGGATAATACCACGTTTCTCTAGGGTTCAATCGCGGTATATGTTCTCCTGGCTAATTCTGTCCGTGAATCTTCATATTCCTTATCAAAGGGATAACAGGTCGCTACCAGTTGACGGGCCACTTGCACAGCCTGCTTCAGAAGACCCTGTTCAGGAAATTCCGGCTGATTAATAATGGGATAAACCCGATGCCGGGCAAATGTTCCAATAGAAACACCGGCGTAAGGGACACCGCACGCCTTGGATAGCTCGATACTCTTTGAATTCGTCCCTCCCGAGAGGAGGATAAAAACAGGAAGCTGACTTTTAGCCACGATATCGGCTGTGGCGACAGCCTGCAGTGTGGTATTGTAATCATCCTTTCCTCCGCTCATAGGGATACCATCTGCTTGCACAATCATCCTTCCTGGGGCTACCTCTAACATCATCTTAATTCGTTTCATGAGTTCATGATTGGATAAATATCCTCGATCAGTGCACACACTCACGTAGCTGTCCGGTAAAAGCTTATTGATCAATTCCCATTCCACCAGGGTGGGTTCATGATCTGGGATATTCGAGTGTAATTCAATATTCTCAGCGCCGGCTTCGATGCATTCATTCAACACTCGCTCCATATCGATTTGATTATGCGTATAACCAATGGCATCATCTTGACAAGCGACAGAACATGCCCCGCAGCCAATACATCGCTGACGAATGATGACAAGTTCTTTAGGAATCGCATCCGTTGGACAAACAGGAATACAGGCATTGCATTCGGTGCAATTCTCGGTAATGATATGGGCCTTACGCACATGCTGATCTCCCGGCATCCCAACTGAAACAGTGATATAGGGATCAACAAATTTCTGGATACCGAATTGTGGAGCCAGGGATCTCGCCTTCAAAACCGCTCTTTTCGCCGAGGTGACGACCTGCGGTTTGGCTGAGACATCCACGCCCAGGGCACCAGCCAAGGCATAGACTAGGGTGAGCTTATAGACTTCCTCGGCATCCTCATTACCAGCCCCGCAAATCAACTTGAAAAAATGCCCTTGGGATAGAATCTTTTTCTCTAACTCAAATCGATCCATCATTCTCTCCTACCAATAGGATTCAAAACTGACATTGCCCAATTGGAACCTTGTGGACGGCTGAAATTTAAACTTCTGCAATAATCTCATTAAGCCATAATCCGGGTATTCATACTTCCATCCACCTAATTTTAACGGTGCTCCGATCATCCGGGGATCCCCGCAAAGATAAATATGCGTATTCTTTGCATTAACCTCCCATCCCATGGCCTCTTGAGAAAAACGCGAATCTCGCAGACACTGTTCTAAAAAGGTTTCTAAATTCCTAAAACCCGCATCATTCTGAAAGGTTATATATTTATAATGAGGAATCAGTTTCATAAGACGCCTATGAACATTATGATAGGCCGATATCCAGCCCTTTTCACTGACAACAAGATTGCTCATAGCCATGGCTTCATTATTTTTCAAGAGTTCCAAGATCATGGAATTATGAGGAGACTCTCCGGTTGTCGTTGAAATAAAGAGGACATTCCTCTCTTTTTCCCTTGTCTGTAAGGTATAATGCCCAACGATCTTGGGGCCAACATAAATACGATCATTGTCATTAAGGAAAAATAGCCGCGGAGAAAGACGGGGTTTTGACTCCTCATCGGCTAAGACCAAATCCACATAGAATTCATAATAATTCAAGTGGGAAGGATCCAAGAGGTGATCCTGTTCATCCAGGATTGGACTGGAGAGGGAATAAGCCCTTTTGATCAGGAGCTCACCATTCTTTCGGAACAAGGTTTCTCGATCAATCCGATTGACATGGTTACTGAGGCCTAAGGCCCCATACTGACCGGCCTGGTATTTGATCTTGATCGCGTCAGGATAAACCCGGAAAATCATCTTGTGCTCATCTCGGCAGACGATTTTGACTAATGCGTTATACACCGGTTGCGTCCTTTCATCAAATGATCACTCATAGCCAGTAAAGAAGGGAAAACATACGGTGTGTGCTTCAGCAACTCTTTCTGAGAACACAGACCCGTCGTTACTCCCCATCCCTGACCATCTGAAGACAGCTTGGCCATCTGCATGTCATCCACAGTATCACCGACATAAATGGAATGCTCTAAAGAAACACCTACCGCCTCACAGGCCAGTAAGAACCCTTCCGGATCCGGTTTGGGATTCTTGACTAAATCTCCTCCAATCAATCCATCAAAAAAAGTTTCTAGCTTCAATTTTCGCATAATGCTTTTCAGATTCTCTAAACGGTCTGAGGTGTATATGGAGATTTTCAAATCCAGTTCCTTCATAACCTTCAAGGCAGGTCCAATATTCGGTAAAACCTTTATTTGATAATCTTCCCTCTGCTGCATCTCTCGGTCAACAGCTTCAAATAATTCGCTGACCAGACGAAAGGTGGCGGCTTTATTTAATCCTTTGAGAGTTCGGACAGCCGCCTCGATCACGATCTGGCGCGGTTTATACCCCACCGGCCCATCCTTAATGATCTTCTGCCGAGGAAGATCAATCCCCATCGCCAGGCATAAATCACCTAGATATTCCCTGGAGATTGAATATTGTTCAAGGATTTTTAATGAGCGTTTGTGAATAATGGACGACCAATAGAGATGAACATCGATGAGGGTTCCATCTTTATCCAAACAGATATGGCGGATCTCTTTCATTTTAATTGTGGGAAGGTCTGATTGAGGTCTGCCGAGGACACAGGGATTTTTTGTTTAATGCCCTCAATGCAATCCAGGATGCCCTGCCCGAGGTCCAGATAAGACTGACCGACTAATTTTTTGGCTATCTTGGGATTATAAGAATACGGCGTCATCTGGTAATGTCTTTCCGGGATTTTCTTCTCGTTATTCACATATTGAATCTCCAAGGTATTACCAAAAATCTCATTAATCATCATAAAAAAATCACTGATCTTAATAGGATGGGGGCCGGAAAGGATCACGCGTTCATTCCGGTACTGTTCCTCAAGCACTTTGATGCTTAACAAGGCGGCGTCATGGGCGTGAATATATTCCCGCATCTCATTCCCGGTGCCGCGGTATTCGATCTTCTTTTCCTCAATCGCCTGTCTTAAAAATCGATAAACACTGTTGTTCCCATTGGCTCCCGGTCCGTAAGGGGTCCCGTATCTTAAGATCGTAAAATCGAGGTCATAATATTTATGATAATCTTCCACAATGGACTCACACGCCTGTTTGGTGGATCGATAGATTCCTCCCGAGGAGGAATAAACATACAATGTGCTGGCCAGGATAAATCTCTTCACCTGGGACTTAACACATTCATCCAGGATGATCGTATTTCCCAGGATGTTTTGTCTCACGGCCTCAACCGGATTTTGGATACATTCATCGATATCGGAAATAGCCGCCAGATTGTAGGCCACATCCACCCCTTTTAAGGCAGGGGCCACCCTTTTACGATCAATAATGTCTCCATGAATAAATCTGCCCCCTTGCTCCTCCACCCTTGATTGTTTAAGATCAAAGACGGTCACCTCATGGCCTTCCGGCAAAAGGGCTTCGACAAGATAACGGCCTAAAAATCCCGATCCCCCAAAGACAACGATTTTCAATTTATTTTTCTTCATAAGATTTTCTCAATCGGGCTGGAAAATTGACAAAATTTTTAATTCGAAGAATCTCCTTATTCTTGAATAATTTTTTATTATCCTCATGAATCCTCACAACAAAATCCACCTGATTGGCCTCCGCCCCTCTGAGATCACTCAGAGAGTCCCCAATAAACAATACGTCTTCTTTTTTAAATTTATTCTTCTTGATAATCTTACGGCAAAGGGCTTCTTTGGGATGGGGTGATCCATACACAGATTTGAAAAATTTATTTAATTTTCTTCGCTTTACGATCTCTCTGATTTCGGCCTCTGGAGTGGCTGAGACAATGAATAAATTATACCTTCTGTAAGCCCAATTTAAAAATACCTTTATGCCTTTTACATAAGGGGCTTTTAAGACCTGTTGGAAGCAATATGAGGAAAATTCTTCTCCTAAGCGCTTTTCTTCCTTAGGGATTAAAGGTGCTTTCAAAAACTCATGATAAATGATTCGGAATTTCTTAAATCGGGAAACCCCTCCATTATTCAGATGTAAATCTCTAATCCTTCTTCGAATTTTCAAAGGATAGTCTCGAAACAAATGCAAGAATCCATTGAGCTTAATCCTATTGGTCTCTAGAATAATCCCGTCAAAATCTAAGATAATAGCCTTAATCATTGGCGGGGCGCCTCTGAAGATAATCTAAAACGTTCTCTACAACCTTTAGCTCCATCGCGACACGTGTTTCTTTCGTATAAGCTCCCAGATGCGGAGTTAGAAGAACGTTTTCAAACTGTGTCAACGGGCCGGAATAAGGTTCCTGCTCGAATACGTCCAAGGCAGCTGCTTTGATTTTCTTTTGTGAAAGGGCATCGGCCAAGGCCTGTTCATCCACAATCTCTCCCCGGGAGGTATTGATCAATATCAAATCCTTTTTCATCAAACTTAAAGTCCTCTGATTGATCAGATGATGAACCTTGAAAGAGTAAGGCAAATGAATTGTCAAAATATCAGCTTGCTTACAAACCTCTCTGAGTGATAAAAATTGGAGATTTTTCAGCCCCTTGACAATCTTTGGAGGCATGATCTCGTGGATCAAAAACTGTACCTCGAAAGGCTGCAATAAATGGGCCAATCGTCTGCCAACCCTGCCGAATCCAAGAATCCCAATCTTCTTCCCAAAGAGGAGATTTCCCATGGGCTTCTGCCACTTCCCCTCTCGCAACATCCGATCGGCGGAATTGATATTTCTTAATGTATTCAATATGAAAGCAAGCGTCAGTTCGGCCACTGCCCCAACCGGCGCTTCCGGGGTTGAGGAAATTGAAACATTATATTGTTCCGCCGCCTTAAGGTCAATGTTATCGATTCCGCTGCCACAGCGTGAGATGAATTCCAGATGAGGACATTGGCGAAAGACTTCCCGGGTAATTCTTTCCGTTCCCGCGATCAGATAATTTGATCCATCCAGAAAATTGATGAGCTCCGCGGTGGTTAATGTCCTTTTTAAAGGATTCAAGGAAAAATTGATCTTTGCCTTTTTTAATTTCAATAAAGGCATTGGATCACAGAGCCCAAATGTGGTCGTTGATATAAATAATTTCCCTTTTGACATCTATCCCACCTATTAATCAAAATTTCGTATTTAGGAAATGCTTGTTTACCCCAATTCAGCACCCGGGTGTTGAATTGGGGTTTAACCCCACATTTTGTATTGCAAAATTGGGGTTTAATGAAAACTTCGCCGTTTTGTGCGAAGTTTTCATTAAGAACAAGTATAATCTTTCCTTAAAGTCGCAGACTTCATCCCTTGGCATCCCCAATGATCAATAATAAATTCCAGCCAGCGGATGTCATCGATCTCATGGACATCGACAAAGCAATTGGGATTATGAAAATACTGTTTGATTCCCTTGATCTTACGCCCCAAATAATTCCACGGCCGGATACCTTTTTCTCGATTCAACCAGGACTCATAACGAAAACATTCTACTGCATGATCAATCTCATAACCGGAGCTGTCTTGCCGGGAGCCGGAGACGTTGGCCTGCGTGTGAGGGAAATAAGGGATGAGATCTTCTCCCTCAATCTTCATTAAGGCCTCCGGGATAAATCCCACATTCCGAATCGTGATCGCGGAATCATATGCCTTATTCTCCAATAAAAACGAGATGCAGCGGTCAAAGATATCAGGATCCCGGAAAGGAACCACGCATTGCGGAATCGCAATTACAGCCAACGAGGGATGGAATGTTTTGATTGTCCTGATGGCATGATCCACACCTTCCAGGAATTTTTCATTCTTGGCTAACTCATCTTCTCTCCTGATCACCTCAGCCCCGGCCTCTTGAGCGATACGAGCGATCTTCTCCCCATTAGTACTGACAAAAACCCGATCAACGAGTTTGGATTGCCGGCCATCCGAGATCGTCCACTCAAGCAATGTCCCTTTCTCCTTAATCTTCCATATGTTTTTCCCCGGAAGGCCCAGACTTCCTTCTTTAGCCATGATCAGGACAACATTCACTGAGGAATACCTCCATTCAATGCTTGATCCACAAATTGAGTGAAATGAGTCCGATAATTCTTGGGGTATTTGTACTCGGGGATTTCCTGGCCTGCAAAAGAAGGATCAGGAAACATCGTGAGAAGTTTTTCTAGGGTTGGCTTCAATAAATCCGAATGTGTCAAATAGTAGGAGGGTTGCTTTTTTAAAGAAAAAGGATCATCAATCTCCCCAATATTAAAGTGATTATACCTCTTCCACTTATCATACAGCAATACCGGAACTCCATTCTGGGTGGCCTCCTCAATACAAGTTGAAGAATAACTGATCATCAAATCACTGGCAGAGAGAATGCGGGAGAAAGGCCCCTTCCCTAGCACCTTGACCTTCGTGGAATCTGGCAATAGGAGGCGAAATTCTTCCTCGCTGAGATTACAGCTGGGATGGGGTCTAATGATAAGATAAACGTCTTTGAGGTTATTGACAACCCCAACAATATCAGCAAGAGCAGCGATATATTCATCGAGGCTTTCGGTGATATGAAAACGGAGGCCATACCGTGGTTTCTGGGTAGCCGCATGAACAATAATTTTTCTATTCGATTGATGACCCCAAAGGTGTTGAAGCAGGGCCTCTCTTTCACTGCGATTAATCTCCGAATACAACAACGGGCCGGTTAAAATCCTTTTGCGGCGATCTCCATAATAATCCAAAAATTTTTCCGCCCAGGGGGTTTGGACAGCCACAATGGGATAAGTATTCATAATCACGCTGGTCGAAAGCCGATAATTTTCAATCCTTTCAAATTCATTATTGGGAGGAACATGCGTCCCATGACTGATATTAAGCGCGGGAAAATGATAATAATTAGCCAACTCGCCCATCATATAAAAGATGCCGGCACTGTACATAGAGATCAAGAGTCTGGGCTTAAACTTTTTAAAGATTTCACTTAAACAATACGTGGAATGCTGTAAATTCAAGATTTCCTGTTTTAACCCTCCGCCTACCTTTTCTTTCAAGTAAGGGGCGATCGTTATCCCTTCATAATGACATTCTTCCTTGAAGCCGGAGTCAATCATAGCCAGCAATGCGTCGAAGTGTTGAGAAAAATTTTTTTGTATCGCGGGATCTAAACGAAAATCTCCCTTGATAAAATCTAAATGAATGATCGACTCCAAAAGATTCTCCCTTTTCCATTTTTTTTGGAGATGGGTTAATGTCATATAACTCTTGGCTAATTGTCTTCTAAAGGATTCCCCTCCTTCCCAAATCATAAAGGCTTTAACTTGAGGATAACGATTTTTAATATCTTTCAGCAATAGATCCATCCGATAGGAAAGGCCAGGTACGATGACCACGTCATGATTTTTATAATCCCTCCTTGCCAAGATCTTATAATGAATCCTAAAAAAGACTTTCAAAAGTTGACGGGCAAAAGCGGCAGCACACCGTTCCCAGAATGGCTCTTGCTGAAGAACCATCTTGGCAGGAATAAAATTAACGTCTTTGATCAGACAATACTCCTTCGTCATGACCCCCAAATAACGTTCCCTATCCTGGATATAACCCAGCCGTGAATTGCATTGAACCTGGCCAAGAGGGATACAGGCATAAACAGCCTCAACTTGTGATCCATGTTTTTCAAAGATTCCTTTCAGGAGCTCAATAATCCAGAGAAAATAATTAATATAAAACCGCACATGATGAATACACGTCTCCCGATAACCCTTCTCAAATCCAAAATCGTCTTTGAATCGCAGCTCCTCCACTAATTTGACGGTTAACTGTTCACTTTTTAAAATGATGCGATTTTGAGCTTCATTATCTAAATACGGAAGGGTGTCTTGAGAATGTATTCCAAGATTTTTCAAATAAGCTCTCGCCTTAGGGTGAATGCAGATGGTTATTGTGTCAGTATCCAGAAAAAATTCTTTCCCATAAAGTTTTATCAACGCCTGGACTTCATCAATAAACTCTAAGAGAATAATACGCATAGATTATATTTCTTTGATTATGCTATCAATGATTTCTCAAGCTTATGAAGATTGACTAAATTTTCATATTTAACCAAAAGCCCGCGGAATCGCGTGATCCCTAATCCATCCAAAGAAGAACAGCAATAATTCTCAATATACCTTTTAAGGAATTCTCGGTATTGTTCTTCCGTTGTCTGATATAACAATTTTCTGACTTGCGATAAAAGCTCTTGATAGTTATGACACACCAAGCCCGGCACTTTATCATAAAATGTCCCCTGGTAAAGATGAGTGGGATCATACCAAACGGCCTTTTTCTGAATCGATAAGGCCTCCAAACTCGTTGAAGTAAAAGGAAATGATATCACCACCTCACTGAACGCAATGACCTCTGACGGGCTGATAAAATTTTTAACCGAATAGAACCGCGGATGACATTCGACTTTGCTGTACAAGTTGGCCATCGTTGGAGAATCTCCAAAGACCGCCTCTCTGGTTTTCTTCTCTTTTAAAACAATAAAAACATCCGGGAATTCTTCTAAGAGCCTATAGATATCCTCTAGAAACCTGATCCCCTCCTCATAGGTGTTCATGGTATTGTCATTGAAGGTTGAGTCAAAGACACTGATAATTTTGTGATGTTCGCTCAAACCATTGCAGCTCAGGATATCCTTGAGGATGGAGACGATCCTTTGCTCCTGGATCATGCGAGCATATTCGGCCCAAAAATGTCCTGTCTCCCAGTAATTTTGTACCACGGATCTTGTCGTTTTAAAAATCTCTGTATTATCTCTAGACCAGGAAACAAGATTGTCGCAATACATATAAACAAATGAGTTCTCCTTGGCCATGGTGACATCTTTCAATGGGAAAAAATAATTCACCAGACTCGAAGAATCCATATATTTCCAGCTCACCGTCCCTTTCTGCTTAAAGATCAAATCGCGGGCAATCGCTTGATTCACTGTATCCGTATTCTGGGTGATGGAATGCTGGACTCCCAGTCTCTCGGAAAACGATTCCCACTTCACGTAATAATAAATCAGCCGCATGGTATTCGATAAGATATCAATGTCCAGCAGTAAACTCACTTTGATTAATCTTAGAAAATAGGCAATTCCTTTCTTGACTACCGACCATTTAAAAAAGGTATTGGAGTCTTCAATATAATTCAATCGTTTCCGTTTCAGATGATCGATTTGATTCTTGGTGAGACGGTTGTAAGGAATAAAGATGATCTCGGATTTTAAAATTTGGGTCCCATCCGCCAGAAAATCTATGGGCTTGAGGTCTGTCTCAAACTGCCTTTCCGAGAGCACCAGGATCCCGTATTTAAAGAATTGTTTTTGAAGAGGCTTTCTCGCCAAGTTGATGACCATGTATCCCATTATCATAAAAATCTTCGCCAGACAAATCAGCCGTTTCCATTGGCATTGAATAGACCTTGACAAAATCAGCCAGCGAGGGAAATGGACATTGTGATTGTTTTTGATCTCTGCCCCAAGGAGATGGTCCTCTTTAATAAACATTTGATAATCCGAGACATCACAATCAAGAATCTGGAAAACATCTGTTGACCGGACCGGATAAAAAAGAATCACATCCTCTTTCCCAAAAGACTCTCTCAGCCGCGACATATTTTCTTTAAGGTAATAAAACCTGGCCAGTTTCTTGATCAGGATATTCTTAAAGGCTAATTCAATATGATCGGAATCATAAAGCTTTTTCATGTCAGGGAGGACTGGATTTCTTTTCAGGAAGGCAGGGAAAAAGCGCTCTAAATTCTCGAAGGCCTGGGTGTCGGAAATCCCATCGGTATAATGAAGAAGAAAGCTGAATGGAACCTTTTTGATCCTCCCCGGCTTTAAATTTCTCTTAAACCAACCCATCTCCTCAATGGATTTATTGATCCTCCAATAATAGACTTCAAAACCCATTCTGAGATAGATCTCAATCAGCCAACGGTAGGCCGGTATAATCTCTTCAAAGACAATAATCTTTCGCATCATCTTCCTTTAATTAACCCCGGCCATCTCTTTGGTTAATGGGGTTCCCCTCTTTAAATCCCATTGGGCTCTTTTCCCGATTATCTTATACACATTTTTAGGAGCCAGACCATTGGCAGGCCTTATTGATCTGACATTCTCTTCCGATAACAACTCTCCCTTTTTGATATCCTTCACAACGAAAAGGGAACGCCGGAATATCCGGCTTTGATATTCTTCCGGGGTTAAACCGTAATGAACCTTTCCCATGGCCTTTTCAACAGTTCTAATACTTTCTACCAGCAATTTGAACTCATGGGGCTCCATCGAAAAAAAATGATCGGGAGTCTTAAGCCTTCTTGAAGATATGATATGTTTCTCAATCACCCGAGCGCCCAGAGTCACCGCCGCCACCGAAACTCCAACTCCTAGGGTATGATCCGATAATCCGATGGGCAAGCCGAAAGTTTTTTGCATATGAGGGATACTTCGTAAATTCATATGGCTCGGATCAGCGGGATAGCTGCTAACGCATTTGAGGATGGCCAATTCCTTAGCCCCGTTTTTCCGCGCCTCCTGAACGGCCTCATCGATCTCTCTTTTCGTCGCCATTCCGGTGGAGATGATGATAGGTTTTTTAGTCTTAGCCGCATAAGCGATCAGCGGCAAATCCACCAGCTCAAAAGAGGCAATTTTATATAAAGACACCCCCAGTCCTTCCAGAAAATCAACCGAACTTTTATCAAATACACTGGCAAAAAAGACAAGCCCCTGCTCCTCAGCGATTCGTTTTAATCCCTTAAACCATGACCAAGGGGTATAAGCCTTTTGATAGAGATCAAAGAGCGATTGCCCTCCCCATTGAGGATGTTGAATCATAAAGTATTTATTTCTCGAATTCAAACTGATGGTTTCCGGGGTATAGACTTGAAATTTGACCGCGTCCGCGCCAGCGGTTTTAGCCATTTTGATTAATGAAGCAGCCCTTTGAAAACTCCTTCCGTGATTCGCGGAAATCTCCGCAATGATGAAACAGCTTTTAGGGAATCGGAATTCTTTCATGAAATCCCCTCATGGCGCCTGACAATATTCATATCTCACCACCCCTGAAGACTCTCCGTTAGTTCGACACAGATGAAACCCCGCCTTTTCGAAGGCCCTTTGAGACCTAACATTGCTCTTCAATGTCTCCGCAATAATAGGTTTCTTGACCCGGTTTTCTTGAATGTATCTCCTTGTCCCATCTCTGATAATCCCGGGACCTAAGCCCTTTCCAATAAAGCGGGGATTGAGGTTCACGTTAATGATGCTTTTCGACGGTCCCCGATGAAATCGAATCACACCGATGCGTTCTTTCCCGTGATAAGCAATAAAAATCTTGATGTTAGGATCACGGATGACACGAAAAAACCATTGCTGATGCTCCGCATATTTAATCCTATTGTGATTTAGACTGTATCTCCGGACCTCGGGATGATTCCGCCAGCGGAAAAGGAAACCACAGTCTTCTTTTTTAACCTTTCTTAATTTTAAACTCTCCCTTTTCAAAGCGATGACCGACTTAGCAATCCTCAAAGGACCTTGACCATCAATGAGGCTTCGTCCCCTTTTCGAAAGGATTAAGCGTTTTTCATAAGCCCAGATTCTCCCAAAGATCAAGGGCAATTTATCGGCCAAATGCGGATCATGAGCCCAGAGATAATCTTTCATAAATCCCCAATCCTTCCAACCTTCCAGGCTCAATCTTTGGTTTTCAGCAAAGCCGATGCCAATCGAAGGGACACCGCATCTGGCTAATTCATTTGTGGTTTGTCCTCCGCCGGTTAAACAGACATCAGCCCTTAACATCAGATCCTTGATTTTATGGCCTGGGAGATTTTGATAAAAAATGACACCGTTGAGTTTCCTCAACGAACTTAAAGAATGAGGTGAGACAATATGGATCCTCAAGAAAGGGTTCCATTTCAATATACAATCAACCACTTTTTTGATCCTTAATGATTGATCAGTCCCCCCAAAGATAATGAGGACATCCTTGACCTCTCTTTTGATCTTTTTGAAAGGGACGTTCCAGAACTCCTTCCTGACAATAACGAATTTTCTGCCTGCCAGAAATATTTGAGAATCCTCTCGGTAAGGGAGACGCCCTCCATAAATGAACGGGTTGACAATCACATCCGCTTGATAATGTATCCTGTTACTGTCATCGATGACAATCACCAGGGCCTCGGACCGTTTAGCCTTATCTACTTCTTCAAAGAAATCCTCCTTAGCTAAATACGTGTCGATGATCACAATATCCACTTGTTCACAAAGCTTGAAAAGTCTTTGTTTTTGCCTCAGCCAGTCCGTCAATTGATATCCCATTTGATTTTTCCGGAGAAATTCCCCGGCGATACGATCACCGTTCACAATAAACTTGACGGTACAATCTTTTCTCACAACCTGAAAGGCCTGAACTAAGGCCAGGCATCGGGATAGGTGCCCTAACCCAATAGTCCTCTTGCCTTCGGTGATCACTAAGATACGAAACGCCATGGTCATCAACTCACATCCGTCCTCAAGATCATTGCTCAATGAACTCTCGGGTTATCTGACAAGAGTTTGACATTGAACTCATTACTGTTTGATTTGCTTTTGAATCACATCTTTATTGATCTCTTGTAACCAAGGTTTCTTCTTAAAGAGGGCTAAGATCTCTTTCAAAAAAAAATCTGGTTTCCCGTGATAAAGATCCTCATAAATTGCTTCCATCAGAGCCAAATCCTCATTTGTATCCAGGGTCCAGCGATAATGAGAATAGTCGATATCATTTTTATAATAATAAATACTAGGGAAATGTTCATAAATGTAAGGAGTAACGTGTTCTCTTTGATAAGGTTGATCGGATTTCTCCTGCGCCTCCTTTAACACATTATAACCAAATATCTCCGCGTCCAGACCCCGGGGGAACGTCCTATGGCTTTGATTCAAACCCGCGTTGGAGACGCAAGCGTACGGGCTGGTCTTATAAAGCTGAATCATGGCATCAAGGATAAAAGGATCGATCAGGGGACAGTCCGAGGTGACCCTCACAATGATTTGTCCGCCAAAAGTAGTAGCCGCTTCATAATACCTTGACAAGGTATCTTCCTCACTCCCTCGATAAAAGGGTAAAGATTCATGACAACAGAGTTCAACAATTTCCTCATCCTTAGGATTTGTTGTCGTAGCCACAACAATCTGATCAATGGTCTGAGACAATTTTAATCTCTCCCAAATGTGCTGAATCACCGGTTTATCGCAAATCCTTTTCATCACCTTCCCGGGCAATCGTGTTGAACTCAACCGAGCCTGCATAATGCAGATCACTTTCCCTGTTGTTATAGCCATGCCTTCCCTAAATACCGGGTTACCTACACTTCGCCGCTTCGCTGTTGGCGGGGTACCGTATACACTAAACGGGTAAAACCCGTGGCCTTGGATGCTGTCGGATCACACAACTCATTGCCCTATTAAGGTCTTATTGATTCATCCAATAATAATTTCTCTCTCATAATCTTTGAGGCAATGAAATCAGCTAAAATCATATTTCCCTTTGGCGTTAAATGCAAGGCGCCATAAAAAATAGTCTGAGCATGAGGCTCTTGATCAGCTAAGCGAATCATATCTTCAACTGGGTCTAAGACTATAATATCCGGATATTGCTCCTGCATCTTTTTGATCGCTCGGCGAAAGGCATCATAATAAAGAGGCACTTTATCAGAACATTTTCCCCACATACAGGTTGGACCTTTGATTTCTATGCAAGGTTCGCATCGGATCGGTTCTATTACCAACATGAGCCTAATCCCGCGCTTCTTAGCATCCGTATAGATACCTTCAATGACACCAGGATATAAATCATTAAAAAAACCGGGTAATGTCTCATCAAGCATCCCATCCTTGATCATCCAGCCTTCCTTTCGATTGACAAAAGGATGCATAACTGCAGAAAACTGAATTTTTTCTATCGCTCGCCTCATAAATCTATAAAGCAATAAATGATCCGAGAGAAATAAATGAACTTTCAGGACATACGCTTTATTGGGGGTGACAATGTCTGTGTAAGGAGTGTACTTCTGCGTCTGATCAAAAAAAGTATTACGAATATTGTTGATCACAATGAGATCGGGTTCAATTCTTTTCACCTCCCGAAAGTATTGTTGTGCAATCCAGTATAAGCTTTTACTATGGGCACCATAATTGATCACTTCAACATCCTGATTCCCTGTCCGTTGACGCAATATTTGTTCAAGACGGGCCGGATACGTTTCATCATCGGTACTTTCAGAACCAAAAGTGGTCGAACCCCCGTAGACAACAATACGATATGTCCCTTGAGTCTTAGGAATGAGAAATTCCTTTCCTCTTAATCCGAAAGAATTAATCGTATAAGGCGGAGATTGAGGATCTAGGGGATTAGGATAATATCCGGGACGGGCTCGATCTGTTTTATAATCCCACGGCCACTCATACATTGACATGGTTCTGGGCACAAAATCTTCAGCCACAAATAGTCGTACTAACGGCCTTAAAATGGGAGTGACGTAATAAGGTTTTATTTCATTTTTGTACCTTATAAATTGAAATAAAGAAATGGAAATCTCTATTCCCAAAATTAAACACACCCAAAAACAGGGTATGACGAAATATTTGTATCGTTCAAATCGATTTTCCATGTACAGGGCAAATTAAAATTACACGGCAGGAGTTTGTTAAAAAATCGCTTTAACAAACTCCGGTTAGAAATTACAAAATTTTATGAAACGAGGGATTGGGAATACAGCCCTAATTCACCAAGATATCCGAAATTTCCCGGATAACCCTGGCAATGTTCTCTTCCGTCATCGCTGGATAAATAGGGATACTCAAGCATTCCCGGTAATAAGCGTTTGTCATTGGGAACTCATCCGTTTTATAACCAAGCTTCCTATAATAAGGCTGCAGATAGATTGGGATATAGTGGACTTGAGTCGAGATGCCTTTTTTGCGCAGGTGCTGCATCACCGTTTTACGTGTCCTTTTAATCTTTCCAAAATTGATCAAAAGGACAAACAGATGATAACTCCCATAAACATTTTTGGATTCCAGAATGATTCGGACCTGCGGTCTCTCCGTAAAGGAAATGATATATTCCCCCGCGATCGATCTTCTTTTTTCTACAAAGTCATCTAATCGTTTCAACTGTGATAAGCCTAAGGCGCACTGAAAATCGGTGATGCGATAGTTTAAACCCAAATATCTCATTTCATAATACCAGGGGCCGACTTTGTTTTTATCATTTCTGACAATCCCGTGTTCTCTCAAACTCTGGAGCTTTTTATAAAGGGATTGATCATTTGTCGTGATGGCCCCGCCTTCTCCCGTGGTGATGTGTTTAACCGGATGAAAGCTGAAGATGGTCATATCAGAATGCTGACAACTGCCCACCTTGTACCACTGGTTACCCACTTTATATCGGGCCCCCAAGGCATGAGCGGCATCTTCAATGATCCGTAAACCATTTTTTTGGGCCAGGCGATTCAGTGATGCCATATCACACGGCCGCCCCGCGAAATGAACTGGCAGCAGGATCCTGGTCCTTTTGTTGATACGCTTTAAAACCTCTTGAGAATCAATATTCAAGGTCAGGGGATCGATATCCGCGAAAACCGGTTTTGCTCCCACATACAGTACGGCATTGGCCGTCGATAGGAATGTCAATGGGGAGGTGATGGCCTCCTCATTTTTCTTTAAATTCAAAGCCAAACACGCCAAATGAAGAGCCGCAGTTCCTGAAGACACAGCCACAGCGTAACGGGCCCCGCAATATTTTGCCAAGGCCTCCTCGAAATATTCCACCCGAGGCCCTTGAGTGATCCAGTTTGACTTCAGCACCTCAACAACAGCCTGAATATCATTTCCATCGATCGATTGTCGTCCGTAGGGGAGGACTGACATCCTATAACTTCTCCTCGGCAATGATCCTTTTTAAATCTTCAGTGGTTAACCACTGAGTGTTGTTATCACTGCGGTATCCTCGAAATTTGATCCCTAGATTTTTCCCGGCGGTCTTTTGGGGTCTATCGAAAGCGGCAATCTTGGGTCGAATGACAAATTGATCCTCGTACTCAAAACTATCAATCCCATCGTCTGAGGATAATAGTGTTTCATGGAGTTTTTCCCCTGGACGGATCCCGATGATCTTCACCTTAATATGGGGAAATAAGGCCTTGGCCAAATTGAGAATCTTCATGCTGGGTAATTTGGGGATAAAGATCTCCGCCCCTTTCATTTCCTTGATACAATTCAAAACGAAGTTAACACCATCAAATAACGTGATCCAAAAACGGGTCATTTCTTCATGGGTTATGGGAATCAATCCTTGTTTTGCACATTCCCGGAAATGATGAATAACACTTCCCCGGGAGCCAAAGACATTTCCATACCTGACAACACTAAAAATAGTTTTTGCGTCTCCAGAATAGTTGTTGGCCGCAATAAATAACTTTTCCGCGCACAATTTTGTGGCTCCGTATAGGTTGACCGGATTAGCGGCTTTGTCCGTGCTTAAAGCGATCACCTTTTTCACTTTATTATCCAAGGCGATATTAATCACATTTTCCGCGCCAATAATATTTGTCTTAACCGCTTCGAAGGGATCATACTCCGCCGCTGGTACGATTTTCAAAGCAGCGGCATGAACCACGATATCCACTTTATTGAAGGCTCTATGTAACCTGTCCATATCGCGGACATCCCCAACGAAATAACGGATATTGGGGGTATTAAATTTCTTACGCATTTCATACTGCTTCATCTCATCCCGGCTAAAAATAATGAGCTTTTTGGGCCGGTATCTCTGCAGAACAATTTCAGTAAATTTCTGACCGAATGATCCTGTTCCTCCCGTAATAAGTATCACTTTGTCATTGAGCATATTCTTCCCTGTATTGATAGGGACCACGGACTAAAGTCCAAAGCCCCTGGTTCATAGATAGAGCTGACTAATTCACTAAGGCTTCCTTTGTTTTTATTCCTTCCCTGGCATGATCCTTTTCTTCTCTTTGAGATGTCTTTACGATAGCATTTTCTCCCCATTTTCCCTGATATATTTTATTTGCATAAAGGATCGCTTCCTCTTTATTTCGTCCCTCCTCAAAGCACTTGATCAGGCTGTGCATGTACTGTCCCATTCTTTGACTGGCGCATCCATCTCTAAAAGGATCAATCCCCGGGAAAAGGAAATTATAATTCCCAATCTCCTTCGCATCCCCGGTTTGATTTCGAATCTTCTCTACAGCGGAAAAAAATTCCTCCAAATTGTTAAATGTGATCTTTCGATAGCCTTGCTTATAAAAAGGGTGTTCCCAATGAGATTCGGGATCATAGGTTAATGCACAGATTCCTGCCAGGGCCGATTCTACCGCCGGTGTACTGGCCACGTGGATAGCAACGGCCAGATCAGAGGCTAAAGCCGCTTCATTGGGAAACACTTGGGCATCCAGGATCAAGCATCTTCTCGTTAAAACCGCTTTTTGAATAAATTTGGAAAGATTCGGCATTCTTCCCTCCGGACTTCTTTTCTTTGGCTTAATAATAAGACCAAATTTTTCATCCCTGACCACCAACTCTAAAAGACATTGATAAAAATTCTCCAACTCTTTATCCCATAACGGCAGATCATCATTATTACTTTGATCAAAATACGAAATAATAAATTTGGCGCCATTCTGTAATAACAGATCTCGATATTGCCTGGCCTGAATGGCTCCTAATTTAAAGAATCGATCAAATGGGTAACCAGTGTAAACAAAATTCTTAACCAAGTAATAGGGTTTATCAAAATAATTGGAGTAATATAACGGTCCCCAGGTAAAATGCACATCTTGAACCTTCCCTAAAGCTAAATGAATTACCTCATAACTGGACCAATGCATACCCACATCCACTCCCCCCACGCACTCCATAGCGATATTCGATGCGATCATATCCCGGCCAGTTTCATGCAGGGCAAAATGGACCTTAACCTTGTATGTCTTAAAAAATGATTCAAAAAAATCAACTTGATTTAAAAGATCAATCAAATTTGTCAGAAGAGATAAATAAATCTTATCCCTCTGCCTTAAAGCGAAGAAGAATAGATGAATAGCAACACAAAAAGTACTGAGACATTTACGAACATAAATCATAGTGGGAAACTTGTTAAATTCCGCCGTTCCTCCAAAGATCTTCTTTAAGGAAATCCTCAGAGGAAGAAGATTAATATACGGGATATTCACCATCCGTAGATGCCGGAGGGTCTCAGAATCAGCGGGCCGGTTCGCATATTTAAAATACAAAAGAACATTTTGCATTTTTATCCCTGACCCGGGAAGCCAGAAGAAATCAGAACGTCTTGCTAAATGAAAATCCTGCAGATGAGCTATAGCGATTTTGGGCTGCTGAGGGATTCCCTGTAATTTAAGTTCTTTTCCACTGAGGATCAATCCGAGGTTTAAAACGAGTTCGGCCAAAATCCTCACAAATGCAAAAACGAACTTTATTTTTTCCATCATATTAAAATAGGGGATAATCCTGACGGGCAGGTCACCAAAAAACTCGCGGATATATTTCAGCCAATAAGCACTTCTCAAGAAAACCAGGTGTTGGGCCTTGGGATGAGGCGACTGAGGGAGGTAATAATGCTTAATAAAGTCTAAAACGAGCATATAACTATTCATTTCAACGGCAATTTCTTGCTTAAGATAAAGATCGATCTTCTTTCGGTTATACCGCGGATCAATGAGATCAAGCATCTTATCCACAAACCTTTCGGTTTTGATGCTTCGGTAAATGAGCTCACTCACATTAGAAAAAGTTCTATCCGTAGTCACCCTTTCATCACTGGCCATCAATCCTTCGACTGAAAGAAAGATTTGCTTAAACTTCAAAGGATGTTTTGACCATCGGGAAAAAATCCATCGACACCTTGGACTCATGGTTAAATAATTGACCTCCTTAAATCGATACCGCCTGTGGAGACAAAGGATCTTGATCAGCACATATGTCCCCAGGGTATCAACCCAGCCAATATGAGCTGCCCTCTCTTGTTGATGCAAGTTTCCTCGACTCATTCCCTAATCACCTTCCCGTTATTTTGAATAAGCGGAAGGCCCATTTTTTTTAAGACCTTTTCTACTTCTCGCATAAAATTCTTAATATCCTTCTTGTTTATGGCTCCCATATTGGCCAGACGGAATGTCCTTAGCTCCCCCAACTTCCCAGGATAGATGGTATAACCTTTTTTATAAAGTTGATCATGGAACTTCTGGAAATCGAATTTAGGGTCCTGGGGTTCATGAACCGTGGTTAGGATACGAGATTCATTCTCCTGATTCAGGAGGAATTTGAATCCCAACTTTTCTAGTCCTCTTCTCAAAGTCAGCCAGTTTTCAGAATATCTTTGATAACGATGCCATGCCCCTTCGGTTCTATATTCTTGAATAGCCCTTTTCAAGGCATAGATGACCTGCACTGGGGGAGTAAATTGCATCTCTCCAGTCAATTCCAGAAAACGGTACTGTTGATAAAGATTAAGGTAAAACGATCTGGGAGGAATCATTTCTAATCGATTCAGGGCCTCGATCCGGCCAATCACAAATGAAATACCCGGCATCCCTTGGATACATTTATTAGAAGTAGAGATGAGAAAATCGATATCGCAATCAATAATATTAATTGGGATCCCGGCAAAACTGGACATCGCATCCACAATATAGGTGCAGCGGTATTTTGCGGCTATTTTCCCAACTTCTCGAATAGGGTTTAAAAGACCGGTTGTGGTCTCATGGTGGATGATGGCCAAAACCCGAATCTGCCGGTCTTTCTTCAGGACATCCTCAATGATTCTGAGATTGGGAATTTCATGGGATGGGAACGGGATCACAACAGTTTCCAGCTGATAAGTCTCTGCAATCTCGACGAATCGTTTTCCATAAGCCCCGTTAACAATAATGGCCACTTTTTTATTTGGGGGAACAACAGAGCTCATGCATGCCTCCATCGCTGCCGTCCCCGCTCCAGAGAATAACACCGCGGTGTATCTTTTATCTCCCGCAGCGACCTTCACCAGATCTTTTCTGATCTCGGTAACAAGTTTAGTAAATTCTTTTTCTCGCGGACAGATATCAGGGACCAGCAAGGCTCTTTTGACCGAATCTGTTGTTGTTGCTGGTCCGGGATTCAGAAGAATATTTCTTTTCAAACGCATCATTGGGGTTAATCCTGTTTGTCTACTACCATCGCAAGAGAACGCTCAAAGGCCTTGATGACTCATTAAGGATGTTCCGCTTTATTCTCATCGTTCTTCTCATCGTTCTAAAAATAACATTAAACGGTTTTTAACCTCAACCGGTTTAGCTTTTGGGCGTCCTACATATTTGGGACTCCCGGGTCGAATTTTCAGGTAGAGGAATGTTAAGGCCATCCTTTTTTTCCAAAGATGTATTTGCTGAGTCAATTCGGATAAATTATGCGCATACAATGCCCGCTGATAACCGCAGGAAGCTGCTATTTCCACAAAATTGATATTTTTAGCAGCCGTATCCTGACCGCCTGTTGAGTCATGAATATTGTTATCCAACAAAATATGCAGCATATTGGACGGGTGATAGGCTGCATTCGTCGCCAATGATCCCATGCGCATGATGAGTGAACCGTCTCCATCAATAGCAATGATCTCTTTCTGTGGCCTGGCTAACGCCAGTCCTAACCCTAAAGAGCTGACACATCCCATGGATCCCACCAAATATAAATTATTTTCCGCGTCATCGATTTCATAAAGTTCCCTGCCGGTCAGTCCCGTTGTCGCCAGCAGGACAGTATTCCTATCCTTACATCCATTAATGGCCTTTAAAGCCTCGACCCTTGTCGGCAGCTGACAAGGTCCCGATTGAATGATCTTTTCACAATTGCGGGCATCCGGTATGGTCTGTTGAGTCAAAATTTCCTCTTGAAAAGTTCCTTTCTTGATGATAAAGAAAAATGATTCATTATTTTCTATACAATGGCTGGCTCGCTTTAACTGGTCACCGGCTTTTAAAAAATCCGTTGAAAGAAATTCCCACGATATTCCCATCTTTTCTAATAAAGATACTGTTACTTTACCCATCAGTTCATGTTGTGGTTCATCCTGAATAGATTCCTCTCCCCGCAGACTGACAAAACCGAGCAAGGGAATCTGAAAGGGATAAATCAGCGAAGACAATGGTGATAATGCATTTGTCAAACCTGAATTCTGCATCAGCACGACTGACTTCATTCCACCGATATACGCGCCGGCCGCAATCGCAACGGCATCACCTTCATTGGCCGCGGCAATATACCGCAAATGATTTATGGCATAGTTGATTAAATATTTCAGAAAGGAACAGGGCACCCCGGAAAAAAATTTAAAGCCCAGATGTTCCATTTCCTCACCAAATAATTTTGTATTGAGCACCCCGCCGGCCCTCTAACTCTGAGTTACGCCACAGCCATCTTTCGACTCCAACTCCGCATTAGAAAATAATCCTCCCCTTAAGAGCTCGAGGGGTGAAGTTTTTCACCCGGGGGATGAGGCATAGCCCGTCGAACCCCAATTTTGCATTTAAAATTGGGATCGAAAAAACATTTTTGATTCGGAGTTGGGGTTTCGATGATCCTTTTCAAGAATTTTAGGATATATTTGTTCGGCTCTTCTAAAATGGCTCTCATTGTCAACTTCCGCCCACAATAAATCGTCAATCTTATAAGAATAAATCGCCTCTTTTTTAGCCAAAGAGGAAATACACTTTTCATAATCAATATCTCTATTTGACTTAAATAATAATTCACTCATTGATACCATTTTACTAAAAAATGGCTTGGATATTTTTGATAGGCCCACGAGTTCACCGCTTGAGTGATCTTGCCTTTTTGAATCTTTAGATAAGTCGGTGATCCTTCCCTTGATTGAAGCGACAAATACCTCATCTCCTGCCCTCGTTTTTCCTGAAATCAATATACAATTTTCATATTGTGTACTGACGATGGATTTTGCCGCCTTTCTTTCATAGATGATATCCGATTCGACTAATAGAAAATCTTCCTTAATCAAATCTTTAGCACAAGACAGGGAGTACATACTTCCGGAAGAAGCATAATGTCGATTTTTTACGGTCTTAAGACAACTATGATCTCGGGTTAACCTTTCATAAAATTGACTTTGATATCCGGTTACGATAATGATCTCTTCGATCCCACAACTGATTAAACTTTCTATCGATTCCTCAATAATAGGCTTTGAACCAAACTGGAGGAATCCCTTTGGTTTATCATGAATAATGTTTCTCATTCGTGAACCTAAACCGGCGGCCAAAATAACCGCCATTTTAACTCGACTGTTAGAATTACTCTTTTTCATTTTTAATAATATTACTGAATAATACCCTGTGATTATTGAGCAGCGACCTTACTATAATTTTGGTCTTGAGGGTTGGATTGTTCAGGTGAATTTTCGGGGGTACTTTTAAAATATTCCTTTGAGGCTTCCGCAACGAGAGCATCGAATGCAACATCATTCGTTTCCGCCTCCAGGACTTCGTTCCATCTCTGTCGCGGGAAATGAACATATAATGCGGAGCATCGATGTAGACCGATTAACTCTTGTTTAGACATGATCTCACCTAAACCGATAGCATTGGAAGGCCGACGATAATCTCCACACCTATAATCTTCAGGTATCAAACCCGCGGCGATAGAATCTTTCCGGTAGGTCGTTCCTCGATAGGGCTGGGCGATATTAAAAACAGGCGTTACCCGCGGATTGATTTCCTTAATCTGCTTAGCCAGTTCGATTGATTCAATCATCTGCTCTCTTGTTTCTCCAATAAGCTTCCTATCGACAACATGCGGTGTCCCCAGAATAAAGTTTGCCGAGACATATTCTATCCCCTTTTGATATAAAATTTTAAAAGCGCTTAAAATTTTTTCCTGCCTCATGCCCCGCTTCATGACCTTTTGTCTTATTAGAGGGGAACCGCTTTCAACCCCCACACTAATCCCTTTGCAATAATGACTTAATTCCCCAATAACCTCAGGGGTGATCGTTTCCGGCCGTGTTTCTATCCAAAAAGGCAGCTTAATATATTGATCATACAAACGAGAGAACTCGATTGTTTTACGCAATCCATCGTGTGAGGGAGGCGGGATGGCATCCTCATCCATCACGTAAACAAAATTCATCCCATATCTATCGATCTTTCTGCGTGCGTCTTCAATAAAACGCTCGTAGGATTTATCCCTTCTAAAATTTTCCTTTACGGTATGACCGTTAACAATTTTAAATAAATCGGGGTTATTGGTATACATGTCATGATAGAGATCATGACAACAAAATGCGCATTTAAAATGACATCCCCTGGCCTTCTCAACGGTCAAGGATTTCCACCACTTCCCATACATAGGCTTGTAGATCACTTTCGGATCTCCCCCTAAATCAGGATTCAGGAAGATATCGACATCCCCTATCGGCAATTCATTTAAGGAAACAGCACTTCCCCAGCGTGTATCCGTGAATCCAAACAGAGAGGAATCTCTTGTCCAGATCCCTTGAATCTTACGGATATTCTCGGCGGAAGCATTTAATTTCGCTAATTCATTTGTTAATTCTGCAAAGGCCCTTTCTCCTTCTCCAACACAGAGCATATCTACGGCACGATCAGGATCATCATATTTAAAAACAAGATGCTGAGAGGTTGTTGCGTATTCACCGCCAACAATTGTCGGAATGAAGTATCCTTTTTTGCGAATATAAGCACAGAGAGAAAATCCTAACGTGGCGGTCATTTCTAACGCTGAGATAGCAATCAGGTGAGGTTTGTATGTCGCGACTTCTTTCTCAAATGACTCATAAATATTTCTATCATAAAATCCTACCCCCACATCCTCAGGATTTGTTGCTCTGATGCTTAATGTGGCCGCTCGTTCTTTATTACCTGTGTCAGAGCTGAAAAACGGTGAACGATACCACGTTGTGTCGAAGAGACGGGCTTGATGGGAATTTTGTTTAATAACGGCATAAAGCTGCGGGATCCCTACCGGGACAAGCGGGTCACCGGCGGTATTCGCATAGACAAATAGGATTCGCAATCCCATCTTTCTATCATTGCCATATCCATTGCTTATGATATCCTCAATAGTATAGTTTTTATTGTTTAATGGCATATCGTCGCATCCTTAATCTTTTTAATTCTGAGCTTATTGCATTAAGTTAAAAATCGATTCCTCACTGATCATTTTATACTCGAACAGGCTAATCGGTAATTCTCAAAGGAATGTATTTCTACCCAACCTGAGTTGACCTTCAATACATGGATGGGAAATTTTCGGTTTATGATCTCCTGTAAAACATCATTGATAGTCATCTTATCAAAATCTTTATGTTTATGACCTGGGTTTCCGTCTTTCATATCGTGGTAAACTTCCCTTAACAACCCAATACCTTTCTCACTCAAGAAAGCCAGACCAACAAATTCGTAATGGGCATTTTCTTCCGCAATGTGATCTCCGATTTTGAGAACTTTAGGCAGATAATTATCATCGATGGATCGGTGGCTAATGTTGGGTTGGCTATCTGTAATGAGTAGATCTAATTTGCTATTACGGGTATTTTTAATATTTTTGAATGTCGGATCCCCGACCAGCACGATATCATTCTCGGTCTTTAAAAGTTTCTCTACTATCTCTTTCTCAAAGAATACATCCGCATAAGCCAGCAAAACCCTCCCGGTCAATTTTTCTTCGGCCAACATCAGTGAATGTAAAATATTTTTTTCGTTATATTCCAGATTATGAATTAAGGAAACTCCTTCGAGGTTAAATTGCTCACTGCAATATCCGGTCACGACAGTAATCTGATCAACATTAAACTTAGAGATAGTGGACACATTTCTTTTTAACAAAGACTGTCCATTAATATCCAGCAAAGCGACCGGTCTATCTCGTAACAACGGGGCTAGATCGTCTTGATTGTGCGGGCCCCCGGCAGCCAAAAAAATAGCATTAAATTCCTCGGTGGCCGTCTTTAAATACTTCCGTTCACTCGCATTCATCTGCGT
This sequence comes from uncultured Planctomycetales bacterium, assembly GCA_964373335.1. Taxonomy (GTDB): domain Bacteria; phylum Omnitrophota; class Gorgyraeia; order Zapsychrales; family CAYJUK01; genus CAYJUK01. Next base: position 16,242 of record CAYJUK010000001.1, on the reverse strand, counting down.
CATCCCCTGCAGTTCAAAAACTTCTCCCATGGAAACAATATCCTTTTCGACCGCGCAGGTATGCCGCATTTTTCGAATCCTGGACATAACGTCATTCATCACCTTTATACTCGCCCTAATTCCCTGATTGGCGAAAATAACCATCTTGATACCTAATCCTAACAATTCTTCTTCTGTCAAATCTTTCATGATCGTTGGGTAAGTCGTAGGAACAATCACTAACGGAGATTGCTTTCCCCATTTTTTGGCGAAACTGATAATTTGATCATAATGCGACTGTTTGGAATGGATCAAGATTGCATCGGCTCCGGCTTCAACATATTTCTCAGCTCTTAAAAGGGCCTCTGATTCGTCCCATCCGGCAATAAGCGCTTCTACCCGGGCGATAAGTTTAAAATTTTCGCTCCTCTGCGTACTCTTTGCGGCCATAATTTTTCCTACGAATTCCGCGATAGGAGCTAACTCCTGACGGCCTTTAATAAAACTATTTGCTTTAGGAAACAACTTATCTTCTAAACATATAGCGGCCATACCGGCCGCCTCATATTTCTTAACTAAATAAATAACATTATTTGAGTTTCCATATCCCGTATCACAGTCACAGACAACTGGAAGAGATATGGCTTCGTTCATTTCACAGGACTTCTCCAGATACTGGGTCATCGTCAGGATATTTGCGTCCGGGACGGCATAGGATGCTGATATCTCTAAACCACTGGCCCAAACAGCATCAAATCCATTGCGTTCAGCCAGCTTGGCACTGAGACCATTATGAGCACCCATGGTATAAATAAGGCTGTTACTTTTTATCAACTTAGCAAATTCTTCTTTTTTCATATTTCTATAATGATGAAATGGTAAGCCATCTTTTATCTAATTCCTTGCCTGAAATGGGATTTTTTGTCCCAAGATCAAACCTGGCATTAAACCGTAATGATCCATTGCTGGCATGAAAGCCCTCGCTGATTTCCCACCCCTCAAAGTCAGATTTTTCGTACACGAAATGTTCTTTCCGATGAGATTTAAGAGCCAAATCACAAATCAAGACACTTATTCGTGCCACTCTTTTCATCTCCGCCATGGTTTGCAAGGCATAGTCTTTACCAGGAAAATATTGAAAGACACTAAAGCAGAAAACCTTATCAAAAGACTTGTCTTTAAAAATAAGATTATTCGCTTCCCCATACAATACCTGATGATTAAGAATCTTGATATGTTTCTTAACTAAAGGGAATGAGTAATCAATCCCAACATAATGACAATCTAAATAGGCAGCAACAGCCCCTGCCCCGCACCCGACTTCCAAAATCCTGTCTTCTTTTTTGATATCCAAAATTTTTGTTATTCTCTGCGCCACTTCTTCCGGAGTTATCTCTGTATACTCATATCCATCCAACACCCCTAAATCATCTGTCGCGAGCAGACCTTTTCTCTCCCAAACTTTATGCCAATCGAATTCTTCCATACTTTTTCCCAATCGCCTTCTCAACTTCTTAACATCTCTAAATTTGAAATCCGCATTTGTTGATAAGCGCAAAAGATATGATAAAAAATAAATCCCATTTCCAGGCAGAGATTCAGAGAAAAATAAATCCACAGCCCCGTTGGAAAGTGAAAAAGAGATATTAATAAAGCTACCCGTTCTAAATCAATAACAAGATTCGCCGGGACCTTGAGATGATCATTGCGAACATACGGCTTGATATTCGTATTTTTTTCTTGATTAATCCTTCTGGCAAAAGCCGCGTATTTGTCATAAATAAAAATATAAAACGGGGTTAAAATTAGAACACTCATGGCCAGGATAAAGAGCGTTGAAAAATGAAACTGTTTATAAATAGAGATCACCAGGCCAAAACGGAAAAGACATAAAACAAACGCGTCTGTCAACCCGTCAATAAAATATCCGTAATAGGTAGCCGTATGGGTACTGCTGGCAACTCTGCCATCAATGTGGTCTAACAGATTGGTCATGGTAAAGATCAAAAGTCCAATGATCCAGGCTGGGTGTGTCCCTACACTAATAATCAGGGCACTGATTGCTCCCCAGACCAAGGTGCAAAATGTTATGAAATTTGCGGAAATCCTGGCTTTCAGAAAAATGGGACATAACAAATAACTCAAGATATCGAAAAATCTTTCGGAAAAAGCGGTATTATAAAAACCTTGCCTCCCCAGCCTTATCCTGGTTTCTTCGCTGATTTGCCGCCAATGCGCTGGACTTAAAAGCGTTCTCTCTTTGTTCATGAAATTTTAATCATGATAAGGTTAAGTAAGCCGGACGACAGAAACCCCTTCCACTTCTGAGCTCGCCTCAATGAAATGTGTATTCTTCTTGGATCTGATCAGATTCGAATATTTCCGGTAATATTCTTCAGGGTCACGCTTCTTGGCAATCTCGGTAAAATCGGCATAAAACCTTTTAACCCGTTCTTCCAAAAGGAGGGGATCAATATTGGCTAAATGTATTCGGCTTTTCGTAAAATTGACCCGATGGGCATCTTCTTTAGTGATTAGCTTTTTTTCTAAGGCTTGATGATAAAGTTCCGAACCGGGAATGGCCGTTGCGATAAAAACGGATATACTGGTAAAGGCCAGATGATTCTTAACAAAATTAAACCCTTCTTCAATATCTTCTATAGTTTCCCCCGGCATGCCGACAACCAATGTCCCATGAGTAAAGATCCCATACTCTTTGGCTTTGGCGATCAATCCGGGAATGCTGTTTAAATTCACCGGTTTATGATGGAGTTCCTTCAGGGTCCGGGCACTGCCGCTATCCAATGATAAAGTAATCTGATAAAGTCCTGATTGGGCCATAAGATCCATTAACTCGGGGGTGAGAGTATTAATCATTGTGCCGTTGGGAGTACACCACTTGATTCCCACATCCCGAAGGGCTGTAAAAAATTCTATGGAATGCTTTCGATCAAGGGTCAAATTGTCATCTGCAAATTGGACCTCATCAATACCGTACCTTTCTTTCAAATCTTTAATCTCGGCGATAACATTTTCCACTGAACGATATCGAAATTTTTTGTACATGTTGGTACTCGCGCAAAACGTACAACTCACCGGGCAGCCACGAGATGTCAAAACTTGGGCAACACGTGATCCCTGCGGCACCGGGGAAAACGGAACATTGATTTCAAAATACCTCTCCATGGGAAGAAGGTGATAAGCTGGAAAAGGCAGCTCATCGAGATTGTCGATTGTGGATCTCTGATGATTACAAAAGAACTCATCATTAATAAACCCAACCAATCCATCGGCATTACGGTCAATTTTTCCCTGCTTTAAATTGCTTAAAAATTCAACAATACGGTGTTCCCCCTCGCCGCGGAAAACAAAATCAACTGTCCGATCAGGACCATTGCACGACTGGTCTATTTCGAATATATCTTTAGGATAAATGGTGGGGTGCAATCCTCCAACCACGATAATAGTCTCTGGAAAAACATTTCTAACACGTCTGGTGAGAGCGAACAAATTATTCAGGTCGGTAGAAAACAAAACAGAGGTGCAAACCACATCAGGCGGCTTACATAACCTTAATCGCTGCTCAATCTTCTGAGGGGTTAATCCATACGTCAGGAGATTCCCATCCAGCATCTCCTGTTCATATCCTTCGACAACACAATCGATCATCGAAATATTATACCCTGCTGATTCAATGAATCCGGCAATATAACTCAATCCCAGAGGCGGAATACATCTTTTGATCATGTTCTGAGGGATAGTAATGGGAGGGGCAATCAACAACACTTCGATGTTGGACAGGATAGGCTTTTTGTAATACCTGAAATCAGGAGAATGCGGAACGGCAATCTTTCCAAGACTTGTTTCAGCTTTATTAGCTAAATATTCTCGAAGCTCATTATTGCCTAAAGATTCATTCAGCCTTTTCCCTTGAAACTGATTCTTTTCAATCATATTCAATCTTTCAAACCCTGATTCCTATCTGGAAATTGAGATTCCTGGAAACTCGAGGGAAACAGCGTTTTCTAAATAGAAATCGGGGTTCAAAACTCCAAAAAATTTGAAATCATCTATATTGATAAATTACAATTTATTATAAATTACAGTGTTTTATTGTCTATAAGTTTTTCAACTCCTTATTTAAACTCATCTCAGATTTGTCGTTTGCCAATAAATTGATTAGTCATAAGCCACACGCCTTAAGGTTTCCGCATCCTTAAACCTTTACCCAATACCTGTGGGTTACCTGGTCGACCCAGAAACAGAGATCGGATGAGGCGGGGCGGTATCCGTCAAATCAGTGACCTGATACTTTAATCGCCACTGACCATCGGCTCTCTCCCAAAGATGAGCAGATCGCTGCCGATAAAAATCAATGACCTCCCAGCATTCCTCTTCTGTGATGTTAAGATATGCCAAAAAATCCTTAAAATATTTTTTAGGGAACTCGCCGTCATACCGCCGGACCAAGGCCACCCCCTCTTCTCTGGTGAGATGGCCATCCCGAATTTCGTGAGCGGCATCGGAGGTTGCCCGGCCTATGCCAAATTTAATGTAACCTAAATAATAATGGAAGCCATCCAATCGGTCATCCAGGCTCGCATATTTTGAATAAGTTCCTTCGGTCCGCTCCGGATTCGCCTGAAAGCCGGTATGTTCTACCGCGCAATAATAATTTTCCTGCGGGATCCATTTTTTATAAAAAGAAAACCAATGCATCTGAGCTCCCAGCTTTTCGACATTCTCTCGTCTGGGCTGGCGGTAATGATCAAAAGAGTTGTTATTCACTTCCTCCTTGGTAAAAATCCCGGCCTCCAATCCTTTTTCGATCACCCGATCGACATCGGCACGACGAAAATGATGATCATTCCAATCGCTCAGATCGGATTCATAGGGTTTGTTCCAATATTTCGTTGATCCGCCATACTCGACTTCCCCGTTCTCACCGTGAAAAATAAGTGGAATCTGATATTTGACTGCCATTTGCCAGGGATAGGCCTTTTGGCCATAGGTAAAAGGCTGCCAGGCATCCCCAATCAGCTCAAAACACAATCGGGCCAATTTTCGGTGAACCTTCCCATTGGGAAAAAAAAGGAGATTATCAAATCCGGAATCCTTAAACGCCAGATAGTTGCGCCAGCCGATATCGGTATAAATAAACGGGGCATATGTGACCGTTAAAGGATGCATTCCATATTGATATTTTAATTGATAGGCGACATACCCGCTGTCTTTGCCGCCGCTGGCGGGGACGATACAATCATAGCTGCCATCTTTTGAACGGAATTTGGCTAACAATTCCAACAGCATTTCTTCGCGTTCCTTCCAATTGATCACGTGATGTTTCCTATAAGCATTTTGGCAGGCATTGCAGACACCTTCTTCATTGAAGGTGATCCGCGGCCTTTGATTCGAAACGACACATTTTTTGCAGTACACGACCTTGTCGACAACCCTCGGCTGACCATCAATGGATTCCTTAAACAACATTATTGATCTCCCTGGTTTATATGGTTTTATCGATATCCCAGTTTTGATGCGCCCAGTTTTGATAAATCTTTAACCCCTCCCGGCCGCTTTTCTCCGGATGGAATTGGGTAGCGAAGACGTTCTTCCATTGAATAGCAGAACAATATTTGATTCCTTCATATCTGGAAGCAGCGATGATGAGTTCTGATTGTTCCGGCTGGGCATAATAAGAATGCACAAAATACATATATTCCCCGCGCTGAATGCCTTTTAAGAAAGAATCTTCCCCAAAATCCTCTTGATCAGAAAGAGGCGGATAAATCTCGCTCCAGCCGACCTGGGGAACTTTTATCTTCCTATTATTATCCCCAGTCGCCGGGAATCTCACCACCGCCCCCGGGAAGAGATCTAACCCTTTGTGCCAGCCAAATTCTTCGCTATTCGACATCAATAACTGCATCCCCAAACAGATCCCCATAACCGGCTTCCCTTGATCAATGATCTCCCTAATCGTATTAATGAGATCAAGTCTTTCCAGATTGATCATGGCATCTCCAAAGGCCCCTACGCCGGGGATAATAACACCATCGGCATCTAAAATTTCCTGCTTCTCATTGACAATTTTCGCAATTAATCCTACCGAGGTGCATGCCCTTTGCACACTATTAAGATTCCCCATCTGAAAATCAACTATAGCAATGTTAATGGACATTGGTTCTAAACCCTCAGCGTCTTCTCTTCAATCTCATGACGGCAAGAAATAGCCTTTGATAATAAATAAGATTTAATCGAACTGATATTCGAATATTGAATTTTCGTAAAAAGAGTCCCGCTTTTTAAAAACTCAATATTCCCTTCCTCAGAATAATCAGCCCCCATCGCTTCATGGCGATGATTATAAATGAAATCATAATGCAGCATAGACGCGATAGTGACCGCATCCGCATGGCCTTGAAGAATAACATCGCTGATATGTTCCAGTTTTCCGGCGCCACCGCAAGCGATCACGGGAATAGAGACACCTTCAGAGACCATCTTGGTCAGCTCAATATCATACCCCAGACCTGTCCCTTCTCTATCAACAGAAGTCAGCATAATCTCTCCCGCCCCTAACGCTTCGACCTGACACGCCCATTGCACAACCTCTCGGCCGGTATGTTCCCGGCCGTTATTGGTAAAAACCAAGTATCTGCCATCCGCTTGTTTGATCGCTTCAATAGTTACGATAATTGTTGAAGAACCGAATCTTTTCGCCGCCTCTTGAATGAACAGGGGATTATTGATGGCAGCGGTGTTGATCGAGACCTTATCGGCTCCTGCCCGCAAGACCGCATTGATATCCTCAACGGTTCTTAACCCTCCCCCAACGGTCAAGGGAATAAAGGTCTCTTGCGCCGTCTTTTGAATAATATGCAGCAGGCTGTTGCGGCCATAAAGACTGGCCACTAAATCCATATAGAATAATTCATCCGCACCGTTTTCATAATAATAACGGGCAAAATGTTCAGGCTTACCCAGCACGCGTAGACCTTCGAGATGAATCCCTTTCACCAGATTGGGACCTTTGATATCCAATCGAGCAATCACACGGATATTTTTCATATAATTGTCCATCCCCCGTCAACCATTAAGGTATGGCCAGTAACATAAGCAGCGGCATCGCTGGCTAAAAAGAGGGTTCCGCAGGCTATATCTTCGGCTCGGCACAATCGATTGAGGGGAACTCTCTTTTTATAGTTCTTAAGAAAAATGGGGTTGATCTGATCTTCTTGATAGACAATGGCCCCGGGACAGACACTATTAAAACGGATACCGAATCTCCCAAAATAAGAAGCCATATAACGGGTGAAATGAACAATTCCCCCTTTAATCAAGGAATAGGCCATAGGCCCGGTCATCTTAGTTCCTTCATAAATTGTAAAATCATTGGCGACCACGCCATAAATCGAACCGCAATTGATAATCACTCCTTTCGTTTTTCTCTTTTTCATATTTAAAGCGATGATCCGCGATGACCACGCGTAGGAATTCGTCTGAATGTCCACATTGTTTCTTAAATTGCTAAGAGTGACTTCCTCTATAGGATCACTCCAATCTTTCGTTCGTGGATACGCCATATTGACCCAGATATCAGCTCCGTGATATTTTCGCACCAGCAGCTCAATCTTCCTCTCAAAAATTTTCATCCGGGTCATATCAAAAAATTCATAGCTGGCGTTATGTCCTGCCCTCTGAATCTCTCTCACCAGCGTTTGACTTTTCTTGAGATCAATGTCTAATATGATCACTTGAGCACCCGCACTCGCTAAAGCCTTTGAGACCTCGCTGCCAATTAACCCCGCCCCGCCGGTTATAAACGCTGTTTTCCCTTTGAGAAAGAACTTTTCCAGATAATTGATCATCGTTCCACTAGCTTCTCTTTAAATAAGAATTCAACCAACCTAAAATCAACCTCTCGATCAATATCGATCCCACAATCTTCGTTCATCACATAAATCCTGGTCCGATCGCTGAAAGGAGAAGGGACTGCGGTCTTAAGAAGAAAATCCCTCTCATACAAATAAATAGAGGCATTCATCGCATAAACTTTCGGGGCATCTTGCCGGCAATAAAACGGCTTATCGAATTTTTTACACAATTCATAATTTCCGTTTTCTTTAAGCTCAACCATATTGAAATAAGGATTTTTATGAGCGGCGACAACACTAAAAAGAGTTTTAGGTTTATCCTTAAGGAAGATGTCCAGGCAATGATCTAAATCTTCCGCTGATCTCATGGGGCAGGTAGGATCCAAATCCACCACAACATCAAATTGCTCTTTAAAAATCCTTTCGCAATTTAATAAGGCGTGCTGCAGAACCGGACCCTTGGCGGCATGATCATCCGCCAATTCCACCGGACGCAGAAAAGGGACCTGGGCCCCATAGTCTTTAGCAATCCGGGCGATGTCAGGGGAATCGGTCGTCACCACCACCTGTTTGGCCTTCCCCCACTGAAGGGCCTGTTCGATGGTATGCGCAATCAGGGGTTTTCCCAAAAGGGGTCGGAGGTTTTTTCCTTTGACTCCCTTCGATCCCCCCCTGGCTGCTATGGTCAATAAGATATTAGGCATATTGCTCCTGAGATTTTTTGAAGCGGTATATTATTCTTAATAATTTTGCCGCCTCAAAAACATTATTCATCATCCGGGAGTTCTTATCCTTCCAATTTTTAAGAAAATATTTTATCTGCAGACCAAAACACTCCCTGGTCCCATAGGCAAACTGCTTCGTCTTAACGATTTTATTATTTTGATACTCTACAATCGTGCTTTTTCTTAAATCTCCGATAACAGTCCTACCCTTAAAATCAACTTGAATAATACGCTGCCATAATTGACTCAAGAAATTCATATGAATATTCACCGGTCCCTTCTGGGTTTGGATCAAGAAGTCGGCGTAATCTTCCGAATCTACCGTCATATGACTGCGGCGGGAAAACTGCCCTTGCATATTCTTGATATCCCCCAAAAGATATTGGGCATAGTCAATCTCGTGGGAGAGATCGTAGATTACGCCTCCTCCCATTTCCTTAAAGGAAGAATAGCTTTTTTTCACGTCTTCGTAAGGCCGCCATCCGTAAAGCAGGGATGTGGCTGTCACCCGCATATGTAAATAGGGATATTTCCGGATATATTTTCTCAACTCCTGAATAACCGGATGGAACCTTAAGACATAAGCGACATACGTGACAATATTTTTCTTTCTCACGATCTTCAGAAATTGATCCAGATCTTTTATCTGACTATCCAAAGGTTTCTCGATAAAGAGATCCATATTTCTACGGGCGCACGCTAAGGCTGTCTTCACATGTAATGAAGTTGGATTGGTGATAAAGGCGACATCCGGTTTGATCCGATCAATATCCTCCCAGGCCCTCACTTCTTTCGTCTTGATCGTTACCTTTTTTTGTCCTTTCCCGGTCCGAAAAGCGTAGAGCTCTATATTTTTATATTGATTGAGGCGTCGGGCGTGTCTCAGTCCTGATGACCCGAGGCCAAAAAAGATGATCTTCATCGGTTAATCTCTAGCTGTTTAAGGACTCGATGATATTCTTCTAATTGACCAATATCGACCCAGGATTTTTCATCGATAGGATAAAGACCCACCTTACCCTTTTCTTTTTTGATCCTCTTGATTAAATCCGTCATATGAAAAAGCTTGTTCACTGGGATCAATCCCAACACGCGATCATTAAGGACGTACATCCCCGTATTGGCCAAAAAGTCATATTCGGGTTTCTCATGAATTTCCCGGAGACTTCCGCCATTCTCAATAGAGCAGACCCCGTAAGGGATAGTATAATGACGAAAAGAGCCGACAACCGAAAGATCATACTCTTGAGACTCATGAAACTCGAGCAAGGCAGAATAATCGGTTTCAATCATGATGTCGCAGTTAGAAACCATAATGGATCCCTTAACTTTATTATAGAGAAGCCTTAGGCTACCGGCTGTTCCTAAAGGCTTTTTTTCTTCGATATAATGGATTTTAAAATTGGGACTAATTTCCTCAAAATAGGCCTTGATCATACGGGATTTATGATGAATAGATAAATAGAATTCCTCTACCCCGAAGCTGACAAATCTCTCAATGATTAATTCCAGGATCGTCTTTTCCCCAATAGGAACAAGGGGTTTGGGCAGCACCCGCGTGTAGGGATCTAATCGGGTACCCTTCCCGCCGGCCATAATAACAACGGGGGTATCAATCTGCTTATAAATTGTTTTTGCATGACCGTCAAATAGATGATTCCATAGCAGGATTTTCTTTATCATATTGTTTTGATCGACCACTGGGATAGATTCAATACGGTCATGCAGCATGATCTTTTTCACGCTCTCATCTTTATAATGCTGTTTAACAAAGATGGGTTTCTTATTATAAGCCTTGTGAATGGTATCCGAGAGTCTGCCTCCGGCTAAGACCCAGCGACGAATATCCCCATCTGTTAATGAGCCCAATAATTTCTGTTGATCATCAACAATAAACAAGACTCTCTTGGCCGTCCGCCCCATCTGCCGCATCGCTTGCTTAACGGTGACATTTTCTTTTATAAAAAACTTCTTTAAGAGTTCAGTCATCGATTAATAAAATCCCTTGTCCTAAGATACCCAACTAATCGTGAACCACTGACCATAGTTTCGGTGAAATGAACTTAAGATACGGATAGCATTGATTTATTATCCTGAGAATCCCGGATCTCCATTCTCTTTTGAATTATCAGCCTGTTGATGGGAATGGTCTTGAGCTTATTGACAATGAATTGAGAAGGACTCCCCTGGCCATAAGGGTTCACACAGCCCCGCACCTTATCTTTAAATCCTTTATCCTCGATCGCCTTCCTGACGGCGTTTTTAATTTGCTCCTTGTCATAAATGACATCAATGACATTCTCGGCGCGAAGCCTTCCTTTTTGCCTTGTCCCGATATTCACACAAGGCACCTTAAAAAGAGGCGTCTCAATGATACCGCTGCTAGAATTCCCCACGACAACAGAGGCAATGGCCAGGAACCCAAAGTAACGCTTGACTCCCAGACTCTTCTGAATGCGGAAATAAGCAACATCCGCATATTCCTCAATGGCCTTGATCATATCTTCACTGCCAGGATCAGGACAAGGATAGGTAATCATTGTCTGAAAACGCAATTCCTTCAAGGCCTCCAAACTTTGTTTGGCTTGTTCGTAGGCCGCATCGATCTGTGCTGCCACCGGATGCTGGGTGAAAAGGACAATAGGTTGATTTAAATCGATCTTAAATTCCCGGGCCAATTCTTCTGGAAACGCATATTCTTTATTTTTGAAATTATCCACGGCCGGTGAACCGGCATTAAAAACACGCCATCTTTCCTCCCCGAGTCCCAGAACCCTTTGGTAAGAGTCCTCATTGCTGGTAAAATGCAGGTGCGCCAATTTAGTAATACTGTGACGGACAGAATCATCAAAGTGGCCCCCTTCAGTCAGATCCCCACCAAAGAGATGAGCAATGGGGATATTCATATAAAAAGCCGCGATCGCCATGGCAAACGTTTCGTACCGGTCCCCAGCTAAAATAATAAAATCCGGGTTCAGATCCTTTAAGATTTTACTTCCCTTATCCACAATCGTTGAGATTGTTTGAAAAAGAATAGATTTCCCATCTTGAGAAACATCCCTCATCTTAATCTTCTTGATCTTCTTGATCTTCCTGATGTCTCTCAATTCTATTTCATCTAAAGTCTCGCCAAAATCTCGATCCAGATGACTCGCGGAAATAATCAAAGATATCTCAAAGGATGCCTCCCGACACAATTCCTTAATGACCGGTCTTAATAAACCATATTCTGATCTGTTTCCGGTGAAGACAACAATCTTCCTACTCATGTTTCTTACCCCAAAAAGGTATTCGCTGATAAAGGCTTTCCTTCCTATTCATCTCTCCCTTTCGCATAGGAATCATTTGAGCTAGATCTCAATGAGTTCATCAGCGGCAAAATCACGGACAGCCTTTTTCCCCAAAACCTCATCCCATCTCATAGGGCTGATGCCTGTCCCCGGCCGTTTGACGGCAATATTTTCATCACTCATAACCTCATTTTTTTTTATAGACTTCGCGGCGACGATACTCTTTAAGGCCGCGGGTCTAATCTTCAATGCGGAATCGGCAGGCCTTTTCATCCCATCGCCCATAGCCTTTTCCACATGTCTGATCGCCTGAACCATCGCTTTAAATTCATCCGGTTCTAACGATGATTGATGGTCAGGGCCCTCCATACGTCTATCCAATGTTAAATGTTTTTCAACAACTCTGGCTCCCAATGCGACGGCGGCGATAGAGATTTCAATCCCCTGCGTATGGTCAGAATATCCAACCTTGATCTGGAATGTCTCCTGGATGGCCAGCATCGCCCGCAGATTGACTTCTTCATACGGCGCTGGATAGGCCGTCGTACAATGCAAGACCGTGATATCCTGCTTTTTCGTGCCATTCCCCATAAGGACTTCCAAGGCCTTTTTGATATCCTCCATCTCCGCCATCCCGGTAGACAGAATCACTTGCCCGCGCAGGCCGCCGATTTTTCTTAGATAAGGTAAATTCATGATATCCCCGGAAGAAACTTTAAATATCTTAAGTCCCAGATTGTGCAGTAAGGTGATGCTTTCTAAATCAAAAGGAGTCGAAAGAAACATAATCCCTTTTTGTACGCAGTATTCCATCATTTTCCTATGATCCTGTTCATCGAGTTCTAACTTTTTGATCATTTCCAGTTGAGATTCCCGGCGATCCGTGGTCTTCTTTTGATATTCCGCCTTAGGGGCGAATCGGCTGACAAATTTCTCCGCTTGGAAGGTTTGAAATTTGATGGCATCGCACCCGGCGGACTTGGCCGTATCAATCAAACGTTTGGCCATGCCGATCTGGCCGTTATGATTGACGCCGGCTTCCGCAATAATGAATACCCCTTGGGAAACAAAGCTTAACTTTGAGTTCATTTCATCTCCGCGGGGATCCCAAGATAAATCCCGGAATTCTGACAATCCTCAACCACAATCGCCCCGGCCCCGATGACACAATTGTCACAAACTGATTTATACTGAATGATGGTACTTCCCGTTCCTATAATTGAGTTTTTCCCGATGATAACGCCTCCATTGAGAGTTGCCCCGGGAGCGATATGGACAAAATTCCCGATCCGGCAATCGTGATCGATGGAACTTTTGGTATTCAAGATAACACATTCCCCGATGACCGAGTCCACATTAATAATAACCCCATCATGAATAACCGTTCCCCTTCCAATCCGGACATCCTCGTTAATAACAGCCGTGGGCGAAATGAGAACCGGCAATTCAAATCCTAAGGCCGATAATTGCTGCTGGATTCCTTCTCTCTTAGAAGAAAGCTCAACATAACCGATGCCGATGGCCGCCTGACAATCGGGATATCGATTTTTAATGGACGCTAACTGCCGGTCATCCCCCAGATAACCGACTCCCAAAATCGGTCCCTTATCCGAGAGATCAATGTACCCCAAGATTTGAAACCGGCCCATCTTCTTAATGACACTGATCACCGATTTAGCGTGTCCGCCCCCGCCGATAACAATTATCTTTTCCATTTTTTCAAAAAATTGATGACTGTGAAGATTTCATTTTTTGTTAACCCGCAGCTGCAAGGAATATTTAATGTGGATTTCAGCATCACCTGGGCTTTTTTAATCTCATAGCTTTGGCAGCCTCGATAAGGTTTTTGCCGATGATTCAAATACCAGAGCGGCCGAACCTCAATGTTAAACCCCTGAAAGAGACGAATCAAATCATCAATCGATCGGCCATACTTCTTCTCGTCTACCTGAAGGGCATACATCCAATGGTTATTATCCGCAAACGGGGGGGTCTCCCTCAACATTAATCCTTTAATGGAGTCAAGTTCGTCTTTGTAAATTTGATAATTAACCTTTTTGATGCGGATGACCTTAGACAGTTCCTTCAGCTGGGCTGCCCCCATGGCCGCTTGAAGACTATTCAAACGGAAATTATAGCCGATAGAATTATGGATAAAATAAAGGGCATCATCCTTGGCCTGCGTCGTTAAATATTTGGCCTGCTCAGCGTATCGAACATTATTAGTCACCAGCATTCCTCCACCGCCAGCGGTGATAATCTTATTCCCATTAAAAGAATAGCAGCCGATATCTCCAATCGTTCCGGTATGTCTTCCTTGATATATTCCTTTATTGTAAACAGTGCCCAGGCTTTCTGTGGCATCCTCCACAACCGAAATATTCCGCCTGCGGCAGAACGGGACTAGGCTCATAAGATGGACGGCATTGCCAAAGATATGGACTGGAATGATGGCGCGTACGCGTCGTTTAGTTTTCCTATTGTAAGTCCCTCCGTTTCTCATATAGGTCTGTTCATTTAAGAATGTCATGACCTTTTCAGAATCAATATTAAAATAATCATCGCAATCCATAAAAACCGGATATGCCCCCAGATACGTCACCGCATTCACTGGGGCTATAAATGTAACCGTGGGGACAATCACCTCATCCTCCGCTTCTACCCCAACGACCTCTAACGCCACTTGCAGAGCCGCCGTCCCGCTGCTCAAGGCCACGGCGTATTGACAGGAGGTCAATTGACAAATCTCATTTTCCAGTTCATCGACAAAAGGTCCGGCCGAAGAAACCCATCCCGTATCAAAACACCGCTTGACCTTCCGCCATTCTTGACCGAAGATATGCGGGACAGATAAAGGAATAAATTTTGATTGCGCCATTTAAGAATTCTTATATTTTTTCTGTTCGGGATCTTGAAAGATGCCGGAGTTCATAGCCTGCATAATCTCCTCGATGCCATCCGACACTTTCTTAGATATCGAAAACTGCAGCTCATCTTTAATCTTATCGAATTTGACTCGATAATCCCGCGGATCTTCTTCTTTATGAATATACTTGACCTTCCCCAGGGGCAATCGCTGCTTGATCAAGTCAACGATCATTTTCTTTTGATAATTCTCCTGGGTATCCCCCACATTAAAGACATTTTTATGAACCAGCTCTCGATCTGCTTCCAGGGCGCAAATACAGGCACTGGCGATGTCATCAATGTGACAATAAGGCCGCCAGAACTGTTCTCCAAAGACAACTAACTCTTTATTGAGACACAGATCTTTGATAAATTCATTCACCGTTAAATCAAATCTCATCCGCGGAGACAGACCATAAGCCGTAGCGAATCTTAAACACACCACGGTAAAATCATCCGGATAGTTCGATTCCAGCAGGTGATTCTCAAAATCCACCTTCAATTTCGCGTAAAGGGATACGGGTTGTAATGGAGACCGTTCATCAACGTAATCGTTATTGACATCCATCTTCCCATAATTGCTGCAGGTCGAAGCGAAAATGAATCTTTTCACCTGATGCTGCTGGGCACTTTTCAGCAGATCATGGGAAGCCTTAAGATTAACCTCGGCGGCCAATTCCGGATATCTCTGGCAGGCTGGATCACCGACGATAGAGGCCAAATGGAACACGGTCCCAATCCCGGTC
>CAYJUK010000001.1:0-708 GCA_964373335.1 uncultured Planctomycetales bacterium | reverse complement strand
CGCCTCAGCGACCTTTTGCTGATCACGGATATCCGCATTGAGAAGCTCAAAGCGAGGATGATCAAGAACCTCGGTCAGAGAATCTTTTCCAAACAGCAATTTATCGATGACCCGGACAAAATATCCCTTCTGTAAAAGTTTTCTGGTTAGGATGGATCCGATGTACCCCGCCCCGCCGGTTACCAGAGCTTTCTGCATCATGATATCCTCCGCCACGATAGGAATCGTCCTTTTTTCTACTCCACCATCGGAAACGAAAAGTCTTCTTAATGACTGAGAGTTGTATACAAATTAAAATAGGTTTTCCCGTTGGCAATCAAAGATTCATGTGTCCCGTGTTCCACGATCCTCCCCTGATCGATAACAATAATTTTATCCGCATTTTGAACCGAAGAAAGCCGATGAGCGATAATCAGCATGGTCGTTTGCCGGGAAATCTTATTGATAGCTCCCTGGACAGCTTTTTCAGACACATTATCAAGAGAGCTTGTTGCCTCATCAAGGATCAAGAGCTCCGGTTTCCTTAAGATCGCCCTGGCAATAGCAATCCGCTGCCTTTGCCCTCCCGAGAGTTTCATGCCGGAATCACCAACGACTGTGTCATATCCGTGCTCGGCAGCCTCAATGAATTCATGTGCATTGGCCAATCGGGCTGCTTCCCTGACGGCTTCCTCGGTGACATTTTCCTTCCCAAAGCGGATGTTCTCT